>DAIRTE010000034.1:0-21800 GCA_036804025.1 Clostridia bacterium | reverse complement strand
ACTACTACTGCACGTTCGACAACTACATGGTCGGCACCATCCAGGGCCAGTACATTAAGGATCAGCTGAAGCTGGACGAAGGCGGCAAGTACAACATGGAAATCACCGCTGGCGACCCGGCGGACAACAACGCCCTCTACTTCTATCAGGGTGCCATCGATGTTCTGCAGCCCTACATCGACAGCGGCGTGATCACCGTTGTTTCCGGCCAGGTTAAGTTCGACGCAGTCGCAACGCCCGCCTGGAGCACCGAGACCTCCCAGGCTCGTATGGAAGCCATCCTTGCGTCCTTCTATGCCGACGGAACGCAGCTTGACGCCTGCCTCTGCTCCAACGACTCCACCGCCAAGGGCGTAACGAACGCTCTGGCCAGCTCCTACACCGGCAAGTACCCGATCGTCACCGGTCAGGACTGCGACATCGTCAACACCAAGGACATCATCGCTGGCAAGCAGAGCATGTCCATCTTCAAGGATACGCGTACCCTCGCAGCCCAGACCGTTGCGATGGCCAGCGACATCCTTGCGGGCAAAGAACCGCAGGTCAACGACACGAAGTCCTACGACAACGGCACGGGCATCATCCCGACGTTCCTCTGCGCGCCGGTGTTCGCGGACATCAACAACTACAAGGAACTGCTGATTGACTCCGGTTACTACACCGAAGATCAACTCAAATAGTTCAAACTAGCACCTGGTTTCTTCTCAGAGGGCGGACGTTTTCCGTCCGCCCTCTGGATCTCCTTCCACGAGGATTTCGGTACGCCAAGCACATCTTCGTTTGGCACAGCGAAATCTCCGCGACACAATCACACATCCACGGCGCGCCTTTTTTATTTACGGCCCGCTTGATTCAGTAAGCAACTTGGAGGATCGGTATGTCGGATAATATTCTCGAAATGAAGCACATTACAAAAGAATTCCCCGGCGTTAAAGCGCTGGACGACGTCAGCCTGGAGGTTCGTCGCGGCGAGATTCACGGCATCGTGGGTGAGAACGGCGCGGGCAAATCCACGCTGATGAACGTCCTCTCCGGCATCTATCCTTATGGCAGCTACTCCGGTGAGATCGTTTACGATGGCAAGACGTGCCATTTTCAGAAGATTCGCGACAGCGAGAACTTCGGCATCGTCATCATCCATCAGGAACTGGCGCTGGTGCCCTACCTCTCCATTGCGGAGAACATGTTCCTTGGCAACGAACGCGGCAGTTCGTTTAACATCGACTGGAACGAGACCTACGCCAAGGCGGACGAACTCCTTCGCATTGTCGGTCTCGACGAGTCGTCCCGAACGCTCATCAAGGACATCGGCGTCGGCAAGCAGCAGCTCGTTGAAATCGCGAAAGCGCTCTCCAAGGACGTTCGCCTGCTGATCCTCGACGAACCGACCGCCTCGCTCAACGAGAGCGACTCGATGAAACTGCTCAATCTTCTCAAAGAGTTCCAGAAAAAAGGCGTTACTTCTATTATTATTTCGCATAAACTCAACGAGATTGCCTACGTCGCCGACCAGATTACGATCATTCGCGACGGCGCGGTCATCGAAACGCTCGACGCGACCTCCGGCAAGGTGGATGAGCCGCGCATCATCCGCGGCATGGTCGGCCGCGAGCTGACCAACCGCTTCCCCAAGCGCGTGCCGCATGTTTCGGACGAAGTCGTGCTGGAGGTGGATCATTGGTCCGTGCAGCACGCGCTGTACTCCGACCGGACGGTCGTGGACGATGTGTCGTTCTACGTCAAGCGCGGCGAGGTCGTCGGCATCGCCGGATTGATGGGTGCGGGACGCACGGAACTCTCCATGAGTATCTTCGGCAAGAGCTACGGCAACGACATCCGCGGAACGCTCAAAATCCATGGCAAAGAGGTTCACTTATCCAACGAGCGGGACGCGATTAAGCACGGGCTTGCCTACGTCACCGAAGATCGCAAGGGCAACGGCCTGATTCTGACGAACCCGATTCGCGTGAACACCACGCTCGCCCGGCTCGACAAGGTCAGCCACCGGAAGGTGATCGACCTCGATCTGGAGCACAACATGGCCGTCGTCATGAAGGACAAACTCGGCATCAAGACTCCGAGCGTTGAACAGGACGTTGGCAACCTCTCCGGCGGAAACCAGCAGAAAGTGCTGCTGGCCAAGTGGATGTTTGCCGAGCCGGAAATCATGATTCTGGACGAACCGACGCGCGGCATCGACGTCGGCGCGAAATATGAAATCTACTGCATCATCAACGACCTCGTCGCGGCGGGAAAATCGGTTGTCATGATCTCCTCCGAAATGCCGGAGGTGCTCGGTATGTGCGACCGCATCTACGTTATGAGCCAAGGTAAAATTGTCGGTGAAATGGATGCGCGCGATGCAACGCAGGAGCGCATCATGTCCAGTATTCTCAGCGTAAACAAAGGAGCATAGCCATGAGCAGCAACAGCAATGTCCTCTGGGAAAAAACGAAGAATTTTCTCCTCAAGAACACCATGATCATCGCCCTCGTACTCGTTTACCTGTTCTTTATCATCAAGTCGGAAGGGCGTATGTTCCTGCCGCAAAACGTCAACAACCTGATCATGCAGAACTCCTACGTGGTCATCCTCGCGGTCGGCATGCTGCTTTGCATTCTGACAGGCGGTAACATCGACCTCTCGGTTGGCGCAACGGTCTGTCTCGTCGGCGCAATCGCGGGCGTATTGATGGTGAACCTCGGCTGGAACATCTACATCAGCATGTTGATCTGCCTCGCGGTCGGCTTCGCCATCGGCGTCTGGCAGGGCTTTTGGATTGCGTATGTGCGCATTCCGCCATTCATCGTTACCCTCGCCGGCATGCTTCTCTTCCGTGGACTTGCGCAGGCAATCCTCGGCGGTCTGACCATTTCCGGCTTCTCCGACGAATACCTCTCCATCTTCAATAATTACGTCAACATTCCCGCGCTGGACAGCGGCGTGATGAAGTATTCCAGCATTATCTTCGGCATACTCTGCTGCGTGGTGTTCATCATTGCAACGATTGCCGGCAACATCAACAAGAAGAAGAAGGGCTATGCCACTGAGAATGCGGTCTCCCTCTACTCGCGTCTGGTCGTCATCTGCGCCATCATCATGGTGCTCATGTACAAGCTCTCGCTCTACAAGGGCATTCCGTACATCCTGCTCTGGCTGATCCTGATCGTCGCAATCTACACCTATATCACCGCGAAAACCACCTTTGGCCGTCACTTCTATGCCCTCGGCGGAAACGAGAAGGCGACCAAGCTCTCCGGTATCAATACGAACCGCATCTATTTCTCGGCCTACGTCAACGTTTCGTTCCTCAGCGCGCTCGCCGCTCTGGTCGTTGCCGCCCGCTTTACCTCTGCAAACCCCGCCGCGGGCACCAACTATGAGCTTGATGCAATCGGCTCCTGCTTCATCGGTGGCGCCTCCGCTTACGGCGGAATCGGCAAGGTCAGCGGCGCGGTCGTCGGCGCGGTGCTCATGGGCGTTCTAAACCTTGGCATGAACATCATCGGCGTGGACTCGAACTTCCAGAAGGTGGTCAAGGGCCTCGTGCTGCTCGCCGCCGTTATCTTCGACGTCGTTTCCAAACGCCGCGCAATCAAATCACTCGCATAGCGTTCCAAAGAGCGCCTGAATAAAGGCGCTCTTCTTTTCAGCACGATACATCTATTGTTCCATACTTGACACCATACAAAGGAGCAGACGACCCATGGCATACTTTGATCAGATCGACCGAATCGCCTACGAGGGAGCGGCCAGCAAAAATCCGTTTTCCTTTAAGTATTATAACCCGACCGAGCTGGTCGCTGGAAAGCCCATGAAGGATCATTTGCGCTTTGCAATGTCCTGGTGGCACACGTTTACCTATCGCGGGGTCGATCCGTTTGGCGGTACCACGATCAATCGTCCCTGGGACGATACAAAGAACGACGTGGAGCGCGCAAAGGAGCGAGTGCACGCGGCGTTTGAGTTCATGGAAAAGATGCAGATCGGCTACTTCTGCTTCCACGACGCGGATCTCGCCCCCCGCAGGGACAATCTGCTCGAGACCAACCGCGTGCTCGACGAGATTGTTGCCGTCGTCAAGCAGGAGATGGCGCGTACCGGCATTCGCTGCCTCTGGGGCACCTCCAACTGCTTTGGCGACGAGAAATTCGTCCACGGCGCGGCGACCTCCTGCAACGCCAGCGTGTTTGCCTATACCGCGGCGCAGATCAAGAAAGCGATTGAAGTCACGCAGGAACTCGGCGGCGAGAACTACGTGTTCTGGGGCGGACGCGAAGGCTACGAAACGCTGCTGAATACGAATACGTCTTTGGAACTCGACAACTTTGCGCGGCTGCTGAAAATGGCGGTCGATTACGCAAAGAAGATCGGCTTTACCGGTCAGTTCCTGATTGAACCGAAGCCGAAGGAACCGACGAAGCATCAGTACGACTTTGACGCGCAGACCGTGCTCTCCTTCCTGCGCAAGTATGGTCTTGAATCCTACTTCAAGATGAACATCGAAGCCAACCACGCGACGCTCGCAAACCATACCTTCCAGCACGAGCTGGACCTGTCCCGCATCAACGGCGTGTTCGGCAGCGTGGACGCCAACACCGGCGACCCGCAGCTCGGCTGGGATACGGACCAGTTCCCGACCAGCATCTATGACACCACGCTGGCGATGTACGAGATTCTGCAGGCGGGTGGTTTCACCTCCGGCGGTCTCAACTTCGACGCAAAGGTGCGCCGCGCTTCCTTCCAGGAGGACGACCTCTTCCTCGCGTACATCGCGGGCATGGATACGTTTGCAAAAGGCCTCCGCGTCGCCGCGCATCTACTGCAGGACGGCGTGTTCGAGAGCTTTAAGGCAAAGCGCTACGAAAGCTACTCGGAAGGAATCGGCAAGGACATCGTGAGTAACCGCGTCGGTTTCAGCGAGTTGGAAGCGTACGCGCTCATCCACGGCGTTACGCCAAACGTCTCCGGTCGGCAGGAATACCTCGAATCGCTGCTGAACCAGTACATTCTGGAAGACTAACTCCGTCTCTCCCCTCCCTGCTCGCACGTAGAATCCTCAGCCCTTCCGCTCCACGATTCCATCGCCCGGCACGCGCCGCCTGTTCGCCTGTTTCCCTCTCGAGGGCAAGCTGCAACCGGCAGGCAGTCCGCGCGGACGGATGGATCGGACTTTCATCGCTTGGTGATGTCCTGCTCCAATTCGTTTCTCGAATCGCTGGTGCTTTCCGTCTCTCGTCCGGTTCTGTTGCCGTTCGGCGGTACGGTCAATGGAGATCCAGGGCGGGCGAATTCGTTTTTCTCATCCTCTCTCCTTGAATTGTCCCCGTGCGCTGTATTAGCCTGCCGTGCGATGAAACGGTTCGGCGAACCATAGCGCACGGGGACAATTCCCTTTTGGTATAGGGCAATGCTCTTGACGCGCGAAGCAGAACACGGTACTCTTTTTCTAACGGAGTGCGCACATCGCAGCTGGAATGAATCGCAAAGGACGGTGCATCCCATGGGTCAGGCATTGCTCTACGCTTCCGCCGGTACGGGTTTTACGTTTCTCATGACAACCCTCGGCGCGGCCATGGTGTTCTTTTTTCGCAAAACAATGGCCGGAACATCGCAAAAGGTGTTTCTCGGCTTTGCCGCCGGCGTTATGATCGCCGCCTCCGTCTGGAGCCTGTTGATTCCGGCGATCGACGAGGCGCAGGCGGCGGGTCAAATCGGTTGGATTCCCGCGGCGGGCGGTTTTGTCCTCGGCATTCTGTTTCTACTCGGGTTGGACAAGGTGATTCCGCATCTGCATCCCGGTTCCAAGGACGCGGAGGGTCCCTCCTCCTCCATGAAGCGCACGTCGCTGCTGGTCATGGCGGTTACGCTGCATAATATTCCGGAAGGCATGGCGGTCGGTCTCGCATTTGCGCTCGCCGCGCAGCACGGCGCCAACGCGCCCGCGGCTTTTGCCGCGGCGCTCGCGCTCGCGCTCGGCATTGGCATTCAAAACTTCCCGGAAGGCGCGGCGATTTCGCTGCCGCTTCGACAGGAGGGCTTTGGCGCAGGCAAGGCGTTTCTCTTTGGAACGCTGAGCGGCATCGTCGAGCCAATCTTTGGTATTCTGACCGTGCTTGCTTCCTCGCTGATTGCACCTTATATGCCTTGGATGCTCTCGTTTGCGGCGGGCGCCATGATGTACGTCGTCGTGGAGGAACTCATTCCGGAGGCGCACCTAGGCGAGCACTCCAACATTGGAACGCTCGGCGTGATGTTCGGTTTTCTCGTGATGATGATTCTCGACGTCGCGCTCGGTTAATGCTATATACGCAAAAAAGGGGAAAGCCGTTCGGCTTTCCCTTTTTTTGCTTATTCCGTTCAGTTCAGTTGGCTCAATGCCTTCGAAATCTTCGCCGCCACACGTGCATTATTATAGGCAAGCTGCACGTTGGAGGCGAAGGACACGCCCTTGGTCATTTCCTTGACCTTGGCGAGCATAAACGGCGTGATGTCCTTGCCGCGAACGCCCTTCTGATCCGCTTCGGCGAGTGCCTGCGTGATCACACCCTCCATATAGTCATAGTCCAGCGCGTATTCCTCCGGAATTGGGTTGCCAATCAGCACGCCGCCTTCGAGCCCCAGCGCCCACTTGGTGTGAATGATCGACGCAATCTCCGCCTCGTCCTTTGCCGCGTAGTCAACGCCAAAGCCACTCTTGCGGCAGTAAAACGCCGGAAAATCCGCCGTACCATTGCCTAGGACGGGCACGCCCATCGTCTCCAGGTATTCGAGCGTCCGGCCGATGTCGAGAATCTGCTTCGCGCCCGCGCAGACCACCGCGACGGACGTTTGCTTGAGTTCCTGCAGGTCGGCGGAGACGTCCATTGTCACCTCGCCGTGGCGGTGCACCCCGCCGATGCCGCCGGTAGCGAACACGCGAATCCCCGCCATCGCGGCGCAGATCATCGTCGTCGCTACGGTCGTAGCTCCGTTCTTTTTGAGCGCGAGATAGGTCGCCATGTCGCGGCGGCTCACCTTGCCGACGTCCTCGGCCTTGCACATAATCGTCAGCTCGTCCGGCGTCAGGCCAATCTTAATACGCCCGCCAATCAGCGCGATCGTCGCGGGAACGGCGCCCTCCGCGCGGACAACCTTTTCCACCTCGCCCGCGAACGCAACGTTCTCCGGGTAGGGCATGCCGTGGCTTAAAATCGTGCTTTCCAACGCGACCACCGGCTGGTTCTTCTTGATTGCCTGTTGAACCTCCGGCAATATGTCCATATAGTCTTTTATCTGCATGTGTCTTTCTCCTTTCGGGATCGCTTATCGATCCGGACGGTATCGTTCCATATTCGCTCGAACGAGCGCGTCGCTCATGTTCGGGTTGATCGTAGTCATACTTAGAATCGCCGTAATGCCCGATGCGAGGGCGTAATCGAGCCGTTCCGGCACCGGCAGACCACGGACTAGCCCATGCGTGAAACCGGCTAGAAACGCGTCTCCCGCGCCCGTCGCGTTGACCATCTGTTCCACCGGGCGCAGCGCGCGAAACAGCCGCGTTCCCTCCGCGTCCGCAAAATAGCAGCCCTTGTCCCCGCGGCTGACGGCGACGCACCTCGTTCCCTGCCGCAGCAGCTCTTCGCAGGCGCGCTCAATCTCGGCCTCTGTGTCGGTCGGTAGTCCTGCGAGAACCGCCAGCTCCACCTCGTTTGGTTTCATCACGGCAAAGCGTCCCGCGAGCGGCTTCATCCGCCGCGCATAGGCCGTCGAAACCGGGTCAATCAGCACCGGCGTCTCGGCCCCGGCAAGATCGAGCACCTGCTCCAGCCGATTGAGCGGCAGGCAGGCGTCGCAGATCACCGCGTCCGCCGCCTTTAATAGCCCCGCCTGTTCCGCCAGATAGGAGTCCGGTATCGACTCCAGAATGCGCATGTCCGACATGCCAAGCAGCATGTCCCCGCGCTCGTCCAAAACGGCAACATAACCGGAGGAGCCAACGTCCTCTAGCCGCAGCACGCGGGAAACGTCCACCCCCGCCGCCGCGCTGTCGCGCAGAATCATCTCGCCAAACAGGTCGCCCCCGACGGCGGTCAGTAACGAGACGGCATTGCCCTGCCGCGCAAGATTTTCCAGAATGTTTCGCGTCACCCCGCCGACGGAGGTTGCGAGAAACCCCGGATTCGAATCGCGCATGACAATTGCGTTTCGGCTTCTGCCGAGAACGTCTACGTTGGCGGCGCCAATGCCGATGATCGTTCGCGGTTTCGGTTCGCTCATGCGGCGTTTCGTTCCTCGTTTCAAAAGAATCAACGGGCGGGAACCGTTTCTGACAAACGAAATCCCGTCCGAACGAGATCAGTATACTCGCATCAAGCCCTTTTATCAAGCGCTTCAACCGTATCCGTTTCGCGCCGGAACCGGTACGATCGCACCAGAAACCGTCAGTATTCTGCCGATCCGGTCGTTCTTTTCTTGCTTTTTCGGGAAAGGTCGATTAGAATAAACGAAATTGCGCCGCGCGCGCCTTGCCGCGGGAGCAATGGACGGAACGCTATTTTCAGGAGGACACATGGGAGCCTACGACGGCTATTATCTATATTGCGATCTCGACGGAACGCTGCTGGACGACGACAAGCGAATCTCCGCGGAGAACCGCGAGGCAATTCTCGACTTCATCCAACAGGGCGGGCGCTTTGGCGTTGCGACCGGTCGTGTGCCGGGTATTCTCGGTTCAGTGGAGCGCGACCTGCCAATCAACGCACCCTGCATTCTTTTCAACGGTGCGGGGCTCTACGACCTCGACGAGCGGAAGTTTCTCGCCATGCACCCCGTCGACCGGGACCGCACAGGCCGCGTTGCCGAACGCTTGATCGAGCTCAATGATAGCACCTGCGTTCAGGTGTTTACCGATACGTCGATTTACGAGATCAATCCGGATCAACGCGACGACCCGCAAACCGTCATTGAGCAGATTCAAACCCGCTGTGAACCGTTTGACCAGGTATCCGGTACGCTGCTCAAGGTGTTGATTGCCCATACACCGGATGCGCTCGATATCCTCCACGCCTCGTTGGAACAGGACGGTCTGTTCGATGGACTATCCGCGTTTCGCACGTCGAGCACCTATCTGGAATTCGTCGCGGAGGGCGTAAACAAGGGAATGACCCTTTCGGACGTGCGCTCGCGCTGCAAGGACGTAAAAAAGATCCTTGCCATCGGCGACTACAACAACGATCTCGAGATGGTTTCGCTTGCCGACATCGGCGGCGCGCCGGCAAACGCGATTCGCGAGGTCAAGGACGCGGCGGACATCGTTCTCGACGCGGACAACAACCACAGCGCCGTTGCGCGCTTCCTGGAGGCCGCGCTCGCCTGACTCACATTTGCAACAGAAACAGCCGTCGCTTGCTTGCGACGGCTGTTTACTTGTTTCGTTGTATCCGGATGGAATCAGTATGGACGGCGCTTCTTTGCCCGCGCGCTGCGACGCTTGCGTTCGTAGCGGCGCTTACGCTCGGAGAGAACGAAGATCACCACCAGCGCAACCAGCAGTACAATCAGCAGCACGAACGTCAGCGTCAGATAATCGCCCGCGTCCCAGTCCTTATGTCCCCGGTCGATCAGCGGCGTGCTCTCCGGCGAAACGGAAACCACGTTACCGTCGTCCGTTGGCACGGCTTCCATGCCGAGCACCTTGTTCACCGCAAAGTCGGCCACCAGCGGCACCGTGCAGATCGTCTGCCCGTTGAGCTGATACTGCACCTCGCCCATGCTCTGCCCGGCGGTAATCGGTGCCTGTGCCTCCGCGGTGAGCACAACGTTAGCCGTAATAGAGGCGGCGTTTGCCTTGATGTTCGCGATTTTGTCCGGCAGGGCGCGGATATTCACGTCGTCCAGACGCGCGCTCATGGTCAGCTGGCCGTCTTTCAGGTCGGACTCTTCGCCGCCGACCACGCCCGTGGAGAACGACTTTTGCAGCCCCAGTTCCGCGGCGGTTACCCTTTGGTAGGCGTTGTCGAATACGGACTCAAACACCTTCGCGGCGTTGATAAAGCGCGAGAGGTTCGTTAAATCTTTGTCTCCATTGTACAGATCCGCTTTGTCGCCAAATGACGCATAAATCACCTTTGCGCCGTCCTTTTCGGCGGCACAGACCAGGCATTTTCCCGCATCATCTGTATCACCGGTTTTCCCGCCAATGGCATACTGGTAAACGGTTGGGTACGGATCGGTTGCCACCGCGTTGAGCAGGCGATCGGTATTCACGAGCACAAGCTCGGTGGAGCGTATGTTGTTTGCGGGTACCGTATAGGTCTTCGTCGACGCAATCGACATGAATTCCTCATTTTTGAGCGCGTAGGCCATCAGTTTCGCCATGTCGCGCGCCGTGGTGTAGTGGTCGTCATTCTGTACACCGTGCGGGTTTGTATAATGCGTACTGGTCATGCCCAGTTGCGCCGCCTTTTGGTTCATGAGCGCAACGAACGCGTCGATTGAACCGGCAACATGCTTGGCAATCGCCTCACCTGCATCGTTTCCGGAAACGAGCATCAGCCCATAGACCAAATCGCGCAGGGTCAGCGTTTCGCCCGGTTGAATCCCCATCAGCGACGAATAACTCGAAAACTTAACCGTCGTGCCGAGTACCTCTTCGCCAACCATGAACGAGTCGTCCAGATTGCCGTTTTCGAGCGCAACGAGCGTGGTCATAATCTTTGTCGTACTCGCGGGAAACACGCGCTGATCCGCGTTCTTTTCGTAGAACACAACGCTCGGATCATCCCCGTCGACGACGATGAGATTCGGCGTCGGAATGGATTCGTATTCAAAGTCCGCAAGTGCGGTCACGGGCGTCAACAGAATCGCCAGTACCAGAAATAGCCCTAGGAATCGTTTCATCCCTGTCCCCCATATCTTGTGATCATCGTTTAGCAGTATAGCAAAAGAACGCGGGTTTTGGTAGCTCTTTTTCGGTTTTGTGATTGATTGTTAACATTATTTCCAAGGGTTTCTTGCTTCAGTAACAATTCAGAAAAAGGCGAAAGATTTCTTATAAAATTACACATTCCTTCATCGGGCAATTGCTTCACCGTATGGAAAACGATATACTGAATTCATGTAGTATTTGTCCTCCGGGTCGTGCCCAGCGGACATTTGTTTGTCGGTTTATCACAGAACGAAATCCAACTTGCGATTAATATAGTCCCTAGTTCAATATTCAAAAATCAAACACAAGGAGCGTTATAGTATGAAACAGTTCCGTTGCCCCGTTTGCGGTTATGTGCACACCGGAGATACCCCGCCGGAGTTCTGCCCCGTCTGCCATGCGCCGGGCGATTCGTTCGTTGAGATTCCCACGGTTGAACAGGCTTATGCTGCCGAGCACGTCGTTGGCGTCGCGGCCGGCGTTGATCCGGAGGTGCTGGAAGGCCTGCGTATGAATTTTTCCGGCGAGTGCACGGAGGTTGGCATGTACCTCTGCATGGCTCGCATTGCCGACCGCGAAGGATACCCGGAGATTTCGGAAGCCTTCCGCCGCTATGCGTATGAGGAAGCCGACCATGCGTCCCGCTTTGCCGAGATGCTCGGCGAAGTGGTCACGACGTCGACCAAGCAGAACCTCGAGCTGCGCGCCGCCGCGGAGTTTGGCGCATGCGATGGCAAGACCAAGCTCGCCAAGCGCGCCAAGGAGCTCAATCTCGACGCAATTCACGACACCGTGCACGAGATGGCACGGGACGAAGCGCGCCACGGAAAAGGATTTGCGGGGCTTCTCAAGCGCTACTTCGCATAAAACATCCGGAATTTTTTAGTAGAACCAAACAAGAAAAAGAAAACGATACAGTTTTTTCGAGTTGATCGAAAAATGGGAGCCAATGGCCGAAAACGGTCAATTTGGCTCCCTTTTTTCGCGTTTCTCCCCCACCGGTGATTGTTTTTTCAACGAATGATTAACAATTTATCCATAGATTCTTCACATTAAACCCGATAATTCACCCCCTGCATCTATGGTAAACTATAGTCGTATTTGAATGGGTTATTGTACCATTCCGAAGGAAATCTTTCGACTTTGAACCACTCGGAGTCGATTTCCAGCGAGGAGCGTGAACGCAATGGATTATCAAAACGGCAACTATGGATACCCGCCTTACGACGAAGATCCGAACGCGGGAGGACAGGATCCGAATGCTCCGCAGCCGTATCACGAAGATCCGGCTGGCTACGGCGCAACGCCAATTAACTATGGGCAGAGCCCCAATTACGACGCCGGAAACGGCGGTTATTCCATGCAAGGCGGAGCCTACGAGCCCGGCAATTCCTCGCGCCCTCCGAGAACGAACTATAGCGGAATGGATTCGTCCTACGCGCCAAGCGGCTCTGTCAATTACGGCGGGCAATATCCGGCGGACGGCTCCGATCCCTACGCGCAGCAGAACCCCTACGCAGGCGCGCAAAACGATCCCTATGCACAACAGAACTCCTACGCAGGCGCGTCAAACGACCCATACGCGCAGCAGAACTCCTATGCGGGCACGCCAAACGATCCCTATGCATCGCGCCGCATGCAGAGTCCCTATGTAGACCCGGACAGCGCGTATGCAACGCGCGTTCCTACCCAGGGCGACGGATATGTCCCGCGTGGAAGCACCGGGCGCACGTCCGTTCCGCGCGGCGAGGATGGATACGGCTACTCTTCCCGCGGCACCTCGCGCACACAGATGCCCCGCGGCGAGGAGGAATACGGCTATGTTCCGCGGGGAAGCACCTCACGCACGCAGATGGCGCAGGACGACGAATACGCCTCCCGCGGCAGCACGTCCCGCACGCGATATCCGCAGAGCAATCGAGAGTACGACGACGAGTCTTACGAGCGCGAGCCGCGCCCGCAGCGCAGCGGCAAGAAAAAGCGCAGCAAGTTTGGAAAATTCATGCATGCGCTTGGGCTGTATCTGGCGCAGCTGCCTGCCAAGACGCTGGTCATCATCGGCGGCACGTTTGCAATGGCGCTGGTCGCCATCATCCTGCTCGCGTTGTTGCTGCCAAGCGGCGATCGAGCCGCAACCGAGCCCACCGGTCAGCTTGCGCTGTCTGATACGACCCCAACGCCCTCCTTGGCGCCGACCAATACCCCCGTACCGACCGAAGCGGTCACGCCAACCCCGGAACTTCCTCAGTTGACGGATAGCATCAGCAAAGCCGGCACGGTCAGCCCCCTGATGCCGGATATTCAAAAACGTCTGGTCGAGCTTGGATATATGACGGAACCGGACGGCGGCTACACCACGAAATACGGGCCGACCACCAAGACCGCTATCCGTCTCTTCCAGGTTAAGAATTTTGAAGATTACCATGATTGGGACGGCGTCATCGGGCAGGGTACCTACGAACTGCTGATGAGTGCGGATGCGAAGGCCTATTACCTCGCCCGCGGCGACGGCGACGATCGAACGAAGGAACTCACGAAGCTCGTTCAGGACGTGACGGATTTGCAGAATCGGCTCATCACCTTGGGTTATCTCACGGCGGGCAGCGCCACCGGCCTCTATGGCGCAACGACGGTGCAGGCCGTGCAAAAATTTCAAGAGTATCATGGCCTAACGCCAATCGATGGCAAAGCCGGACAGGCGACGCTCAAGATGCTCTACAGCACCGAGGCGATGGATGCGACAACCGGCAAGGCAAACAACAACCGCTCCAAGATGTCGCCAACGCCGAGCGCGTCTGTCGATCCTTCCGCAACCGCCGCCGCAACAACCACGGCGCCAACCGCAGTACCAACCGTAACCCCCGTTCCGTAACACGGTCAGCAAACACAAAAGCGAACGCAACAACGCGTTCGCTTTTTCTTGCCTGCAAATTGGTAGCAAGTTCTCTTGCTTACCTATTCTGCAAGAAATCCCGTGAGCATCTCCATCGGTACATCCATACGCTGAGCAGTCTCCTCCATCGTCATACCCGCGGCCATAAAACGGCGGGCAACGTCGCCCAGGTGTTCGCCAACTTCAATGATGTGTCGATCCGGATCGTAGAACCGAATCACGCGCTGCCCCCAGCCGTGCTCTTTCAGCGGGTGTACCAGTTCCACCTGACGAGCCGATAATTTCTCAACAAACGCATCCAGATCGTGCGTATCAAAATAGAGTTCCTTGTCGTTTCCCCCGTAGACAAGCGTGCTCTCGCTTTTTTGAATGAACTCCAGCCAGGATTTCTCCTCCTGTAGGAAAATGCCGTCTTGAAACGCAACGTGCACGCCCAGGTCCATGGCGACTTCGCAGCCAAACAGTTCTTCATAGAACGCCTTTGCGCGCCGAATGTCGCTCACGCAAAGCAGTGTGCCGGAATATTTCATGATACGGGTTCCTCCTGTGTTCTTGTTGTGATTGCAAGTAGTATACCGCGATGCCGTTCATAGTGCAAGCAAACGAGAAACGACCCGCAGATGAATCTGCGGGTCGTTTTGATTCGCTTGAATCAGAGGTTATTTCGCGGTCTTCTCCGCATCCCAGAACATCTTGAGGCCGGTACCGGTCACGCCGTAGCCGGTGAAGTTGGTCTGAGAGAGCACGTCGTCAGCATAGAACACGATCGGGACAACGCCCATCTCGTTCATGATGATCGCTTCTGCTTCATGATACATCGCCATACGCGTTGCCGGATCCTGTTCGGTTCTGGCGCCAATGACGAGTTCGTCATACTTCGCGTTGTTGTAGTGACCATCGTTCGTGCCGGCGGTCGAGGTGAAGAGATCGAAGAACGTTGCCGGATCCGTGTAGTCACCGAGCCAGCCCTGGCGAGCGATTTCGCAATCGGTCGTCTTGCGGTACTGCTGGAAGGTCGCCCAATCCATGGTCGCGATCTCAACGTCGATGCCCAGGTTCTCTTTCCACATCTGCATGACAGCCTCGGCAACCGCCTGGTGGCCGGTGTTCTCATTGATGGAGTACTCGAGTTTCGGGAAGCCCTTGCCATCCGGATAGCCCGCGGCGGCAAGCAGTTCCTTCGCCTTTGCAACGTTGGCTGCATAGTCGGTCGTCATGTCGCCGCCAACCACGTCGCCAGCGGTCTTACGGAAGTCGGAGCCAGCGGTCGCATCCGGAACGCCAAACGGAACGATCGTATAGGCGGGAATGCGGGAGCTGTTCCAAACGGTCTGGTTGATGTAGTCGCGATCGATCGCCAGCGAGAGCGCCTTGCGGACGTTGACGTCCTTCAGCTGCTCAAGACCGCCATCCATCTGCTGCATCTGCAGATAGTAGATACCGATGTTACCATACTGATGGTATTCCGGCGTGGTGCTCAGCGCGGCAAGCTCGTCGGACGGGAAGGAGTCGGCAAGATCCAGGTCGCCGGCTTTGAACGCGGCCAGAATGGCGTTGTCATCGTCGGAGAGCATGAAGGACAGCTTGTCCATCTTGGTGGACGCCTTATCCCAATACTTGGTGTTCTTCTCGAGAACCAGCTGGCTCTCGTGCGCAAACTCGGAAATGACGTAACGGCCGTTGGCAACCTGGGTCTTCGCTTCAACGGACCATCCCTCCGGATTCGCTTCCACGATGTCCTGACGCAGCGGCATCAGGCTCGGGAACGCGAGCAGGTCCTTCGTGTAAGGAACGTTCGCGGTGATGTCGAATTCCAGGGTCTTGTCGTCAACTGCTTTCACGCTCAGTTCGTCCGGCGTGATGGTGCCGTCGGCAACCTGGTGACCATTGGCAAAGAAGTCCTGACCAATGTAGCCGTAAGAGGATGCGGTGGCCGGATCGCACAGACGCTTCCAGGAGTATACGAAGTCCCCCGCGGTGACGGGTTTGCCGTCGCTCCATTTGATGTCGTCACGCAGCGTAGCAACCACATGCGCGGTGCCATCCGGATTGTCCGTAATCGTGACGTCTTTCGCCTGACCAAGCGAGAACGAGCCATCGGTATTCGGGCGGTAGAGGCCCTCATACAGGTGTACGATGTAGATCATGCCATCGACCGACTCATTCATGTTCGGGTCGAGCGTGGCAGGTTCCGAACCAACGCAGATCTTTGCGCCGGCGCTTGCTCCTGCGCATCCGATCATACCGAACGCCAGGGAAACGATCATGACAATGGTAAGTGCCAGGGTTAACGTTTTTTTCATTCCATTTGCCTCCTTCTTTTATTCACAGGCACCTGCCTGTTGGGAAACGTATTGATGGGAAAGTTGTTTGCCAAGCAAGTCTTAAAACTCGCTCGCAAAATGGCACGCAACCTTGTGCCCCGCGGTCACGTCCTTGAGCTCAGGCGCTTGCTGCGTGCAAATCTCCTTTGCGTACGGGCAGCGCGTCGAGAACACACAGCCCTTGGGCGGCGTCAGCGCGTTCGGAATTTCGCCTTCCAGAATAATGCGCTTGCGGGCGCGATTGATCTTTGGATCAAACGCCGGAATCGCGGAGAGCAGCGCGCGCGTGTAGGGATGAATCGGATGCGCGTGCAGCTCTTTCGTATCGGTAATCTCAACGATTTTGCCAAGGTACATAACGCCGATGCGCTGGGAAATATGCTTGACCACCGCCAGATCATGCGCAATGAACAGATAGGTCAGCCCCATGTCCCGTTGCAGCTTTTCCAGCATGTTGATGATCTGCGCCTGAATCGAAACGTCCAGCGCGGAGACCGGCTCGTCGCAGACGATGAACTCCGGTTGCACCGCCAGCGCGCGGGCAATGCCAATGCGCTGCCGTTGTCCGCCGGAAAACTCGTGCGGATAACGCGTCGCCTGCTCACTATTGAGACCAACCTGATCCAGCAGTTGCGCGATGCGGTCTTTCCGGTCGGCCTTGCTGCTTGCCAGATGGTGAATGTCGATCGGTTCGCCGACGATGTCGCCAACCGTCATGCGCGGATTGAGCGACGCGTAGGGATCCTGAAAGATGTACTGCATCTTACGCCGATACGGCTGCATGTGCACCTTGGAGATGTCCTTGCCGTCGTAGATGATCTGTCCCGCCGTCGGTTCGTAGAGGCGCAGAATCGTGCGTCCAGCGGTCGTCTTGCCGCTGCCCGACTCGCCGACGAGGCCAAGGGTTTCGCCCTTGTAGATGTCCAGAGTAATATCGTCCACGGCGCGCAGCATGTTGCGCCCCGTCTTCTCGCCCTTGATTAAAAAGTATTTCTTTAGGTTGTTAATCTCCAGCAGCTTATCCATCGCTCAGCGTCCCTTCCGGTCGTATTGCAGCCAGCAGGCCGAATAGTGACCCGGGCTCAGTTCGAAATACGGCGGTTTTTCCGTCAGGCACACCTTCATGCAGTGCTCGCAGCGCGAAGCGAACGGGCAACCGGCGGGCGGGTGCATCAGGTCGACCGGAGAACCTTCAATTGGGGTCAGCGGCTCGCCTTCCTTTTGATCGATCTTTGGAAGCGAGCGGATCAGGCCGATGGTATATGGATGGCTCGGCGCTGAAAAGAGCGTTTCAATGGGGCCGTACTCCATGATCTCGCCGCCATACATAATGATGATTTTGTCGCATATATCCGAAACGATGCCAAGATCGTGCGTGATGAGCACAATGCTCATGCAGCAGCGGCTCTTGAGATCCTTCATGATTTCGAGAATCTGCGCCTGAATCGTTACGTCGAGCGCGGTGGTCGGCTCGTCCGCAATCAGGAGCTTGGGCTCGCAGGCCAGCGCCATGGAGATCATCGCGCGCTGACGCATGCCGCCGGAAAACTCAAACGGATACTGCTTGAGGCGCCGTTTCGGGCTGGGGATGCCAACCATGCCGAGCAGCTCCTCCGCGCGTTTCTCCGCTTCCTCGCCCTTCATATTCAAATGGAGTTCGAGCGGTTCGCAAATCTGATCGCCAACCGTGTAAACCGGGTTCAGGGAGGTCATTGGGTCCTGAAAGATCATCGCAATATCGTTTCCGCGAATCTTGCGAATTTCCTCTTCCGAAAGCTTGAGCATGTCAATGCCGTTAAAACGAATGCTGCCGCCAACGATCTTGCCGGGCTCCTGCAGCAGCTGCATGATGGCGTAAACCGAAACGGACTTGCCGCTGCCGGATTCGCCGACGATGCCGAGCGCTTCGCCCTCGTCCAAATGCCAGGATACGCCCCGTACCGCCTGAACCTCTCCGCCCGGCGTAAAGAACGATACCCGTAGGTCTTCTATGTCGATTAAATGCTGGTTTTCCAAAGCCGCACCTCTACTTCTAAGTCTAGTGTATCCGGACTATGCGGGTGGGAAAGCCACCCCGCATGTTCCATTCTTACTTCTTCATTCTGGGATCAAGCACATCCCGCAGCGCGTCGCCAACCGTGTTGAACGCGAGAATGATCAACGCGATGATCACGGAAGGAAATACCACGCGGGAAGGGAAGGAATAAACGCCCTGTAGCGCATCCGTCACCATGGATCCCAGCGACGCGAGCGGCGCGGAGATGCCAAGGCCGATGAAGCTGAGGAACGATTCCGTAAAGATTGCGGAAGGAATCTGCAGCGTCGTCGTTACAATGATCGGGCCGATGCAGTTTGGCAGAATGTGGCTGCGAATGATGCGGCCGCTGTTTGCGCCCATCGCGCGGGCCGCCAGCACGTATTCCTGTTCCTTAATGCGCAGCACCTCGCCGCGCACAATGCGCGCCATCGTGCCCCAGTACATGAGCGCAAAGACGATCAGCATCGAGAAGAACGCCGGTCCCAGTTCGCTGATGCCCGAAAACACCCTGCTGTTTTCCAGTATCCGCTCCAGCGGGTCCTTGAGCGTTGCCGAGAGCAGAATCACCACCAGCAAGTCCGGCAAGGAATAGATAACGTCAATGACACGCATCATGACGTTGTCCACGCGCCCGCCGAGAAAACCGCTGATCGAGCCGTAGAGCGAGCCGATAACGAACGTCAATAGCGCCGCAATAACGCCGATGGACAGCGATATTCGCGCGCCATACATATTTCGAACGAGTAGATCGCGCCCAAATCGGTCGGTGCCAAACGGATGCTGCCAGTTCGGACTCTGGTCTTCCTGACCCTGGTTGAACTGATCGTAGTCATACTGCGAAAGCAGCGGGCCGACAAACGCAAACAGAAACAGAATGATAATCAGCACAAGCGCGACCATCGCAAACTTGTTGCGGCGGAAGCGGCGCATCGCGTCCTTCCAAAGGGACGTTCCCTGCCGAATGACAACCAGTTCCTGCTTCTCCTCCGTCGTGGCGGGCACAAACAGATCCGGATTGACATGCATACTCAGCGGGTTAAGCCGCAGGCCGACCTTATTCTTAACTTCTTTGCTCTTCTTTTGATCTTTTTTATTCATGGTCGCCTCGCTTATCGCAGCTTAATTCTGGGATCAACCAAACCGTAAACGAAATCGACCACCAGATTCATCAGTACCATTATACAACCAAGGAAAATCGTTGTACCCATAATGACCGGGTAATCGCGGTTCGACACGCTGTCCACAAAGAACCGGCCCAGTCCCGGCACGCTGAACAGCTTTTCCACCGCGAACGTTCCGGTAATCAAAAACGCAGTCAGCGGGCCGACATAGGAAATGACCGGAATGACGGAGTTCTTGAGCGCATGCTTAAAATGCACCACGAACGCCGACAGGCCTTTGGCATGCGCGGTCTTGATGTAGTCCTGTCCCAGCGTCTCCAGCATGGAGGAACGCGTCAGTTTCGTAATGTAGCAAATCGGGTAGAACGACAGAGAAATGACCGGCAGCACATAGTTACCAAATGAGTTGTTCCAGGTTGCCGGCGCGATCTTCAGAATCGCGCAGAATAGAACCA
Source organism: Clostridia bacterium (assembly GCA_036804025.1). Lineage (GTDB taxonomy): Bacteria > Bacillota > Clostridia > Christensenellales > CAG-138 > UBA7703. The sequence goes on along the minus strand of DAIRTE010000034.1, from coordinate 2,060 downwards.
ATAGTAGAGTACCAAATACAAACCCCGGTACGGAGATAAATATCGTAGTAAACAGCATGACCAATCGGTCAAGCAACTTCTCATGATGGATCGCGGCGAGCGCGCCCAACGGTATGCCGATGATCACCGCAAAGACAATTGCCATCAAACCCAGCTTCGCCGAGTATGGGAACTTTTCTTCGATGATGCCTGTCACGGTACGCCCCTTTTTCTGGAGCGAGGTGCCCATGTCACCTTGCACGAGACCCTTTAAGTAAATGCCATATTGGGCAGTCAGCGGTTTATCGAGACCGTACTTCTTTTCCAGATTTGCTTTGACTGTTTCCGTCATGCGCTCGGAAATGAACGGGCTGCCCGGTACCATGTGCATCAGAAAAAACGTCGCAGTAATCAGAATGAAGACTGCAAGAATTGCGGAAAGTATGCGCTTAAATGTATATTTCAGCATGTTTGATTACCACCGTGTCTATGTTTCATTCACAGAGCCTCCTGTTTGTTCCATATACGAATCCGGCGCCCGTGCTGCGGGCTGACCCGGCGAAAAAGACGAATCCGGGGGGGAAGAAGCGTAACCGCTGCGATTGGAAAGGGAGGAACTACGATTGGCGGCTCTCCCGCCGGTTCCGCATTACGCATCTGTAACAGCCAGCCCTGACACAATTGTTTCGGGCGTATGTGAATACGCCCGATCGTATCGCATATATAGGCTATTTTCACCCGCTAGGCTATTATATTATATATAACCATATATGCACGCATAAAGTCAACAGAAAATTCACATCTATGTTCCGTTTCGTCGAAATTGCACGGTTTTTCGGCACATTTTACTGCTGAATTCCGTATATGCCGTTTGGTCTTGCATATCGCGTGACGATGTAATAGCTTGTATAGTCATGCGTTATCCACGATTCTTATGCATCAAATTCACCGTTTCTTCGCTGTCTTTTCGCATACGGTACGGTATAATGGTCGTATCTTTTGTTCCGAGGTGGGTACATGGATTTTTCGTATGCGGTTTCGAACGATTTACCGGAGATCATCGCGCTCTACCGCGCAGCCATCGCGCGGATGGATGAACAGAACATCCCGCAGTGGGACGAAATCTACCCTTCCGCCGAAATTCTGCAAGAGGATGTGTCCAGCGGGCAAATGCAGATTGGGCGCCTGAACGGAAAAATCGCCGTTGCATTCCTGCCGGAGGAGTGCTCCGAGGAGGACTACGAGGCAGCCGACTGGCGCTATTGCGACCCGCGGTTCATCGTGCTGCACCGCCTCTGCGTGCACCCCGCTTTTCAGGGACAGGGCGTCGCCCGACAGACGATGGATTTTCTGGAGCAATCGGTGCTGGATCGCGGTCTACGCGCAATCCGGCTGGACGCGTTTTCGCTCAATCCCGCTGCGCTGAAGCTCTACGAATCACGCGGTTACGAAAGAGCGGGCGAAATCCAATTTCGAAAGGGTCTCTTCTATTTATATGAGAAGCGGCTCACGCCGGATTCCATGCGTTTCGAATGAAAAGAGGATGAAACCATGAAGCGTTATGATGATGATATCGCCGTTCTGCTCTCACACCGCGGCGACAACGGCGCGGATTTCTGGGCGACACCGCAAGGCAGTCTGGTCAAGGGCGGCCCGTTCTCCACGCTGGAGGCGGCGTACATCCTCAGCGAGCTGGGGCTTGATCCCTCCGATCCGGCGCTGGAAGGCGCGGCGGCGCTGCTCTGGAACGCGCAGCGCGAAGACGGGCGTTTTCAGCTTGTGCCAAAGAGCAGCATCTACCCCTGCCAAACGATTTTTGCGGCGCGCACACTCTGCGCGCTGGGGTACTCCGCCGACGCCCGGCTTGACAAGACCCTTACGCATCTGCTCGAAACGCAGCATACGGACAGCGGCTGGCGCTGCAAGAAGTTCTTCTTTGGGCACGGCCCGGAGACGGAGTTTTCCAACCCGGGGCCGACGCTGACCGCGCTGGACGCCTTTCGCTTCACGCCGTATGCCAATACGGACGAGCGGCTGGATCACGCGGTGCAGTTCCTGCTCGGGCACTGGGAAACCCGCGC
>DAIRTE010000033.1:0-21964 GCA_036804025.1 Clostridia bacterium | reverse complement strand
GTTTCGCCGCCTACAGCAGCGTGACCCGGTCGCGCCCCTCGTGTTTGCTCCGGTAGAGCGCCTCATCCGCCCGCTGAACGATGGAGGCCGCGTTGTCCCCCTTGCGCACCATCGTCGCGCCAATGGAGATGGTTACGCTCAGTAGAGCGCCTTCCCGGTTCAACTCGGATTTCGCGGTCACCGCACGCACCTTTTCGGCAATTGCCACCAGCTCTTCTTCCGTTACGCCGCGCAGAACGGCGAGGAACTCCTCCCCGCCCCAGCGACCGACAAAATCGTTTCGCCGCAATGCGCTTTGAAACGTTCTGGACACCATCTGCAGCACATCGTCGCCTGCGCTATGGCCATAGTCGTCGTTGATTCGCTTAAACAGATCCAGATCCAGCATCATCAGTCCAAACGGAATGCCCAGCACTTCAAAATCACGAAACTGATTCTCCAGATACGTGTCGATATAGCGCCGGTTCGGCAGCTCGGTGAGCTGGTCGAACAACGCGAGAAACTCCAGTTCTTTGACGCTTAGATCCGCTTCGTCTTCGAGTATCGTGTCGGAAAACGACTCCGCAGCGCCAACAATCTCCCCATTGTAGATTAGCGGCTTAATCTGAATCTCCACGCGGACGCGGTGCCCGTTCTTGTGATGCAGGTACACCTGCGCGCTGCGCGGCTGGCCGTCCTGCAACGTTTCGTGCAGCGGACAGCCGTCCAGGCAGAGCGAGCGGCCCTGCGCGTCCACATGCTTCAACAGATTGTCATAGCAAAAGCGCCCGACCATCTCCTCTGCGGTGAACCCGGTGATGCGCTGCGCGCCTTTATTCCAGAAGGTGATGCCTCTGTCCTTGTCGACAAAGTACAGTCCTTCCCGTAAATCATTCAGAATTTCCTGGCAGTCACAGATTTCGTAGCCCATGGTATTTGCTTGATTTTCTCCCGGCCATTATGTAATGCACACTTTTTGTGAATCCGTTTATTATATCATAGTCTATTCGATACCAAAAACGATTCTACCGTGTAACTGCGGTTCACGATACGCCGTAGTTACAAGAAAAGCGCCCGCCGGATGGATGGCGAGCGCGTTTTGTATGGTATGTCTCTGTTTTACGGTTTCACCGTCGGCACCGTTGTTGGCGTCGGCACTGCCGTTGGTGTTGGCGTCGGCGTCGGAATCGGCGTCGGCGTGGGTGTTACGGTCGGCACCGCTGTTGGAACCACGGTCGGCGTTACGGTTGGTTTCGGCGTCGGCGTTCCGCTCGGCGTCGGCGTTGCAGGGTTCATCGTCACGTATTTACCGAAGACATAGCCCGTCTTGCCGGTGGACGTGATCGTAACCTTCACCCACGTGCCGGACTTTTCCACCACGTTGACTGCGGTGTTCTTCGAGAGAATGCCGAGGCTGCTGTAGCTCGCGGACGGGCCTGAACGGAAGTTCACGCCGCCCGCGTTGATGTAACCGTTCGAGGTGGAGAGCACGGGCGTCGGCGTCGGGCTGGTTGAGGAATCGAGCGTCACGTATTTCGCGTATACGTAGCCCGTTACGCCGGTTGCCTTCACCGTCACCTTATACCAGTCGCCGCTCTTTTCGAGAATGGTCACCTCCGCCTGCTTCTGCAGCTGACCGAGTTTCGTTCCCTTAGTCGACGCGGTTTTACGGAAGTTCACGTTGTTGGCGTTGATCTTTCCCGTGCCACTTGCGGAGGTGGAACTGGACGCGCCAACCACCTTGGCGATGATGGTGACGTATTTCGGAGAGATGTACCCCTCCTTGCCCGTAGAATGCACCTTCACCTTATACCATCCGGTCGTCTTGTCGGCGGAATACACCGTAACGCCAGCCTTGGAGTCGACCACCGCGAGGCTTTCGCTCTTCGAACTCGCGTCCTTGCGCAGGTTCACACGCCCAGTGGTCATGCCGATGGCATAGGCCGACAGGCTGGACGAATTGATTGAGATGTATTTTCCGCTCACGTAACCGGACTTGCCGATTGACGGAACGTCGATGCGCAGCCACGTGCCGGATACCTCGTAAACGTTCACCGCGTCGTTCTTGTTCAGCGTGGCGACAATTGCGTTTCGGGTGCCTGCGCTGCTGCGCATGTTGAGCTTTGTGGTGTTGACGTAGCCGGTTGCGAGCGCGGTTTCCGCATGCGCCGTCTGCGGCAGCACGGAAACCAGCAGCAGTACGCTGAATAGCCCGGCCAGGAGTTTGATGCTGATTCGCTTCAGATTCACTTGGTATGCCCCCCCGCGGCTCTCTTTCGCCGCACTTAGTGTACTAGTCTTACTAATACACTCGCATCGTACTCCAATCTGCCACAATTGTCAATGCAAGCCGGGCGGGGTTCACAAAGGAGTCACAAAACACACAATGGTTATTGTGTCTCATTCGCAAGAAAACTTACATTCTTAGCAGTTTCAAATACAGCGATTTTACGCTCCGTCGTAACCATTTATTGACACGTCGTAATCTCTTCCGTATAATCAACATGAGGTGATGGTTTTGACGCTGACCGATAAGCTGGATCAACTGCTGCGGGAACGTGGGCTGAATAAGTCCCAGCTTTCCGCGCTTTCCGGCGTGCCCTATACGACAATCGCGAGCCTATACGAAAAAGGCGCGGACAACGCCAAACGTTCCACGCTATTGGCGCTTGCCCGCTGCCTGAACGTTTCGCTCGACTATCTGGCGGACGACAGCGTCAGCGAACTACAGGCGCAGATCCTTGCCTCCGCGGGACACTTTGACCCGACCAAACTCACGCCGGAGGGGCGCGAGCGCTACGAAGAATACATTGAGTTTCTCGCGGAGAAATTCACGAAGGAAAACGTCTAAGCCTCTGTTTCTGCCCTATCTACAAAACGTAATTCATCACTCCAGCTCAATAAACTGTTCAACAACACAAAACCAACCCGATGCGAAGAGGCGCAACGCTATGGATCGAATCGAAGAACTCTGCGACGAAGCCGGCGAGCTCGGCATTGACGTGCATCAGCGGGAGATTCCCGTGCCCGGCATGTCCGCCGCCTATATTAAAACCGAAACCGGCGAGCACATCGTGATTCGGCAGGATGGCACGCAGGCCGAGCGCGCCTGCTGGCTGGCGGAAGAGCTCGGGCACCACTACACCGGCTCCGACCGGCGGCTGCATTACACCGCCGCGGACGACTGGCGCGCGGAGGCGAAGGCGCGCAAATGGGCGCACGACCGCCTGCTCTCGCCGGAAGCGATCCGCACCGCCGCGCGCAATACGGACGATATTTACGAAATCGCGTTTACGCTCAATGTCAGCGTGGAATTTCTGCGGGAATCCATCGACTGGTACATGGCGCGCGGGCTCTGGACGCCGGATACCCCGCCGGAGGAGCCGTCGCTCGACGTACTTAACCTTAACGACCACATCGACTGATCTTTCCCTTCCAACCAACTTCGACCGACGGAGGCCATATGAAGTTTTGCACCGCCTGCGGAGCGCAGGGCGTCTCCAGCCTTTCGCGCTGCAACGTTTGTGGATCGGATTCGTTTGTCTATCGCTGCGAAAACTGCGGAGCACAGTTTACGTCTATACGATGCCCGCAATGCGGCGTGCTGCGCGAAAGCCGCGAACGAGTCTGCCCCAACTGCGGGCGGCATACGTTTGATCCGCGCTGTCCGGACTGCGGGTCCGCCCTGCGAAACGTGCCGCCGCTGCGCAAGGACGTTCCATACGAAGCGTACGCCATCCGCGCGGGCGAAGGTAAAACCATCGTCGAAGGCGAACGGGAGCAGAACAGAAGCAAATCAAAAAAAGCGAGCGGCTGTGGAGTCGCCTCGCTCATTGTATCGCTGATTGGTTACTGGAGTGCGAGCGACATCGGCCTCGCATCGCTGACGTTTTTGATTCCCGGGCTGCTATTGTTTGCGCTCGGCGCAGCGCTTGCCAAGGTCAACAACCGCCGCATCTGGCCGCTGGTCGCCTCCTGCGTCGTGCTGCTGCTCAGCGCCATCATGCTGGCTCTGTATCCGAGTGGGTGGGGTGCGTAGTTACGCCAGTTCGCTTGGCCCTAAGCAGATGTCCGGAAACACAGTGAAGCAACATCCGAACCTCGCAATCGTCAAATTGAAAGAACAAGCAAGAAAGAGGCCGGTTTGTATACCGGCCTCTTTGCTTATAGGATGTTATTACGTATATTCCATCAAACGGTTTCTTCTTTAATAAGGCGCTTCTTCCAGGCCTCCGGCTTGAAGCTCTTCTTGATTGCATCCACCACAACGAGGCAAATAAACGAGGTGAGAAACGAAATCCCGAAGAACAGCAGCGTTTTCTGAGTGACACTCCAATTGGGCAGCCATGTCTGAATAGCCAGCGCCCAGTAGAAGTGATTCATAAACAACACAAGACTGAATTTTGCAAGCGGTAGCCGTCCGCGGAACCAGGAGCCAATCAACCCTTGTCCACTGATCGTAATGCTAACGGCGATGGCAATCAACAGCAACAAGACATAATCATACTGCGTAATCGGCATATACCAGGCGCTTGCGATGGTCGCACCGTAGCAAAACACTTCCAATGCCGTCAGCAATCCGCGCGCCAGTTTGGTCAAGCTGAGCTTTCCAAGCCACGTCGCTACCTCAAACGCAATCGAGCCAAGGCAGATTTCATTGACTGCGCGTAGAATCCCACGCGATGCAAACCCGAGAAACAAATCAACCGTGCCATGAATGCTTGTATAGTTCTCGCTAAAGATGCCGTTGAGTAAAATCACGGCGAGCGGCGAAAACCAATAGATAAACCGATGATAATTCTTTCGAGCAAGAGGATATAGAATCCACTGCGCCAGGATCAGCGCGGATAGATACCAACCCGTTCCGGTCGGCCAGTATCCGGTGAATCCCGCGGTCTGCACCAGCAGCAACTCCCAAATGGTCCCGACGCCGTTTTCCAGAATGTTCCAAAGCCGAATGCCGGGAACGAGTTGATGCACAATGAAGCCAACGATGCAGGAGAACAGGAAATACGGGTAAAAAATGCTGATCTTGTGAAAGATAAACCGAACAGAATCGCGGTAGAGAGATTTCGGCGGATTCAAATCTGTGTCACATGCAACCCGCTTGATGGAACGGGCAAAGAATACGCCGGCGACAACGAAGAAGAATTCGACTCCGATTGCCCCGCTTTTGCAATGATTCCAGCCGAGCAGGGCCGACGCGTGGTGTCCCATGATAAACAATGCAAACACCAAGCGAAAGAAGTCGATCTCATGGTTTCGTTCGCTCATATTACCTCCCAAGTAAACAATCCATGTTATTATAACAATGAAATGCGTGGATTTCAATGTGAATCGAAGTGAACCCCTATTTGCTGTCGCGTTTTTCGTTTAACCGCACGAGCTCTAGCAGTAGAACATATATGAAAATGAATGTTCATAATTCGAACAAGAGCAATCGAGAACAAAAATCACTCCAATCTTTCTCTGGAGAATGGTCACTAGATTTGTTTTTACAGCCTGTCGGTGTCATTGACAAAGGAAGAATATCTTCGTATGATACTCGTAGCAAACTTGGAGGTTACGGAACGAATGGAATCACTTGCGGATTACTTTGGACAACGCTGGCGCAGAATGTCTACGCAAGTAAAAATTGCTTTCTTCAGTTCGAGTATCGTTGGGTTTGTCGCACATATTACTTCAATTACAAACCGTCTGTTTAATCATGACTCTATATTAGGCACATTGGTGGATTCCCATAGTACATTTGGACTGCAGCAGGGCAAATGGTTTAATCTGCCTGCCGGTTTATTAACGCAAGGAAACATCTATTCCCCGGCCATTATACTCGTTGTTGGCTTACTGATTCTTGCGCTAACAGCCGCGTTCACCGTATCGATCTTAAAAATTCAATCAAAGCTCTGGGCAGCCGTAATTGGCAGCTTTCTCGTTCTGTTTCCATCGGTCATGAGCACCAATGCCTATCTATCCACTACGCCCTTTTTTACCGCGCTGTTGCTGTCCACGCTTGCCGTGTACTTCACCGCAAAGTACAAACATGGATTCTGGCTGGGCATCGCATTCTTAACGCTCTCCTGCGGAACATACTCCGTCTACATCGGGTATGCCGCCGGACTGTTTTTGATATTGGAAATCATCGCATTATTGGAAGGCAAACAGCCGGTCAAAGAGATTTTATTAACTGGGTTGAAGTACATTTTTGTCCTATTAGCCTCCGTTGCTTTGTATTATGCCATCTTGCAGATTTCTCTTAGGATTTCACATCTTTCCCTGATGGACTATCGCGGCATAGATCAAATGGGACGCTTTTCACTTGCTTCCCTGTACTCTGTAACGGTGGAATCCTATCGCAAGGTCCTGTACTTCTTCATCTATGGCATTCACTTGTATCGCAGTAGCTTTCATATTGAACCCATGTTTCGCATGATGAATTGGGCGACGCTCGTTCTTGCGGCGGGCGCGTCCATTGTTCTGGGTATTCGCAACGGAATCCAGAAAAGCCTTCCTCGGATCTTGCTCACCGGATTACTTGCATTTCTGTTTCCGCTGGCAATTCATGCGATCGGCATTCTGGGTCAGAACTCTTACACGCACTGGATCATGATCTATCCGTTTGTACTGGTCTACGTATATATGCTCACCTGTGTCGACCGGATCGAGTCCCAGTTAAAAGAGCCGGAATTCTCCGGGTCTCTCAAACGATTCACAAAAGCAAGCATCCGCCTTGGCGCGATTGCTGCGTTCGTCGTGAGTCTTTTGTTGATTCGCCAGTGGTACTTCACCACCAATCAAGGATATGAATTCCTGCGAACTGCCGATGCAAACGCATATTCCGCCGGGATTATGCTGGTCGATGACATGCGTGAAGTCGACGGCTATCAAGCGAGCACCCCTGTTGTTCTGGCAGGTAGCGGCGCGCCGGAAGCCTTTCAGTATGTGACCGGGGATTATAATCAGATTACCTCTGAAACCGGCATCGGCTATACGGGCATCAACGTTTCGATTATTGACAACAATCGCCTCACTTATTTGCTTCGAAACTGGGTTGGCGTCGCCATCAACTATGCCGATGCGGAAACCAGCGCTCGTATCTCCCGCTTGCCGGAGGTTGTTTCTATGCCGATTTATCCGGCCAAGGGATCAATCGCCATGCTGGATGGTTTTCTGGTCGTGAAGCTATCCCCGATCACAGAAGAACCAGCCGCTGAGACTCCGCAAAACTAATCCTCTCCCTCGGGAAAAGTTGCCAAGATAATCTGCCTTTATCGATAGATCAAAAAGGGAGCCGAGAACAACAAAGGGGGCTGATTCGATACCGATCAGCTCCCTTTTGCGTATTGTTCTTACTCGGTTTATTTCGCGGAACGATTCGCTTCTTCCGTCAAAGCGATGGCCAGCGTCTTGTAGGCAAGCGCAGGCGGGTTGTGATTCTCTATTTTCCCTTCAATCATATCGAGAAAAGCTTCGATTTCTCGTTTCTGATAATCGTCTCGTTCCTCCAAAAGCGCGAGCCGTTCGCCACTTTTCAGCCAGCGGATCTCCTGCTTTCGAATATCGCCAACAATCGTGTCATCCCGCGTGTACAGTTCAATTTCCCGCCGTTCGGCCCGGCCAAAGTAGTCTAAATGTAAGCTGACCAGTTTATCAGCGTAGCGACCAACATAGAGGGATAGGTCGTCGCTGTTGAGCCCAAGTTCCGAATAGGTCCCTCTCGCGTTTACGACCGATTGTGGCGTGCCAAAGAGATAGGTCAAATAGTCCCATTCATGAATCAGATCGATCGATACCCCTCCGCCCAGCTTGCGATCCGCACTGTATGTGCTTCTGTAATCGACGCCGGGGCGCCAATCAGGAAGATAGGTAGAGCAAATCGCTCGCGCTGCGTAAACACGATGTGCCTGAACAAATGTTTTTAAATACTGAATTACGCGCGTATAACGCAGCGGGCAAGCAACATAAAAGACGCCGTCCTTGGCATTCAACGCGGAAACATCATAATCGAGTTGATCAAAAAGCGGCTTCTCAATGAAGAGATGCTTCGCTTTCTTTGCCATTTCAATGATTGTTTCATAGTGCAGCGCGGTCGGGTTGCAGATAAAAGCAACGTCGTAATCAGCCGGAAGATCCCGCTCCGTTGTGTATTCCTGGCGCAACAGAGCTCTCATGTCGCTTGGTAATTGCTTCTGTGTTGAGCGCAGTGCATCCACAGAGAATGAAGTGCCTCGCGCATTAAGAATGCCGGTTAGGTTGCGCAAGTGCCGGAGCCCGATGGATCCTAGCCCTACCATGCAAATCTTCATGAACGCTGCCCCTCGATTCGATCAATCAGCGAAAGCGTTTCCTGATCCTCTAGAAAGCCATAAAGCGGACGTTTTCCCTGCTCAATGGCAGAGAAGAACGCGACAATTTCCGCAGCATACGCGTCCTCAATGATGTTCGCGCTGTATCCGCTGAGCTGATCTACATCATCGTACAGGCGTACTTGCTGCCAGACCTTTTTCTCCGTATCAAAGGTGCGCAAGCTCTCCGGCGTGCCGTCCCACTGCAAGAGCAGTTGTTCGCTTTGAATACGCATGCGATGAATCGGCTCCCGCGCGACAAGATCGGCCGTAAACGTACCAATCGTGCCGTTTTTATGTCGAAACATTGCAATTATGCTGTCCGGATACGCGATCTGTAGCGCAGTGGAGCGAGCCGAAACCGCAAAGACCTCCTCAACCGACCCAAACGCGCTGAGCACCCATGGCAGGTTAATCGCAAAGATCTCGCGGCAGCCGTTGGTTCGCGCATCGCTGATAAAGAAATCCCGATAGCTTTCCCAGGGGTGCCAGTCCGGCAAATATTGACCTACGTGGTACTGATAGCTCATAACGCCATTGTACTTCGTGGTCTGTTCAATCATGTAAGCAGGTTCTCTTCGATAGAGCGGCGTGGAGGACAGAAACAGCGTAACCCCTTGCTGTTCCGCCAATTTCTGGTTTTTTTGATAGTCGGTATCCACGAGGTTGATTTCGGTAAAGACATGCAGCCCCCGCTTCAAGCAATCCTGAATAATCGCTGCGTGCGAAAGCGGCGACGTGCAGATAAAAATCGCTTGCGGACGAATGCGCATCGCATCATCGAGCGAGGAAAATACCTGCGCTCCGAAGCGCTCGGCAGCTTCATTTCGTCGATCTTCCCGCGCGTCGATTCCGGCAAACACCCCGTTCGGCAGCAGTGCGGAAAGCAAACGCAGCCTGCGTTTCCCCATGGAACCAAGCCCGAAAACCGCAACTCGCTCGATCTTTACAGACGAACTTTGCATACCAGTTTTTGCACCTCGCCCTCATTCTCCAGCTGAACGCCGGTCTTATGGACATCCTCTGGATAGCAGACTAAAAAGTCTCCCGTCCGCAGTCGAACAATAGCATCCGCTTCCCCTTGATACAAAGCAGCGTCTGCTTCCGAATCATACGCCGTATCACAGGTCATGCGCGAAAGGTTGCTCACATACACAATTTCTTCGCCAGACAACACAACGTGAATATCCAGGTAGCGACGGTGCGCCTCCCAAATTCGAGTCTGCGCATCCGCCGTATGATACGTCATCCTGTTGATATAGATTTCATCGCCGGAGATTGGCGTTTTACCCAAAGAAAATTGAGAAAGGTCACTTGCACGCAAAAAGCTGAGCGCTTTTGTTAGCCCATCACTCTGCGTGTATCTTGTTTCGGCATGGTCTAGCGTATCAAAAATCATAATTGCTCCTCAAAGTCAATATCGTAAAATTTCTTCTTCAAATCGATCCGTTCCGCAAAAAGATAATCGCGCAGAATATGGTGAATGCGTTCGGACGTTTTTCCGTCGCCATATAGGCTTTTTACTTCTCGCGCTTGCTTAGCAAACGTGGGTGAAGTCGCCAGCTGGATTGCCCGCAGAATATCTTCTTTTGTCGGTAGGCAGTTGATCACGCTTTCCGCCTGCAATCGCCCCCTCTGCCGATCCCCGATGTTCACCGTCGGAATTCCAAATGCCGGAACTTCGATGATTCCGCTGGAGGAATTGCCAATCGCACAGCTTGCGTAACGCAGTGCGCTCAGATACTTTTGCATGCCAAGCGAACCAACCACCTTGCAACGCGGATTCTCCAATGCGTATGCATCCAACCGCGCATTGATGTGCCGTCCCCCGGCGTCCGCATTTGCCTTTGTTATGAGAAAACGCATCTCCTGACAGGAGGATAGCGCGGAAAGAAGCTCTTCCATCTGCGCTGTCGCTGTATCTTCTTCCATCGTCACCGGATGAAACGTCACCACCGCATATGGGCTCTCAGTAAGCGGGAACGCTAGCGCTTCTTGCAGTTCGTCGATGGAAAGAAACTTTGTGTTGAGAATGTTCTCAATGCCCAAAGCGCCTACGTTATAAACCCGTTTCGGGTCCTCGCCAAGTTGAATCACGCGCTTACGATAGGACTCGCAGCTGACGAAATGCAGATACGCCATCTTCGTGATTCCGTGGCGGAAGCATTCGTCAATCGCGCCCTCTGTTGTTTCGCCGCCATGCAGATGCGCAATTGGTACGCGCGCGTTCACCAACGCTGCCGCCGCCGCAAAGATCTCATATCGATCTCCGAGTAATACGGCAATGTCCGGACGACTCTCACTCAAAAAGGCGGAAAAGCCGATCAGCATCTCCGCCATTGTTTCGGATACTCCCCGCTCGGAATCTTCCGTTTTTAAAATTGGAATCCTTCTGGCAATGGCGAACCCGTCTCGTTCGATTTCATCCACCGTATGCCCGAACAACGAGCAGAGATGCGCTCCGGTTGCCACGAGTTGAAGCTCAAGCGCCTCGTCATCCGCAATTCTGCGTAGCAGTGGCACCAGAATTCCATAATCCGCTCGAGTGGATGTGACGACGCAAACCTTCTTTTTCATAGTTCGATCAACTCATCTTTCAGGAAGCTTCTCTTCGCCCTTTCCCCAAGCACTTCGTCCCAGCGCATCGGGCTGATGCCGTTGCCGGGACGTTTGGATGTAAGATTTACTTCGCTAAACACTTCGCCTTTTGCGATATCCCGCGCGGCAACAATGCTTTTTCTTGCGATGTCCCGGTTCTTCTGTTCCGAGGGAGAGCAGACTTTCACATCGGAGCCAAGAGCAGCTTCTACTATGCGAATTGCCCGAACCATTTCCGCCAGCTCCTGCGGTGACAGGCTCGCTTGATGATCCGGCCCGTCCATTGTTTGGTCGAGCGTAAAGTGCTTCTCAATGACACACGCGCCGAGAGCCGCCGCCGCAATTGGCACCGCAATTCCCAGCGTATGGTCGGAGTATCCGACCGGTAATGAAAAGCGCTCGCGCATCTCCTGCATCGCGCGTAGATTCACGTCCTCATAGGGGGTTGGATATTCCGTATTGCAGTGCAGAAGTGTAACTTCCCCCGCACCGTATTCCGAAAGCACATGGAGCGCGGCGTCGATCTCCGCAAGATCGCACATTCCGCTTGATAGTACCACGGGCATGCCGGTTTTTGCAATTTTGCGCAAATACGGAAGATTCGTAATTTCGCCCGACGGGACTTTCCAAAACGGAAGCCCCAGTTCATAGAGAAAATCAATGCTGCCAAGGTCGAATGGCGTCGATAGAAACGGAATACCGATTTCACCGCAATACGCTTTCAGCGAAACGAATTCCTCTTTCGTGAGCGCCAGCTTTCGGAGCATTGCAAGTTGTGCTTCCTCTTCGCCCGTCGCTTTCTTTTGATAGTCCGCCTTTTGCGCGAAACGAGAAACCAGTTGTTCCGGCTCAAATGTTTGGAATTTTACGTAGTCCGCCCCCGCCGCAGCGGCCGCATCCGCCAGCTTTTTTGCCAGCGAAAGCTGCCCGTTATGATTGACGCCCGCTTCTGCGATGATGACGATCGGATTCATATACTTCTTCTTTCCACGCACGGATTCCCATATGCGACCACATTCGACGGAAGATTGCGCACCACAACACTACCCGCGCCAACAACTGAATTATCGCCTATCTGCAAGCATTGAATCACGGTGCTATTTGCGCCAATATAGGCATTTTTTCCGATATGTACTCCTCCGCAAATCACGCTGCCCGGTGCAACATGTGCAAACTCTTCTATCACACATTCGTGTTCAACAATCGCGCCGGTGTTGATCATTGCCCCGCAGTCAACGCGGCTGCCAGCATTGATCACGGCGTTCTTTCCAATAAAAATCCCATCGCCGACGGAAACATGTTCCCCAATCACAGCGCTCGGATCGATGATATTCGGAATTTGATAACCCACCTGCTTCAGCTTGTGGTAAAGTGTTCTCCGCAAAGAAGAACTGCTCACTCCGCCAATGCAGAGAAATGCGCTATCATAGCCGTCCAAAATCAATCGCGGTAGGTCCTCGTCCGTTCCGACAACCGGAACATCAAAGGCGCTCTTCTCTTCCAGCGTTACGATTCCGATTTTCTCAAACGTACCGCTGCGTCTGAGCGCGCAGAGCACCGAGACACAGTGACCCCCGCCGCCGAGCAGCAATATGCCACGGTTGTTCATGGTCATCCCCCCAGTCGGATTCGCATTTCTTCCAATGTATCAAATTGGCCCATATCGAGCCAGGACTCCGAACCAATTGGATAAATACCGACGCGCTTGCCCATCGTGCGAAGTCGATCGATGACGGTTGGAAACCCAACCTCTTCGCCCTCGGTCATATAGTCCAGCACCGTCGGCTCAACTATATAGCAACCCGTGTTGACAAAGTAGGACATACGCGGCTTCTCCGAGAACGCTTCAATGGCTCCGTCCTCGCTGGCCGTAACAACGCCATACGGAAACTGAAAATCCTTCAGGGAGCAGATCATGGTGACCAGATTCCCGCGTTTTTTATGGGCGCAGATGATTGTTTGAAAATCCTCGTCAATAATGGTATCGCAGTTGGTAAAGACAAACGTATCCTTCAGCTTGCCTCGCAGAAGCGTTAGCCCTCCGCCCGTACCAAGCGGCACGTCTTCATCTGCAAAGCTCAGGCTGTATGGCTTCTCAATCTCACTGAAATATGACTTGATCATATTTTTCTTGTGATTCACAATCATATGGAAATTTCGGCAGCCAAGCCGGAAAAATCGATTGATGATGATTTCCGTGATGGGCTCCTCGCCGATTGGAATCAGCGGCTTTGGCAGTATCTTTGTGTAGGGATACAGCCGTGTGCCCTTTCCGCCAGCATTGATGACGACCTGCAGGTCTCCGCACGCATTCAACGAAACGATCTGCTCTTGACCGGACCGTATCACATGAACGATGTTCATCTCTCGATCCACAACCGGAATGACGCGAAAGCCAAGCAGTCGAGTGTAATCTTTCGTAGCATCAAACTCGGTATCCAACAGTGTTTTCGGTTGATAATTTGCAAAGTCACGTACGCTGGCATCGAGCGAACGGTGCTGTAGAATCCAACGGCGAATGTCCCCGTCTGTTACCGTAGCAACCAGCTTTCCGCTGCGTTCGACCATAAACGTCCGCTCCGGGCAGCGATTCAGTGCGTCCAGAACTTCCAGCAGCGTAGCACTTTCGGAAATCAGCAGATCTTGATATTGCATCCTAGCGTCCTTTCAAGCAAAGAGCTACGCGCGCTACATCCTCCGCGGTAAGGTTCGTACTGCACGGGATGTTGACCACATGCTGATAATATTCTCTTGCCGTTTCAATTTGATATTGGCGGCAGGTACTGTAGGGCTTCTGGTCGCAGATGAGTCCCCAAATGGGGCGCGCCTGTATCTGCTCTTTGGCAAGATGCTGAATCAGCTCGTCCCGATTGAGCGAATACTCGTCCTCCAGATAGAGCGCATAAAACCACCGGTTGCTTCTTGTGTTCTCGCGGACATCCAGCAAGCGAAGACCTGGTATTTCGGATACTGCCTGTCGATACTGCGCATAATTCCGCCACTTCGTTTCAATAAAGGTATCCAGCTGCTCCATTTGCGCGACGCCAAGAGCCGCCTGCACATTTGTCATTCTGTAATTAAAGCCGATCTCGTCATGAATGTAATACAGCTCATCCGCCTTGGCCTGCGTGGTCAGATGCTTTGCGTGCGCGAGCAAAGACTCGTCCATCGAGACGATCATGCCGCCGCCGCCGGTCGTAACGATCTTGTTCCCGTTGAAGGAGAGCGCCCCGATTGTTCCAATCGTGCCCGCGAATTTTCCAGCGAAACGCCCTTGCGTATAATAAGTCCCGATTGCTTCGGTTGCGTCTTCGATCACCAGAATGTTGTATGCTTCTGCAACACGCATCAAGGCTTCCATGTCCGCCATATCGCCGAACACATGCACCACAACCATCGCCTTTACGCATCGTCCGGTAGCGTTCTCAATCAGATGCCCGTTTTCGACATGGCATTCCTCACGGCAGAATGCCTCCAGCTTGACGGGATCCATGCACAGATGCGCGTCGCAATCCATAAAGATCGGTTCCGCTCCAATATAAGCCACCGGATTTACCGCAGCGATAAACGTCAGTGCGGGAACGAGCACCGCATCCTCTCGCGTTACACCGCAAAGCAGCAGGCTGATGTGCAGCGCTGCCGTTCCGGATTGGCAGGCAACCGCCCCCGGCGTATGCAGATACGACGCAATGTCTTTTTCAAAACGATTCACGTAGGTACCGCCGGTAGAAACCCAGCCTGCGCCGACCGCGTCGGTTACATACTGGAGTTCATTTCCTTGGAAATTTGGAACGGATAACGGTATTAATTTCTCCATTTTCTTCATCCACCTACAGGTTATAGATGCCGGGTTTATAGTTCTTCATGTTCTCCCGCATCCAGTTAATGGTCTCGCTCAAACCTTGGGCGAGCGTATAGCGCGGTTTCCAATCGGTCAGTCGCATGATCTTTTCGTTGCATCCGAGCAGGCGGTTCACTTCGCTGTTCTCCGGGCGTAGCCGCTGTTCGTCACATACAATTTTCACATCCGGTGCAATTTGTCGAATGAGTTCGGCCGCCAGTTCGCCGATGGAGATCTCCTGTTGCGTCGCGATATTGATCTCTTCTCCGATGGTCTTGCTCTCACGGGCAATCGCCAGAAAGCCCGCCACCGTATCCTTTACGTAGTTGAAATCTCGCGTTGGAGACAACGCCCCAAGCTTGATTTCCTGTGCGCCGGAGAGAAGCTGTGATATCACAGTCGGAATCACCGCCCTCGCCGACTGGCGCGGCCCGTAGGTATTAAACGGGCGAACGATTGTTACCGGCAGGTCAAAGCTGCGATAGAACGATTCGGCCAACCGATCCGCGGCAATCTTTGTTGCCGAGTATGGAGATTGGCCCTGATACGGGTGATTTTCGTCCATGGGCACGTACTTTGCCGTTCCATAAACTTCCGATGTGGACGTGACCAGTACGCGGGCGGTATCCAGCGTACGAGCCGCCTGCAAAACGTTTAGTGTCCCCTTTACGTTTGTATCCACATACGCATCCGGCGAATGATAGCTAAACGGAATGGCGATGAGCGCCGCAAGATGAAACACGGTGTCAACGTCCCGCATTGCCTCGCGAACTCCATTTGGATCGCGAATATCGCCCGAAAAAACCTCAACGTGACGCATCACATCCGCAGGGAGAGAGTCCAGCCAGCCCCAGTTGTTAAAGGAATTGTACATGGCAAACGCACGTACTTCTGCGCCGCTTTTGACCAGTTCTTCCGTCAAGTGGCTGCCAATGAATCCGTCCGCTCCGGTTACAAGTACTTTTTTCATTGCTCGTTATGTTCTCCTTGCCTATCGATTCCAAAGCATGTAGCTATCATACTCATCTCTTTCCAGAAACGGCGCCATATCCTGTAAGGCAGGCGTTGCGAAGCTGCCATCCGGCAGCATGCGAGACATCACCTTCGGGTTAACCGGATCATCCAGCCGCTGCAAGAGCTCCAGAATGACACGGCCTTCCGCTGCAAAGAACCATTCGAGCGCTTCATCCAACTCCGCGTTGTTGCGGCAGTAACGATGCTCAAACCCAAACGTTTCCGCCACTTTGGCAAACGGCGGAAAGGACACCCCGGTTTCCGGCGTACAGCCAACGTTGTATCCATGGAAGAAATTCTTGGAAGTCTGGCAGATGGCATTGTAGCCGTCGTTGGAACAGACCACAATCTTTACAGGAAGGTCATATTGCCGAATCGTTTGCAGTTCCTGTAGGTTCATCATAATACTGCCGTCACCCGTGATGCAATAGATTGTCTTACCGGTTGCCACCGCCGCGCCAATCGCTTCCGGCAGATCTGCGCCCATGGAACCGCAGTTGTTGTTCGCAACAATCCGCTGCGCCGGCTTTTGAATGCCAATCTGCAGCTTTGCGCTGTTCAACGTATTATTCCCAAGTACGCAAATGCTGTCCTCCGGCTCATGCTGCGCGAAGGCTTCCCAAAACGTATACATACAAACCCGTTCATTTGCCGGCAATCCTCGTCCGGGCTCAAACGGTGAGAAGCGCGCTTTGAGTTTATCGCAGTATTGAATCCAGTCCGGGTCCGTTGGCATCCTTTCCAGCAGCGGCTTTGCCGTGTCAAAAAAGGAAGCCAAATCGCTATGGATCAGGCGACTGATTCGAACGCCCGGTTTCCTCATTTCGTTTTCGTCAATGTCCACAGAGATGATCTCTGCGTATGGCGCAAACGCCTCCTGCGCAAATCCCGTCATTTTATACCCGAGACTGCAACCCAAGGAAAGAATTACATCCGCATTCTGCACGATAAAATTGCCTGGACGAGGGCCAATCGAGCCCGACATGCCATAGTAGCGATCATAATCGGCATACATTGCATCGGCAGCAATGCATGCGCCAATGACCGGTATGCCAAGCTGCTCGGCGAAATGCCGAAATGCAACAAGTGTATTCGAATTTGCAATGCCATTGCCTGCTAGCAGAACCGGACGCTTCGCGTTGCGAAGGCTCTCGAGAACAGCGCGAATCTCAGTCGAACCGGGCATCGAAGCAGACGGTTGCTCTTCGTTGGGATAGAGATCGTCTTCCTCTACAACCGCGCTTTGCACGTCCATTGGAATATCCAGCCACACCGGCCCACGTCTGCCGGAGAGAGCGATGTCGATTGCTTTGTTCACTTCCATCCGAATCGAAAGAGGATCGAGGATCATCTTCGCGTACTTCGTCATGTTGCCAACGGAGCCAAGGATATCAAACTCCTGTATTCCGCGGGTCCGCAACGGCAACCCCGA
Organism: Clostridia bacterium; assembly: GCA_036804025.1. Classification (GTDB taxonomy): domain Bacteria; phylum Bacillota; class Clostridia; order Christensenellales; family CAG-138; genus UBA7703. The sequence continues at coordinate 4,758 of DAIRTE010000033.1, read as the reverse complement.
CGCAGGGATGGATATGGTGTAGCGAACCTGCCCGGAAATGACCAGCATCGGCAGGCTGTCCTGCCAGGCACCCATAACGCCGGTGATGGCGTTCGTCCCGCCCGGGCCGCTCGTGACGCAAACAGCAGCAAGGTTGCCGCTGATGCGCGCATAGGCCTCCGCCGCCATTGCACATGCCTGCTCGTGGTGGTTAAACACCTTGTGTATATTGGTATTGAGCCCAAGCGCATTATCCAAATGCATTGCTCCGCCGCCCACGACGGCAAAGCACTGTTGAATGCCCCTTTCAAATACGGTCTCCCATACGATATCCGCTACACGTTTTTTCATGAATCGATTGATCTCCTCAATTGAGTTTCTTATTATTCGTTTCCCTTACGTATTGCCCGATTACTCCGGCCAATTCTGTTTCTCCCAGGAAATCTGCATTGCGATTCCCTGTTCGAGCGAAATCTTTGGGATTATCCCGCTCTCGCGGATAAAGCGGCTGTTGTCCGCCGTATACTCCAAGTTCAGCGCAGGTTGCAGAATCTGTATCGGTAGTGTGTTCCCCATCTGTTTGCATACTTCATTCGCAATCTGCGATAAGAGGACTCGTCTGCCGCTACTCATATTGTACATGGTATGCACGGGTTGGTTTTCCACAAACCATGCAATCGCATGCCCTAGATCTTCCACATGCAGGTAATCAAACCAGCAATCCTGGCGAATCGTAACGGCTTCCTTGCGAAGGCAGCTATGAATGCAGTGCGTAATGAACTTACTCGAATGATCCCTTGGGCCATAACAGGCGAACACGCACAGATCATAGATATTTCCCCCGTGCTGCGCCAGCTCATTCATGATATATTTCGCCAATCCGTATCCGTCTTTTGGGATAGAACGGCCAAACTCCTCTTCGCGCACAAAGGAAATATCCCTTGACTTATCATATTCTGCGCCGGAACCGATGTAAAGCAGCTTCCCATAACAGTCCCGAGCCGAATACAGGTTCACAAAGAGCCTCAGGCTGTCTTCCACCGCATGTTCGCAAAGATCGACCGGGTTCTTCACCGCATTCGGGTTTGCACAGTGCACGACTGCGTCAAAATGATGTTTCATCAGATAAGCGCGCACTTCGTCCGCATCCTTTAACGACAGCGCGTTCCGATCCGGCGCGACCACGTCGAATCGTTCGCCCAGAATTGGTAGAATATTGCGTCCGATAAAGCCGGAACCACCCGTTAACAGTACCTTCATTTGCGTTGATCCGAATCAAAGTTGATCATTTTTCTGGCGATGACTATCGGCCGTTTCTTCACCCGGAGTAAAATCGCGCCGATATACTCGCCCACGACGCCAAGGCAAATCAGCTGTACCGCCCCCAGGAAAAACAGCCCGATCACCAAAGGCGCCATGCCGGCGTTAAAATTATACCAGTTGCTCAGCTTGAGGATTAAGTAGATAGCCGCAACCAGTATGCTAACCATAGCAGAGAACAGACCAAGGTAGGTCACAAATCGTAAAGGCTTTCGCGAAGATGCAACCATGCTGATCACCGCTTCGTCAAAATAGCGCATGAAATTGTAGCTGCTCTTTCCAGCCCTTCTCTTCTGCTGTTCAAATGGAATCAGTACCGGCCGGTATCCAAGCGCAGTCACTTCGTTTCGCACGTAGGGTTCCGGATCGTCCATCCATCGAATCCAATCGACAACTTCCTTGTCGTAGATTCCAAACCCAGTACACCCAACAAACTCTTCGCTCTCGGATATCATTTTAATCAGCCTGTAATAGAGCTTCCGCAGCCATCCGAGACCGCGCTTGCCGTTATTATTGGTGCGCTGGCCCCAGACGATCTTGTTTCCTTCCGCCCATTTCTCAACGAACTTCGCAATCATTTCGGGCGGATCTTGAAAATCGCTCGCCATACTGATCACCGCATCGCCGGAGGCCAACCGAAGGATATTTAACCCAGAGCGGTTCGGGCCGTAGTTTCTCAGGTTGAGCACCACTTTAATATTCTTGTCCTGCGCTGCAATCTCTTCCATAATTTCCGCAGAACGATCCGTCGAACAGTTATCTGCGAAAATCTGTTCATACTCAAACTGTGGAAATCCGGCCATGATGTTCTTGACCGTCTCGTAGAGCGGGCGTATGTTTTCCTGTTCATTGTAACAAGCACTTAAGATGGTTATTTTCTTCTTACTCTCCACAACTTGCCTCTTTCGTTTCAGAAATAATCTCTGTTTTCTCGCTAAACTCTCGACGAATGTAAACAAAGCTAAGAATAACCAAGAGGATTAACCGTACCCCATACCCTGCCGTCATCGCATAGTTTGCGCCGGCCATTCCAGCGTTCTGCGTCCACGGCTGAACCAGCAGAATGCAGAGGATCAGGCCTGCCGCATTGCATAGAAGCAGCGAAATCCGTTTGTTGAGTGCGGTGAACAGTCCGTCGAAGAACGATACCCCCATCAGCAGCATCGAATTGATGAGTACCGGCGTCAGCAGATGGATATAGGTGAGAATCTGCTCGCCATAGATAAGCGATAGCGCCCACGGACCCACAAGATTCCCCAGCGTTAAAACCGCAATGCTTAGAAGGATATATCCAAAAACGAGATACTTGATCAACTGCTGAAATTCTTTCTTCCTTCGCTCAACGAATTGTCCGCTGATCCTCGGAATAATAACCCCCCAGACGGAAGTCGCCAAAGTTGAGAATACGACAATCAGAATTGAGATCGTTCCAAAATAGCCCGCCGCTTCCATGCCGAGTACTCGATTCACCGCTTCTTTCGGTACGTAGACCATCACGGCGGAAAGCACGATGCAAAGCATCAGCGGGAAACAGGCTTTTAGCAGCGGCACGATCCGATCGAATTTCAGTTGAAAGGTTTGCGTTCCCTTGAGCTTATAGAAGTCATATGCAAGCATGACCATCAGATAAGCCGCCGTCATGCCAAGAATCGCAACGAGCAACCCTTTCTTTAGCAACAGCAGCAATACAAAAGCGGCCGTTGGCAATAGTCCTTTTAGTAGATAGGATACAGCAATCTGGCTGTATCGGTTTCGCCTTTGCATAATACCGAAAAAAACATCGCTGAATGCTTCCAGGGTTTTGAATGCCATATACGCAATGCAGCACAACGCGGTTTGCAGATCATAGTTTCTCTGCCACAAAGCGACCGCGAAGCAGAGCAACGACAATCCAACCGTTAAAAGGCGACTACTGAAATACTCTCCATTGGAGTAGTGCTCTTCCACGTCGCAGATTTGATAGTTGCGGATGCCGAAGAGCGCGATAAATCCAAAGATATTGCTAAACGAAATGACAATCGACAATATGCCCGCATCCGAGTAACCGGAAAGGCGGACAATTGCAACTGTTGTATACCATTGTAAAAAGTAGTATGCAAAAAGCCCGATCGTATATACGCCGATATTGGATAACAAACTACTTTTTCTACTCTCTGCCATACACATCTCTCAAAATCGTATCGCGCATATAATGCGCCATATCGTTTTGAATTTCCTCTATCATATCTATATATGCCAAATCCGACCTATGTGCCCGCTTATTCACTCGGTCGAGCAAAGTAGAAACCGACTCGACATATGTACGAATTCAGTTTGTGAATTCGCAGATGTTGCGAATTTCTCGTCGATATCAATCTGAAATCAACTTTCTTTCAGCTACATTATCGAGATTATAACATATATACCAGTTGAATGACATTCAAAATTCATCACAAAACTGGTATAACTCAATCTATTGAACCTCAATATTTCCGGATCGTTTCCATCCTCCGCCTCACAGAGTTTCGGTCACTACGAATACCGCCGCGTCCCGTTGCCCGTGTCTTGTTGCGTTGTCTCTTGCTTGTTGCAAGTTTGACCCGTATAAACTGCTCCCGTCGTCAACGGATACGGATTTTACACCTGCAGGATTTGTGTAGCTAGAATGCTTGGCAGAAGCGGCAAAGGTCAAACAACGAAGCTGATAAATTGATATTTGCGTTCTGTTCTCTTCGTTCTTATGCAATCTATAAAAAATAAAAAGCCCCGTTTTCGGGCTTTTTTTGGCAGCGGAACTAGGATTCGAACCTAGACAATACGAGTCAGAGTCGTAGGTGCTACCATTACACAATTCCGCAATATGGATTGTTGAGTATCCCGAAGTGCCGTTCGCTTTCTTTATAACACCCGCCTCTCGGCAGGTGGGTACGCCGTGATCGCCGCGGTCTTCCCATCCGTAACGGGCCTGACCTTGTCTTCTCAACGAAACGCTCCCGAAGTTACTTTGTGGGTTTATAACCGAAAACGTAACGCACACCGCAGGATATTCAATTTTGAAGGTGGTGGGATTAGTTGGGATCGAACCAACGACCTCTACGATGTCAACGTAGCGCTCTGACCAGCTGAGCTATAACCCCGAGTGCAAATATTATTATACACATGGGCGACTAAAAAGCAAGACGTTTTTTCTCATTTTCGAATTGGAATCATACAGAAGTTTGACATTCGACGGTACTTCGCCCATTCTTTGGGGAACTTAAAAGCGAACCGGTTTCCAATTTTCGACGTAAATAGACGCTTCGTTTTGCTCGTATTTTGCCTGGATTTTCGAGTAATTTTGCGTTATTTTTCCGGCAATTTGACGTGGCCTGCATGTAACAGGAAGTTCACTTTCTATCCATTGCCAATCCACAAGCGGGTAGTATATTATCTTCAGAGCAAGGACACAGACAGACCCCCAATATTACCTCCCATCCCATC
>DAIRTE010000032.1:0-22428 GCA_036804025.1 Clostridia bacterium | reverse complement strand
CATCATGCGCGAAAAGGGCCTTGCCCACATGGGCATCGGCAACGCCAGCGGCGAACGCCGCGCGGCGGAAGCAGCCCGTCAGGCAATCGAGAGCCCGCTGCTCGAAACGAGCATCACCGGCGCGCGCGGCGTGCTGATGAACATCACAGGCGGCCCGGATCTGAGCCTGCTCGAAGTCAACGAAGCCGCCGAACTGATCAGCGAAAACGTCGATCCGGAAGCGAACATCATCTTTGGCGCGGACATCGACGAGGCAATGGGCGACGCGCTGCGCATTACGGTCATTGCGACCGGGTTCGACCGCACCGACCGCAGCGGCGGCGCGACGACGATTCCGGGTTATGGCGGATTTGGCACCTTCCGCGCGCCGTATGGCAGCGTTGGCATGGGTGCAAACCAGCAGCCGATGCAGCCGCAGCCGCAGGTCATGCAGCCGCAGCCGCAGATGGCGCAGCCCCAGCCGTTCCCGACGCAGCCGCAGTTTCAGCCGCAGCAGCAGCCGATGCAGCCGCAGGGCATGCGTCCGAATCCGCAGCAGCAGCCGTATTCCTCCGCTTCCTACGCGCCGCGTCGTCCGATTATGGCGGACGAGCCGGTTGCGGCTCCCATTCCGCAGCAGCGGCAAAATCCCAACCAGGTGCTCGGCGAAAACGACATCCGTCGGGATTATCAGGAAAAACCCAAGAGCAAGCTGGACGTACCCGCCTTCCTGCGTAACCGTTGATTTCATTCGAACACAGCAAAGCGCCGCTTTTCAGCGGCGCTTGTTTGTTTTGGCGCGTGAAGCGTGTATATGGCATAGATAAAGAAGAATGATTCCACAACATGATACGATTTATTTATCAAACTAGTAGTAATGTCATATCTAAATTGTGTTATTATATCTCATGTCTAATAGGAAGCTGATGTATTCTATCGAAAACTGGAAGGCTGGCTAAATTCATGGTAAAAAATCACGCAAGAACACTTTTTCTGATGGTCCTGCTTTTATTTTGCATTCTGTTTTGTTGCCGGGTATTTCACATCGATCAGGATCTCCCGCCTTGGGGCGTCGTAACCTATCAACCGATCGATGAAGGGCAATACGCGGAAACAGCGATCAATAAGCAAACATTCGGTGTCATGAATGCCGATGATCCCATGAAAACCGGATTAAAGTACCCTGTCTTCACAGAGTATAGTTTGCGTTCAAACATACTGGGTAATGCGCTCACAGTACTTGGTTTAAAATACTTAGGGGATAATTACTATGGACTCCGTGTTCCCTATGTCATCATAGGGCTCATCAATCTGCTTTTATTCGCGGCCACATTAAGAACGCTCCAGCAAGAGCACGGCTCAAATAAACGTGACACATGGGTATTGTTTGCTTTTGTCGCCTTTTTGCTGGTTGATTTCTGCTTCTATATTGCGAGCCGAACCGTTGAACCAACATCGGTGAGGTTACTGGTCATTCAATTATGTACTCTGATATACCTGAAAATGAAAAACAGCAAAAGACTTCGGTTTTTGCTATTGGGGTGTATCAGCGTTTCCAGCATATTTCTAATCTATATAACAAACACCGTGCTCGTGCTGGCAATGGGTTTTGTTTTGCTGGCAATTTGGTATCGTGAAGGATTTCGTGCGTTTGTCGAGCGTACCCTCTGGTTTCTATTGGGCGCCATGATCGGTTGGGGGATGGGCGAGGCTTACTATCGCGCAATATGGGGCGTAGGAGCAATTGAAAACACGATTCTAGCATTAAACCGGTTTTTGCAAAATTCACAGATGGACGCAAATTATGGGGCGGTTGGCACCGGTTTAAGCGGGATACTAGCGCTTGTGAAACACGCCTTCCGGTTCTTCTGTGCAAACAATGTACTCTATAATCTTCCGATCCTCTGTGTGTATTTATTAGCATTGCCGGTGATCATACTGCGATGCTTAAATAAGAAGAATGCCGAGCATTATGTGCTGCTTTGCTCGTTGCCGCTGGCGTTTCTAATTCAGACCATCTTTTTTGAAGATTATATTGTTCGTAAGTTCTTGATCCTGGTTCCTTCGCTGCTGGGAACGATCTATTTATTATATCTCAACCGAAATATCGAATTCCCGCCGTTGCCAAAGTGGATGAAATCGCAAGCGGTGAAGACTTTGTGGACGTATCTTGTTGCGTCGTTTATTATACTGATTGCTGTGTATCGGTTAATACTGATCAGCGATGGTACGGCAGATGATTTTTCGAGATATGACAAAGTTCTTGTTTTCGCTGTAGGAGTGTTGCCGTCAATAGTAGCCTGCGGGGCATGGACCTTCTTTGACAGCAACAAACAAACCTGGAAACAATTTCTTTGGCGATGGGGTCTTGTGCTTGGCATCAGCACATGTCTATTGAATCTTGGAATGATCGCAAAGCACGTTATTATTCATCCGACCTACACGGAACGCGATGCAATGATCCAGATTGCAGACAAGGTAGACCATAAATATGTGTTTGGTGGCGGATTTCAACTTGGCTATACGCTCTATAATAACATGTTTCCAATTGTAGAAAGGCCAGAGGTCTTTAGCCAATATGTGCTGGAAACGCCGGATAGTTATGTACTGGATTATAAGGAAGTTGACAACTATTTGCGAAACAACTTTGACAATGTTTGGTTTGAGAATAGCGATCAATCGTTGCGAGTTGTTGAAACATTAGAACGAAATTTCTCTACGTTTGGTCGCGTACTCAGTATGGCGCTCTATGAGGTAGCGCCGAAGACAGAGATCGTAGCAGAATACAGGAGCGCATATATTGCCAAGAAGGAAGCTTATGTTAAGCTGCTTGCGGAATACAAGAATGCAACCAACCAGACAGATGCAGAAATAGAGGATTATCACAGGCGGATTGATGAGGCGAAAGCTGAGATGAAAGACGCAGAAAATGTGTATCCGGATATCCATGAGGATATCTTTGAGGATGTAACACAGGATGTTTATATTTCAATATATGGAACGATATATGGTGATATCCGAGCAAAAATCTATGGGGACATCTACGGGGATGTCTTTGGAGACCTATATGTGAAACCGTCAGGTAGAATTTTAGGAACTGTCTACGGCAAAATACAATACGCAGAATAAGCAAGGATTGCTTTGGCGTAAGATGCGTTGGTGCATACTAAGATTGTATTATAAAAAATAGCGATGAAATCACGGGCAGGCTACATGAAAATGTGCCTGCCCGTGATCTATACTGCCCTTACTAGAAAGCACATTCAAAGGATAAAACAAAACACGTGTTTCTTATCCGTTCGTCAGGTTTCCGTTTGCCGTAATGGGAATCTCTTCGCCGAGATAGGTGGGCAGCGGCATGAAGATCGTATAGAAGAAATCCTTGCAGCGGGCGAGGATTTCCCGCGCGGTGAAGTATGGCATGCCGGCATAATCGCCCAGATCGGAGGTGATGCCATAGGCATCCAATCCCATACGCTCGGCAACGTACAGCGCGCGGTAAAGATGGTAGCGCTGGGTCGCGATGACGACGGACTGTACCTCAAATACGTCCCGCGCGCGATACAGGCTCTCGTAGGTGGAAAAGCCCGCGTGATCCATAAAGATTGCCTCGCTGGGAACGCCCTGTTCCAGCGCGTAGTTCTTCATGGTGTTGACCTCATCGTAATCCTCGGTTCCGTGGTCGCCGCTCATGAGCAGACGGTCGGATGCGCCGAGTTCGTAAGCCGCGATGCCGGTGACCAGCCGATCCTTCAGGATGCCGCTGGGTTTGCCGTTGTCGTGCACGCGCGCCCCGAGCACGAGGATTGCGTCCGCGTCGAGCGCTGCCGCCTCGTCCAGCGAGAGGATTCGATCGCTCACGGACGCGCAAACATAGGCGCTGATGGCAAACGGAAGGCTTGCCAGCACCAGCGCGAGGGCAATCAGTATAAGAAGGATTCGTTTCCTCTTGGGTGAGGAAGAACGTTCTCGTTGTTTCATGGGGGTATTCTACCGTGCGTTTGTGGTGAAAAAACGAAGAAACACGGAATAATCTGTTAAGAGTACGAAGAAAAGAGCGGATGAAACGGAGAGATTCATGGCGATGGCATGCGAAAAAGCCAGAAAATCGGATACATTTTCTTCCCAAAATTCAACAGAATCCAGAGAAAATAGTATCGGTTCCATATTTAAACCACAGTCCTTACATTCTTTTTTCATTGTCTTTGCTTGGCAATGGTAGTAAAATCAAATGGCAACAGGAACAAGGAGTGTAGAAAGCATGCGCAGTAACGATCGAATGAAATCCCTGTTCAAAGAATTTGCGCGCTATCTAGTCGTCGGCGGAACCGCGTTTCTGGTCGACTATGGGGTGCTGTACCTCTCGAAAACGTTTTTATTCGGGCACATGGGCGACGTTGGCGTATATCTGGCCACCGCGCTTGGGTTTGTCGCCGGACTCACTTACAACTACATACTCTCTCTAGTCTGGGTGTTTCAAAGCGCCAAGGATCAAAAGAAAGGCCGCACCGTCGGCGCGTTTCTGGTGTTCTGCATCATTGGCGTCATCGGCTTGCTGCTCACCGAGGGCGGCATGTTTCTTGGGTACCAACTGCTTCACATCAATTATATGATCGTGAAGCTCTTTGTCGCGGCGTTTGTGCTGCTTTGGAATTACGGCGCCCGAAAAATACTAATCTTTAAGGATGATCAAAGCACATGCAACAAAAAACAGCAATCATCATCGGAGCCGGACCCGCAGGTCTGACGGCGGCGTATACCCTGCTCAAGGAGACGGATCTCCATCCGGTGATCCTTGAGGAGAGCGAGTTCATCGGCGGTATTTCGCGAACCGCGGTGTACCGCAACAACCGCATGGACATTGGCGGTCACCGGTTCTTCTCCAAGAGCGGCGCGGTTACCGCGCTCTGGAACGAGCTGATGCCCGTGCAGGGCGCACTCGCAAAGGACGATCTCCTGCTCGGCCGGCAAAAGCCGCTGGTCGCGGGTGGGCCGGACCCGGAGAAGGAGGATCGCGTGATGCTGGTGCGCGACCGCGTGTCCCGCATCTTTTACCTCGGCAAATTTTTCGACTATCCCATTTCGCTCAAGCCGCAAACCATCGCGAACATGGGCTTTGTGCGCACCATGCGCGCGGGATTTGGCTATGTGTTTGCCGCAGTTTTTAAGCGCAAGGAGCGCTCGCTGGAGGACTTCTACATCAACCGCTTCGGCAAGCCGCTCTACAGCATGTTCTTTGAGGACTATACCGAAAAGCTCTGGGGCGTGCATCCCTCCCACATTTCGCCGGAGTGGGGCGCGCAGCGGGTCAAGGGACTTTCGCTGATGAAGGCAATCTTCTCCGTGCTGCTCAAGCCGTTTCAAAAGGATCAAAAGAAGCAGGAAACGTCCCTCATCGAGCAGTACATATACCCCAAGAAAGGCCCCGGCCAGTACTGGGAGACCATGGCGCAGCGCATTCTCGACCTCGGCGGCGAAATCCGCATGAACGAGTCGGTCGTTGGCGTCGAATCAAACGGCAGCACCGTAACCGCCGTCAAGACGAGCAAGGACGGGCGGGAAGAGACGCTGAGAGCGGATGTGTTCTTCTCCAGCATGCCGATTAAGGATTTGATCACGGCGATGGGTGAAACGGTTCCGCCGGAAACGCGCGACATCGCGCAGGGGCTGCCTTATCGCGACTTCATAACGGTTGGGCTGTTGCTCAACAAACTCAAGATCAAGAACCAAACGCAGATGAAGACGGTCGGCAACATCGTTCCCGACTGCTGGATCTATGTGCAGGAGCGAAACGTCAAGATCGGCCGCCTGCAGATTTTCAACAACTGGTCGCCCTATATGGTGGACGATCTGGAGCACACGGTCTGGATCGGGCTGGAGTACTTCTGCACGGAGGGGGACGACATGTGGAACACCCCTGCGGAGGACTTCATTCGCTTTGCGACGGAAGAGCTCGAAAAGATTGGCGTCATCGAGCGCAGGGACGTGCTGGACGCGACGCACATCCGCGTGAAAAAGGCGTATCCCGCCTACTTTGGCACCTACGGGCAGTTTGACCGCGTGCGTGAATTCCTCGACGGCTACACAAACCTCTACTGCATTGGCCGCAACGGACAGCACCGCTACAACAACATGGATCATTCCATGATGACCGCGATGGAGGCCGTTCGGCTCTATCGGGAAGGGGTAGTCGACAAGTCGCCGGTTTGGAACGTGAACACGGAAGAGGAGTATCATGAGCAAAAAGCCGCGAACTAAAGCCGCGGGGCTGGGGTTCTGGCCGTATCTTGCGGTCGCCTTCGTGGTTGTCGCAGCTTATTCGGTTGGCGGCGCCTGGCTCGCGGCAAGCGAGCGCGCGGTGCGCGTGGTCATGCTCGGCTGCGTTGGCGTCTGCGCCGTGCTTGCGTTGGCGGTGCCGTTGCAAAAGCGTCTTCCCAAATGGGAAACATGGATCGTGCTGATTCTCGTCGCTGGCGTGGTTTTGCGCGTTGGGTACATGGTGTATACGCCGATGGGACTGCGCGGGCACGACGTGGTCGGCTTTGGCGAGAGCGGGCACCTCGATTATGTCTATCAAATCGTAACGACGGGCAAACTGCCGCAGTCCTACGAGTATCAGTTCTATCATCCGCCGCTGAACTACATCTTCGAAGCGATCATCGTCAAGGCGTTTACCTTCTTCGACCACAATCCGAATCTGGAACTGGTGTTCGAAGCGGCAAAGATCGTGCCCTGCTTTGCGTCCTGCGCCGTGCTGCTGGTTTGCTACAGCTTGTTTCGCGAATTCAAGCTATCCGCACGCGCCAGCGCGCTTGCGCTGGGTGTGCTCGCGTTTCAGCCGACGTTTTTCATCCTCTCCGCGAGCATCAACAACGACTCGCTGATGCTGCTGTTCTACATGCTCGCCGTGCTCTATACGGTGCGCTGGTACAACCATCCGACGCTGAAAAACATCCTCGTCATCGCGCTCGCCATCGGGCTCGGCATGTCCACCAAGCTCTCCGCAATGACGGTTGCGGGGTTCACCGCGCCGGTGTTTCTGCTGCTGTTCATCCGACGGATTCGCGAAAAGAACGCGCTGCCAATGCTTGGCCAGTTTGCGGCGTTTGGCGCGGTCAGTTTGCCGCTGGGGCTCTGGTATACGATTCGAAACCGGATCAAGTTCCATATCTCCTACCGGTATATCTACACCCTGTCCCGCTGGAACGCCCTGTATTGCGGCGACGTACCGTTTGCCAAGCGGTTTCTCTCGTTTCCGCTTCGCCAAATGCTCGAGCCGCTCTATTGCCAGCCGTATACGGACTACAACATCTGGGTCTACATCGCAAAATGCGCGGCATTCGGGGAGTTCGCGTTCGAGCGCTCCGCAAAAGTGGCGCTACCGCTGAGCCTGTCGAATCTGCTGCTCATCGCGCTGTCGGTGCTGGCGGCGGTCTACGTGATTTTGCGCTGCAAGGAGACGCATTTCCTCGCGCGCTTTGGCCTGCTTTGGCTCTGGCTGATTCAAATGGGCTCCTTTCTGATGTTCAACCTCCAGTACCCGTTTGGTTGCACAATGGACCTACGCTACATCGTGCCGACGATCATCGTCGGCGCGGCGTACCTTGGAATTGCGCTGGACGACCTCAAGGAACGAAACAAACCGCTCGGCAAGGTGCTGTTCTATTTCGGCGCGGCGGTCATCGCCGTGGTTGCCGCGGCGTCCACGTTGTTTTACGCGACCTCCTCGATGGGCTGAGGACGGTTCGACGGTCTAGTGGAATAAAACCTGACGTGCATGCGTCAGGTTTTGTTTGTTATACTGATTACAATCGAGAGGGGGTGTGCCGCGTTGCACTATGCCGAATACAAAACGATCCTGTCGTCGACGAACGGCATGAACCTCTACCGCGGCTGCACCCACGGTTGCATCTACTGCGACAGCCGCAGCAAATGCTACCAGTTTGACCATCCCTTTGAGGACATCGAGGTCAAGCGAAATGCGGCGGCCATTCTCGAAGCACAACTTCGCAAGAAGCGGAACCCCTGCATGATTGGCACGGGCGCCATGTGCGACCCCTACATCCCGCTTGAGGAGGAGTTGGGGTTGACGCGCTCCTGCCTGGAACTTATCCTTCGGTACGAATTCGGGCTGGCGATTCTCACGAAATCCGCGCGAATTCTGCGCGATTTGGACCTGCTGCGGGCAATCAACGAGCGAACGAAGTGCGTTGTGCAGACGACGCTGACCACCTACGACGAGGCGCTCTGTAAGAAGATTGAGCCAAACGTATCCTCGACGCGGGAACGCGTGGAGATGCTGGAGCGCATGCGCGACGCGGGCATTCCAACCGTGGTTTGGCTCTGCCCGATTTTGCCGTTCATCAACGACACGGAGGAGAACCTGCGCGGCCTGCTTGGCTACTGCGAACGGGCGAAGGTAAAGGGAATTCTGACGTTCGGATTCGGGGTGACCCTGCGCGAGGGCGACCGGGAGTACTTCTACGCCGCGCTGGATCGCGACTTTCCGGGGATGAAACAACGCTATATCCGGACGTATGGCAACGCCTACAACTGCAGCAGTCCGAACCACGCGCGGCTGATGAAACTCCTTTCGAGCGAGTGCAGGCGGCTGGGGATTCTCTACCGAACGGACGAGGTATTCGCCTATTTAGGACGCTTTGAAAGCAAGCAGCAACAGATTTCGTTGTTTGAATAGCGCAAACGGAGTATATACACAAAAGAGGCCATGCAACACGCATGGCCTCTTGTTCTTGCGTTTGAATTCGGATTTGGTTACGCGTCCTTCGGTTCGTCGTCCGCCGATTCGGTGGATTCAACCGCCGAAGTCTGCGCCTTCTGCTTGAGTGCGCGGCGCGCCTTGCGGTCGTCCTCGCTCCATTGCATACCGATGAGCAACACTGCTGTTGCAAAGCCGGTGACCGCGAGCAGGGCGAAGACCCACTTGGAAAGCTCGCTCGTCATAAACGCCATAATGGGGTTCACGCGGTCGATGCCGAAAAACGTCAGCGTCATCAGCGAGAGCACGATTACCGCGTGGGGCAGGATGCGGGAGAAAAAGCGTTTCATCGTATCCGCCTCCCTACTGGCCGTCTGCGGAGGTCGTCGGCTCGCAGATGTAGAGAATGTCGCTCGTGTCGCGCGGTTTCTCGTCCTGCGGGTGGCTGCGCCATTCGCCGTTGAAGGTCATCACCGCGGTGTCGCCGCCGTCGAGATTATAGGCAACCTTGCAGCCGAGATCCTTAAACACCTGCGCAAACTGCGTGTAGTTCATACCCCAGCTGTAGCTGCTCTGGCGACCATCCACGAGGATGAAGCAGTAATGTCCCGGCTCGAAATAGCCAATGCCGGAGAGCGGGTTTTCGTTGTTCTTGTAGAACTGCTCCGGCACCTCGCCGTCGGTCAAGAGCTCCGGCCCAAATGTCCAGATTTGGTATGGTTTCTTGTCGTAGATGGCGGCAATCTGGTCGGCGCGGGTATCGTCCGCGCGGTAGGTCTCCATGGTGCCGTCGTAGTAGAGCACGCAGATGTCGTCCGCCAGCGGTGTTTGATTGTACCATTCGACGCCGTTGCGAACGGCGATCAGCCCCTCCTTGCGGAAGGTGTAGTTGTCGCCGGAAATAGCAACGAGCGAGCCGGTCAGTTCGGAGAGCTGGAGCGTGGACATCACGTTCTTGCGCGAGCCCTGATTCTGATCCTTATACTCGTAGGCCAGCGCGGTGCGGAAGCTGGAGAGGTCCTTGATGTAGATATCCGCGACGTAATAGACGATCGGCCGTTTCTCCGTGCCCGCGGTTACCTTGCTCATTTCAATAGAGACGTTCGTGCTGCGGTAGCTGTCCTCCGTTTGTTCAACCTCGCCGGTGGTAAACTTGTCGGCATACTTGCCACCGAGTAGTCCGGTGTCGTCCGTGGCGGGCGCTTGCGTCGCGTCCGCGGCGGGGGCTTCGGTTGCCGCCGGAGCCGGAACGGAGGAACTGGTCGAGACAACCGGCGTCGGGGAAGACAGCGCCTTTGGCGTCGGGTCCGCCTTGCGGACATGGTGAAAATAGGCAAACACGTTCAGGCAAATGCCGACCGCGAGCAGATCGAGCAGGATGGTCTTGATCAGGCGCTTACGCGCGGTGGGTACGGAATTGCTCATTCGGGTAAACACACCTCCTCGCTTTCGGGTGGAAAGACGTACTTCCGCTGAATATAGAAGCTCAGCGGATAGAGCATCAGCTCAACCAGGATTTTGCCGACGGCAAGGGGCATCAGATGCGTTATGACGACCATGAGCCCGTAGTTCACCGCGAGAATCCCGACGACGAGCATATAGTAGCGGACAATGCTGGACTTGTTCCGGTTTTCAAACACGAGCTTGCAGTTCATAAAATAGTTCGCGAGCGAACTGAGCACGCGCGCGCCAACAACGCTGATGAGCAGCGACTGCGCCATACCCTTTGTCGCCGAGGAAAGCAGCAGCAAGAGCACATAGTCGAGCAGCATTGCCACGAGAGAGGAAGCGACAAAGAACAGGATCATCTTGTAGATGCGCCAGGCGTCGCGAAACGGATTAAAGTGCGAGGAGCGGTTGTCTTCGATATACACGGTCTGGATGGTTACCTCTTGGATCGGAATCCGGTGCCGCGTGGCGTAGAGCAGCACGTTAATTTCATATTCGTAGCGGTCGCCCTTCATTTCGAGCATCATGGGAATGCGGAACACGCCGAACGCGCGAAGCCCCGTCTGCGTGTCAAACACCTTAACGCCCGTGGAAAGCGCAAAGACAAACCGCGTAATCGCGTTTCCCGCGCGGCTCTTGAACGGGACGTCGCCGGTAAAGCGGCGGCTGCCGAGCACGAGCTTCTCCGGCTCCGCTTCCCAGGCCTTCGAAACGCGAATGATGTCCTCGGGCAGATGCTGCCCGTCCGCGTCGATGGTGACGACTCCCTCGTCCGCCGGGTAGCGCTCATAGATATAGGAAAGAGCCGTCTTCAGCGCCGCGCCTTTGCCGCGGTTCTGCGCGTGCTTGAGCACCTTTGCATAGGGTTCCAACGAAACGAAGAGCTCTCTGCATTCCCGGTCGCTGCCGTCGTCCACAATTACGAGGTCATAGTCCGTCTGCTCATGCAGGTCGAGAACGAGCCGATATAGTTTTTCGTCCGGTTGGTACGCCGGAATGATCACAACCATACGAAGCTCTCCTTTTCGGGTTTACTTGCCTTCAAAGCAGGATATAGTATATCCTATTTTGCCGCGTATGAAAAGCTTTGCGGATAAAACGTCGTAACAACACGCAAGCGAAAAAACCCGAGAACGGGGCGTGTTTTGGGCAAAATTACAGCGGCTACTTTGTAAACTATTTGTAATAAATCGAAAACGGCGGGGTTTTCGGGGATTCTTTGCTATAATATGGGTGTTATGGACTGCGAAAGGAACCAACCAAACCAATGACCCGAACACCGCATTCGAACCGTACGCCCAAGCACAAGGGCGATAACAAAAACTCCCCGCAAAACGAGGAGCAGTCAACCGACCTCGTGCAGAGCGAGGGCGACTCCGGCAGCGACCAGCTGGAGCCATATGATTATCCCGCCGGGGAGGTTGAGCCGTTTGTGCCAACCGACTTTTACCCCAGCAACTACGTGCGCGGTAAAAAACGCCGTCATTCCCGCCGGAAGCGCCGCGCGCTCTGGGCAATTCTGCTGATAACGGGCATTCTGATGCTCGCTGTGGGCGGTATCTTTGCCTACGTGTTGCTATTAAACCCCAGCCAACAGTTTGTGAATAACAGCGCGACCCCGCAACCCGTCGGCGTGGAGACGATGGACGGCTCGGGCGTTTCGATGACGCCGGAGGTAACGAATACGCCGGACCCGAATCTCTACGACGTCATCAGCGCGCAGGCGGACACCTCGATGATGCAGAACATCGTCAACGTGCTGTTCATCGGCGTGGATTACGCGACCGAGCGCGAAACCTGGAACGGTAAGCACGAGTATCATGCGGACGTGATGATGGTTGCCGCAATCAATTTTGACGAAAACCGCGTGGACTTGATTTCGCTTCCGCGCGATACCTACGCGAAAATTCCGGGCGTCAAGGGCATCTACAAGCTCAACGCCTCGCTTAACTGCGGCGGCGGCTACGAAGCTGCGGGCGGCGCGGGGTTCTTAAAGACCTGTGAAGCCGCGAGCTGGATGCTCGGCGGAATACCGGTGAACTATTACTACGCGGTTACGATGCCCGCGGTCAAGCAGCTTGTGGACGCGGTCGGCGGCGTGGACTATAACCTCGAAATGACCTATACGATGATGGGTCGCCGTTACACCGCGGGACCGACGCATCTCAACGGGCAGGGCGTGCTGGACTACCTGCGCGTTCGAAAGAACATCCAGAGCGGCGGCGACCTCAACCGCGTGAACCGCCAGAAGAAGATGCTGATCGCGATCTTCAAGTCCCTGCAGGAGCAGAACCTGATTCTCAAGGTGCCGGAGATCCTGAGCTCGTTCGACGGCCAGCTCTATACGAACTGCACGCTGGGACAGACCGCCGCGCTCACGAAGTTTGGCTACGGTCTGGACGGCAATAACATCGGCATGTATTCCATGACCTCGTCGAGCGGCAGCAATACAAACATCTTTAACTGGAACTTCTGCCTGACGGATCAAACCAAGCGAGTCCAGATCATCAAGGACGTCTATGGCGTGGACGTACCCAAGGAACTGGAGTATACGCCGGACTACGCGAAGTATCGCTGGGCGGACATGATCGCCACGCAGTACCTCGACACGACGGCGCCGCTCGTGGAGTACGTCTCCTCCGCACTCGCCGCGGACGATCTGCTGCCGACGGCTACCCCGACGCTGGAACCGACGGCGACGCCGACCGTCGGAGTGGCCGCCACGCCGTATATCACCCTGGCGCCGACCGCCGAGCCGACGCCAACGCCGAGTCCAAGTCCGAGTCCAAGTCCAAGCCCGACGCCCGATCCGGCAGCCGTCACCAGCGGAGTGCTGAGCAAGGCGGGCGATCCCCTGAGTGCGGTTCGCCTGAGCATGCAGCAGCAGTTCCCGCTGCGCGGTGATAGCTATCGCCGGTATTCGGAGTACTCGCGCCAGATGTTCAACGATTTCTTAATGTCGCTGGACGCGCTGGAGGAAGCGCAGTCCATTGCCCGCAAGGAGGCAAGCAAGTACGCCGCGGGCAAGTCCAACGACCTCGCGCAGGCCAAGCAGGACGTGGAGGACTACGCCTCGCACGTAAAGACCAACGCGCTGGCGCTTGCGCAGGAGTTCGACTATCCGACCGGCGACCTCATCTGGGCCTGCCGTTACGAGAAGGACCCGAACTTCAACGAAGTGAAGGTTGACTTTAACTGATATAAAAAAGGATTCGAAGAACAGATGAACGAAGGGTTATGGGCTCGACCATAACCCTTTTGCTATACTGATGAAAAACGATTATTTGAATAGAATCACTTAAATTCGTGGTATAATGTGCGAGAAAAACAGGAGGGTGCATTCATGAAACGCTTCTTTGCTCTTTCACTCGCTGTGATTATTCTTCTATCTATTTTTGGATGCAAGGGCACCAAATCAGAGGATAAGAATGCTTCAATAACGAACAATACTGAAATAATCGCTGAAAAGATAGAGGAAACCGGAAGTGACGAGCTGAAGCGAGCGTTTGATTATGGATTTGTGCCGAAAGAACTATGGATTACGCTGGACGACACAATCACATGGAAGCAGTTCTACGAAATGGCATCCAATGTTGCGGAAGCCTATGGTACCGGGCAAGAAAAATGGGAGGATACCGCAGAAGAAGCAACTACGCTTGATACGACTATGACACGTGACGATGGTGTGGTCGCTTCAACAATGCTGGCAGTCTGCATGGGATTGATGCAGTTCAATCGGCAAGAGAGCTTGCAGGAAGATGAGTGGTTGGGCAAAGTCAAACAAAAAGGTAATTATCCACTCAAGGATTACACGAAGGAGTATACATTTTTCACGTCAAATGGATTACAGAGTGATTTAATAGGTCCCGCTTTTTTTGAAGCCGGGTACTATAATATGCGACGCATGTCTTGGATTTCCAATCGTATTATGTTTGAACTTGATCAGGAAAAAGGGTTTCATCTAGAAGACGACCTGACTACACAGGACGCCATCCTCGCATTAACACGCCTGTATGAATCGGTGGCTCGAATCGTTGAGCCCACAGAAGTACAGAAAGAACCGGTGCATTACATTCCGATCGAAGAGGTGGGATCTTACAACAAAACGATCATCACCGATGATATTGTCCAGTATGCAAACTCCGTTCTGCCGACGGTGACAGCGGAAAACCTTCCCGAATGGCGCGCACTGCACTATGAAGAGAAAGCATGCATCTCAAGTGCATTGCAGCGGAATTATTATAAACAAGAAATACAGTACGCGGCGCAAGCCGGGTTTAACTCCATCCATCTTCTGACGGATTTTTCTTATTTCTCAGCTCCAGACAATATTGCAATGGTAAACGAAGCCGAATTGGAACAACTGGACGAGGTGATTTCCTGGGCTCTTGCATACGGTTTGCATGTCGTAATATCTTGCTGCGGGATTCCGGGTTATGCGGATTCTTTTGGCACAAATATTGAATATTATGATACGGGGCGGTGCATTAATAGTCCGGATTCTCCTCTTTTCAATGACTCACAAGCACAGGAGTGGACAACGCGTTACTGGCAAATGATTGCAAAACGGTATGCCGCTTTGGGACCGAATGCATTGAGCTATGAATTGTTCTTTGAGCCGGGGGCGACGGAAGAGTCCTATGTTACGTATTGCTCCGGTCTTGCGGACGCCATTTGGGCGGTAAGCCCCGGGTCCGTACTCTATGTCATGAGTGCGGTTTGGTTTGACAATAGTAATGAACTGTTTGAAAAAGGCTGCTGTATCAGCTGGCACGATTACGTATTTCCACTCTTTGATCCTGTGAGGATCAAGCGAGAATTTGGGATTGATTATCAGCTCAGCTCACCTATGCCACTCGTTCCAGGCTATTTATTTGAACAGACTTTTACCATTCTGCAGGATGGCGGATATCAGGCCGGAACACTTCGGCTTATGTTAAGTTCTGGGGATGTCGCAGGCTATGCCGATGGGGTCGAAATGCAAAAAAGCACGGAAAAAGACGGGGTTAAGGATTGGATTGAACTATCCATACCGCAGGGCGCGAAAAAACTCGAAATACGATCAATCAGTTACGCGCGGATGTTGGCGGTACAGATTGTTCAGGAAGGGAAAGAACCTATCAGTTTGGCAACAACGGATTATTTTGGTGCTTGGACGTATTACAATCCGGATGTAATCATTCAGATTGATGAAAACGGAATTGCAACCAATGTGCCGAACAGTGCGACGCTAAAGGAGTTTTTTTATCAGAACGAAATCAAGCCTATTTTGGATATCTGCGAGCAGTATCACATCAGCGCATTTTGGACCGAGGCCACAGCGGAGACCGTAAATCGAAACAATGAAGCCGGAGTAACGCCGCAAGAAACCTTTACGTATGCTGCCATGGTGTTTGATATTTTAGAAGAGCATCATATAGCCTGGTCCTATAACTGCGCGCAAGATCTATTTTGGGACCCTCAAACCATGCCTTGGTCAATCCAATACAGGGACATTGGATACGATGTGGAGTTGGAAGAAGGCGGGTTCTATCGCAATAAAGAAGTCGAATCGTTTTTACAGAAGTATTTACATTAGAATCGGCAGCATCTATATGTCAAGCGTTCGGAAAGAGGAGCCTCTTTCATCTTAATGAAACAATAAACAAAACGCCTATCGATCGAAACCGGTAGGCGTTTTGTATATCTTAGTCAGGATTCCGCAAATCTACAGCAGCGATGGTACCTCGCAGAGCGACTCGATCAGCGTTGCGCCGAGTGAGCGAAGGTGATCGCGTGATTGATGCCCGGGAATCAGCAGGGCACAGCCGCAGCCAATCGACGAGGCAATCTCAAAATCGTGATCCGTGTCGCCGACAAACAGCGCCCGAGCGGGCTCCACGCCGCTTTCGCGCAGAAAATCCACCGCATAATCCGCCTTGCCGTGCGCAAGGTTGTTTTGCCCGCCGATCACGCGCTCGAAATACCGGTTTAGCTGAAAGTGCCGTACCTGCTCGTCCAGCTTGTCCTGCCCGGTTGCGCTCAGGAGCACCTGGCGCGAACCGCGCGCAAGCACCTCGGCTAGCGTATCCTCCGCGCAGGGCTGCAAGGGGCAGGCGGGAAAGCGCTCGGCATACAGCGCGACAAACTGTTTGGAAATCTCTTCAAACGGCTCCGTTTCAAACGTGTAGCCCATGCGCTTGTAGTAGTCGATTACGGGAAAGGTGAAATGCGTGCGGTATTCCTCAATGCCGCGCATGGATGCCATGCCGCGCTCCAGCCGCATTTCGTTGGCAATCTGGTAGCAGAGCTCCGTGTCGTCCAGCAGCGTGCCGTTCCAGTCCCAAATGACGAGATCGTATGTTCGGGCAGGGGTCATGATGGTTTTCACCTCGCTTGCCCGCAAAAAAGATCCGCGGGCCGATTTACCACTTATTATGCACCTTTTCCGCAAAGCAGAGGAAGTGTTTTAGTTCCAGCTTACTTCCGTCGTCCAGCGTAACAAAGCCGTCCATGTGACCGAACACCTGATGCTGATCCGAGAGCAGCGGGCCGACGCTCGTATACGCCGCGCGATCGAGAAACGGCGTAAAGGCCGTTTCAAACCGTCCGTCGTTGGACGAGAACGTCCAAGGCGAAAGATAGTCCTCCTTGCCGTCCTTGAGCGGAATGTTGAAGGTCAGGCGGTCGAGCTTGTTATGCACGCCGTCCACAAAGAGCATATTTTCCGAGGCGGCGCTGACGTCGCCAAATCCGTAGCCAATGTTGAAACCGAAGCGGTGTCCGTCGACAATGCCTTGCCCCGCGCCCCAATACCAGGTGTTATCATACGTCCAGACACCGCGCCCCCAGTCCAGCAGGCCGAAGGAGTCCTCGGGTTCAAACGTGCGGGTCACGCCGCCGATGGTGAAGCTGCCGCTGGCGCGCATGCCAATGATCTTTTGATTGTAGTAAAATGCGGTCTTCTTTTCCGAAAACGGCGTGGCGATGACCATGGTGTCCTGCGGCGGGTCGGACAGCAAAATTCTGCAGTCAAACGCCTGATCCCCGTCGAACTTGTCCATGTGAACAAGCAGCCAGCGCCCGCAGTTCTCGTTGGTAAACGAAGCGGTGGTATTGCCGATGCGCTTAAACACATCTCCGCTTGAGTCCGCCGGAAAATGGGTGCTGCCAAATGGCAGCCAGAACATCGGAGACACCGTTTTCTCCGTCTTCGCCTCAAAATCCAGAAACGACACGGAGATCATGCCCATGTAGGAATTGTCCGCAATCGTCAGCGCAACGCCGTAGCGGCCGTTCTGGATCAGGTAATAGTCCCATTCTTTGATGCGGGCGGCGCCGCCCTTGATCGCGGCGCGTTCATAGCGCCGGACGAGGGAGGTGGCATATCCCGCCTCGTAAAGCTCACCCTTGTGGTTGAGAAGCGGACCCGGAGACAGACGATTTTGCATAACAAACGGCCTCCTGTTTGAATTTTTGTCAGACTTGTGTGATCTGCGTGAAATCAATGTACTTAATTTATTATACGCAGTGTCTGGATCGCGCGCAAGAAACGCAACGCTGTGTTGAACGATTTCGGTTTTTCCACATAGGACACGCGATTTTCCCATTTCGATTTTGGCTGAATGTGGTATAATACCCGAATGAAAACCCGAACATCCGCCTCAAAACCGATTGGAATCGTTCTAATAGCGCTGGCAGCCGTCGTCATGCTCTGGCAGCTTTTATCGATTTACCTCTCCGGCATGCGCCATGTGCTGCACGGGGTTATGCTGATCTTTGGCGTCTGCGTTCCGCTGGCTCTCGGCGTGTTTCTGCTGAATCGCACCCTTGAGGTTCCCCAGCGTCGCCGGACGGTGCGCACCGCGCTGTTTGTGCTATTTGCGTTCTATTGCGCGGCGCTGTTTGGCGCGCTGATTGTCTCCCGCGTGGACTACGTCCATTTTCAGCAGACCAAAGCGGCGTATTGGGAGAATTTCGACTTAAATACGAATTTTCGTCCGCTGGAGACCATTTGGCTGTACATCAACGCAATCCGGTACGACTACATCGGAATGGAGATTCCGCTGAGCAACCTTGTTGGAAACATGCTGCTGTTCATGCCGCTGGCGGTGTTTCTGCCGAGCCTGTTTCGGCCGATGCGGAAGCTCTGGCTGTTTGTTTTGACCGTTACGCTCTTGTTTGTCGCGGTGGAAGCGCTGCAACTGCTCCTCGCCTGCGGCAGCTGCGATGTGGACGACGTTCTGCTTAACCTGTTTGGAACGTTGAGCGTGTTCGGCATCCTCAAGATTCCGGCGTTGCAGCGTCTGCTAAAAAAGCTCTACCTGCTGCCGGAGGAATCAGCCGCGCCCGTTGTGGCGGTACCCTTGCCGGAAGCGGAGCAAGCGCCTACAGCAGAATCCGACGGGTCGCAATCTCGCTGACAAACGTTTTGTCGTGCTCGACAAACAGCATCGTCGGGTTGGCCGCGAGCAACAGGTCGCGAATCTGCATTCGCGAGAGCACGTCCACAAAGTTGAGCGGTTCGTCCCAAACATACAGATGCGCTCGTTCGGAAAGCGTCTTCGCCAGAAGCGTTTTTTTCTTTTGCCCGCCAGAGAAGTCGCGCATGTCCTTTTCAAACTGGACGCGCGGAAAGTCGAGCTTGCGCAGAATCGTCAGAAACAGCGTTTCGTCGAGCCCGTTTGCGCGCGCGTAGTCGAGCACGGTTCCCGTTAAAAACGACGTGTCCTGCGGCATGTAGGAGACGACGAGGCCGCTCGCGGTGCGTAGGGTTCCCGTGTGTGGAATCGCCTCGCCCATCAGCAGCTTGACCACGCTGCTCTTTCCGCTGCCGTTCTTGCCGCTCAGCGCCGCGCGCTCGCCCTGGCGCAGGGTAAAATTCAGCGGGCCGCAGACGGTGCGCTCCCCGTAGACAATCGAGAGATCGAGCGCCTCGACGAGGATATCCGCGTGGTGCCCCAGCGGCGTGATCTTGAGCGTGTCGTTGCGTTCCAGGTTCTTGAGCAACTGCTCTTTCTCTTTGGCGGCGCTTTCCTGCCGCCGCTCGGTCGCCTTAGCCCGCTTCATCATGCGCGCGGACTTCGCGCCGATGAATCCACGGTCGAGCGCGTGCTCGCCGATCTTGCTGTGCTCCACGCGGTCGCTCCATTCGGCGGTGCGCCGCGCGGCCTGGCGCAGGTCATCCATCTCGCGCGTGAGGCGCTCGTTTTCGGCGAGATCAAAATTATCCTGCCGACGGCGGTTCTCCTCCCAACTGGAGAAGTTGCCCTTTTGCACCTCGATGCCTGCGCGGTTGATTGATAGAATGTGATCCACGCAGCCGTCGAGAAACGCGCGGTCGTGGGATACAAGGATGAACCCCTGTTTGCCGTTTAAATACCGGCTGACGACCTCGCGCACCTCCATGTCGAGGTGGTTGGTCGGCTCGTCAATCAGCAGAAAGTGGCCGGGCCGCGCAAACAGCGCCGCGAGTAGCACCTTGGTCTGTTCGCCGGGGCTGAGCGTTACAAACGCGCGGTCGAGCGCGTCCGGCGAAACGTCCAAGAGGTTCAACTCCTTTTCGAGTCGCCAGCGCGGCGCGTCCGAAATCGAGGAAAACACCGCTTCGGTGGTCAGCGTATCGTCCTCCACGGCAAACGGAAAATAGTCGAAGGCGACGCTGGCGGAAATCGTGCCCTCGTAGTCATATTGCCCCAGCAAGAGCTTGAGAAAGGTCGTTTTTCCACGCCCGTTACGGCCGACGAAACCGAGCTTCCAGCTCGTGTCAATCGAAAAGGACGTGTGTTCGAATATGTTGTCGTAGCTGCCTTCGTAATGAAAGGTCAGTTCGTTCACGCGAATTTGGGACATAGCAAAAATCCTCCCGTCTTGTACGGCAGCGCGCAAACGATTTGTGCGAAAGGGGGTTCTTGCAACAGAAAGGCCGCCTGATTTTTACGAAACAAAAAAAGAACCCTTGTCTGGTTCGCGCGCACCGTTTGGCACTGCAAGAATAGAGCGGACGCAACGAGTGCTTCCGCGTACCTTACATCTACCAAGGGTGTTAGCGAATCATAGGAGTCCTCCGGTTGAATGATTTCAAGAGCATTATAGACAGTCTAGCGCTGTCTTGTCAATGGCACTTGTCACCGTGAAAGCGTATTTTGCTTGTGCTATAATAAATTGCAGCTTTGCTGCGGATAACACAACGGACCCATACTGGATTCAAAAAATTCTGCCTCCCCCTGCAACCTTTCGTGAAGAAGCGAAGTGTTATGGGTGGAAGAGAGAGGTACAAAACGGTTATGGAACAGCTGACCAAACCAAATGTGCCGATTCCGGCCGACGACGCAGACGCGCTGTTTGAAGCGTATGCCGACATGGTATATCGCCTCGCGTTTCTGCGAACCAAGAGCGGCGCGGACGCGGACGACACCGTACAGGAGGTCTTCCTTCGGGCAATGCGCGCAAAGCCCGTCTGGAACAGCCTGGAGCACCAGAAAGCCTGGTTTCTCAAGGTGACGATCAACTGCACGAAGTCGTTGTTGACCTCCGCCTGGCGGCGCAACACGGTACCCGAAAACGAAAATCTCCTCACCGAGATGCAGACGACCACCGAGGTTTATCCCTATGTGCTGGCGCTTCCTCAGAAGTACCGCACGGTGATCCACCTGTATTATTACGAGGGGTATCGGGTTGCCGAAATTGCCAAGATACTGGGTGCGAGCGAAAACACGGTGAAATCCCATCTCTTCCGCGCACGTGATATGCTGCGGGACCAGTTGAAGGGGGAATTTCAGGATGTTTAAAGAGCAGTATATCCGTGACAACGACAAGCTAAAAGCAAAGGAGACGTTGCTCATGGAAATTAAAGAAAAGAATGCGCGTGAAAAGATCGCGCTGACCCCGAAACAGAAGTTTGTGCGCTATGGCGCGGTGTTCGCGGCCTTCCTGCTCGTTGCGGCGGGCGTATTTGGAGCTCTCTATGCAAACAGAGGAACCAACGCCGCTGCAACGCCGGAGAACCTGACGCTTTCCGCCGCGAGCGCACCGACCGAAATCAACTCCTACGACGATGTATACGCCATGATCGAGGCCATGCAGAATGGCTACGGCAATCGCGGCGGCGTGGTCGCAAGCGGCGCAATGATGGACGGGGCTATGGTGAAAACCGAGTCCGCAACCACCGCCGCGGCGCCCTCGGCAGCCGCAATGGAAGCGCCGGCCGTCGCAATGGACAGTACGGTCGATTACTCCGGCACCAACTTGCAGGTCAAGGGCGTGGACGAGGCGGACATCGTCAAGACCGACGGAAACTACATCTACTACCTCGCCGCCAATCAGCTCAACATCCTCAAGGCGGACGGAGCGAAGACCACGCTCGTTTCGAGCACCTCGCTCTCCGCGGACGACAGCTGGTGGGGCTATAACTCCGAGTTGTTCATTCTGGGCACGCGGCTCATGGTCATCACCCAGAGCTACAACACGGTTTGGATCAACGACGTCAACGGCGGCTACGAGAACAACACCGACCAGACCACCGCGGTCATCTACGACATCTCGAATCCGGCGAAGCCCGTACAGGTCGTTTCGCTGGGCCAGAGCGGCAGCTACGTCAGCGCCCGCATGGTCGGGGACTACGTGTACCTCGTGACCTCGCAGTACGTCTACAACCTTGTGAAAGAAACGCCGGTGACCTACATTCCGGCCACCACGGTTGGCACGGAAACGAAACTGCTCCAGCCGACCGACCTCTACATGGGTGGAAACCCGCAGAGCGCGGCATATACCGTGGTCGGCGCAATCAACCTCAAGAGCAGCGCGAATTTCTCCTCGGCCAAGGCGGTCTTCGGCGGAACGAGCCAGCTCTACGCGAACGCGGATCATCTGCTGCTCGCGATTGCGCAATACAGCGAGGAAACCCTGCCCATCGCGCCGGACAAGGACGGCAAAAACGTCCAGATCACGAACGGTTCCAACAGCACCGACCTCGTGCTGCTCGGCATCAGCGAAGGACAGATTACGAAGCTCGCCAGCGGGAACGTACCGGGCAGCCTGCTCAATCAGTTCTCGATGGACGAATACAAAAACGTCTTCCGCGTTGTGACCACGCTCAACAGATGGCAGCAGCGCATCTATACGGATGGCGTGGACACCTACGAATACGACAACACGAACTCCAACGCGCTCTATACGCTGGATCAGAACCTCAGCATCCTCGGCAAGATTGAAAACCTCGCCAAGGACGAAACCGTCCAGAGCGTGCGGTTCGACGGGGACATCGGGTACTTTGTGACCTTCCGTCAGGTGGACCCGCTGTT
>DAIRTE010000031.1:0-22562 GCA_036804025.1 Clostridia bacterium | reverse complement strand
AGCCACTCATGGGAGCTGGTGTACTTGCGGTCGTTTTGCAGTGTCATAAAATTTTCCTCCAAGTCAATCTAAATATAGAAGTTTTCTGTGCGGAGCCGTGCCCCGCACCCGAATCAAACCCGTTCTCCCGGTCCGGAGAACAAAAAAACAGGACGCGCGAACAAAGTCGCGCGCCCCGTATCTGAACCTGAAAGATTCTCCCGCAATCCTTATGATGTGACTGATTGCGAAATTGCCTCGTCGGTGCCGGATAAAATCCAGCTTTCCGAAGCTTCGTCGGGTATCGGTCCTTTTGCCTGAGAGTTTCTTGCGCAATCCCCTTCGGCTCTACTCTTGTGTAGTCTCTCCCGATGCCGTCATCCGAATATGTAATTTTTACGGTGTAAGTGTAACGTATTTTTATAAGAGATGTCAACGGAAAAGAAGTACGCTCGAAAGAAAGCCGTTTTGACCAAATACAAGGCCCCCGGTTGTTGCCGGAAGCCTTGTTTGTCGCCAAATCCGATTATTTTGCTTTCTTTTTGAAGATGTCGCGCCGAAAGAGGATGACGTTCATCGCGATGAACAGCACCGTCAGCGCGGCGAGCGTGATCCATGTGTTGGTCAGGTTCGTCGTGGCCGGATCGGCGGTGAGCCCGATCGGCGCAAAACCCAGCAGCAGCAGCATCGGAAAACCGAACACGATTGCCCAGAGCTGCTGATAGACGAGGTTGCTCGCGGCGGGGGTTTTGAAGAGCGGATCGATCTCACGCAGGAGGATTACACCCGTGCTCGCCGTGCCCGTGAGCATGCCATAGAGCGAGAGGAACGCTTCCGCCGGATACTCCGGATAGATGCGCTTGCAGATGATATCCAGCTGGATGTAGGTCGCGACCGCGCCGACGATGCAGATCACACTCAGCGGAATCACGAATTCCCGATGCGAGAACGCAGAGAGGTCGATCGCCGCAATGCTCGCAACCACCATCAGGTCAAACATCACACCGGAGATGCGCGCAAGCATGAAGTTGTTGAGATATTGTCTGCGCCCGCGATTGGTTAAGCCCTTGAGCACGTTTCGCACAAGGATTGCCATCACGGTGCCGATCAGGAAGTTAAATCCCCAGACGAGCGGCTTGACGGTGCTGGTGAAAAATCCGCCAAGGTAATCCAGCCCAAGCGAGAGAAGATACATCACGCCATAGGCCGCCATATAGGTGAACACCACAAGCCCGATCTGCACCGTGAGTTTATCGAGTGATTCGGAAAGCGGAATCTCGCCCTTTTCGGTGATGGATTCCGCGGTGAGGTCTTCCATCTCGTCCGCGTTGAGCAAGAGCTTGTCGATCTGTCCTTTTTTCTTCATCCGCTGCAAATAGAACACGCCGCCAAGCCCCGCGGAGACAAAGCCCATCGCGGCGACCGTGAGCCCGAAGCTTCCGCCGAATTTGAACGGCGCATACGCGGTTGCGGTTTCGTAAACGTGTCCCCAGTTATACGCCTGCCCTGGGCCTTGTCCGTAACCCATCGGCAGAAGCAAGCCGGAGGCAGGCCAGCTGCCAAGCAGGAAGAAGAAGCCGATTGTGATCGCAAGCCCAAGGATACCCTGCAACAGATAGGAAGAGACGGTGGTAACGCCCGCGTCAAACACGGCGGTGTTGCTCTTCTTGTTCTTCTCGCGTTTGTTGGAGCGCAGCGCCATCGCGACAAAGCCGAGACCCAGGCCGTGATATGTCAGTGTTTCCATCGTGACCTTGCTAAAGAGCGTGGTTCCCGTGATCTTTTCATACGCAATGTTGGCGATTAGAATCAAAAATCCGCCAAGCACGGAACTCGGAATCAACGACTGCCGCAAGGGCTTGATGAGACGACGCAGCATGTTTGCCGTCAGCATGCCGACCAGCAGAATGGTCAGTTCGATCATCAGCGACCATACGCCTGCATCCCAAAAATTGTGTCCTGTTGTCATGATCTTGGCTCCTTATCTATCTCTAAATTGTCGAAAGAAGTCTTGTAAAAAAAGCGCATTGAGCGGCGGCGAGACAAGGCCGGGACTCGCGAAAAAAACTGCCTGCAATCAATATACCACCGTGTTTCGCGCTTGGCAAATCAAGGCTTTTTGACAAAGCACTGTTTCGTGTCTATTAATTTACGCTCTTTTGCCGCGAAAGCGCGGTTTTTGGATGCTTGCACGGTCCTGCGCGAAGACATTCGCGCTATGCTTGCGCAGCCTTTTCTTCCAGCATTTTCTTCGTATCGTTTTCAATATTCAAGAAGAAGATCACAACCATCATCACCGCGGCAACCACCATCGGAATCCAGCCAAGGATCGCGTTGATGGCGGTGATCGCCCCGGCGGGCTGCGCGGTCAGCTTCGCGTCGAAGCCGTTGAGCGAGAGCGAAAGCGCGACGAGCTGCGTCGCCCCCGCAACCGCAAGCTTGCTTGCGAGGTTGTCCGCCGTGGAGACGAGGCTGTCAAGCCGTCTGCCGGACTGCCACTCGATGATGTCCACGATGTTGTTGCGGTTGGTGTTAAACATGACAAACGTAATCGTCAGCGCGATGCCGACGGAGATTGCATTGACATAGATCGCGCCCAACGAGAAGGGGTTGATCACGAACCATACTTTGCCGAGGATGAACAGCGCCGCGGCAAGGAGCATCGTCTTTTTTCTACCGAGCAGGCGGTCGATGGCGGAGACGAGGAACGAGGAGACAAGCGCCGCGGCCAAATACGCCGCCTGAATGGCGGTTGCCGCCGCCGTGCTGCCGATGACATAGGTCGCATAGTAGGTAATGCAGCTCATCAAAAGCAGGTTGATGACGCCATAGCAGATGATGTAGAGCATGTTGAGCACCCAGCTCTTGCAGCGGAACAGCATGGAGAACACCGTCTTGGCAGAGAGTTTCTCGTCATCCTCCGCGATGGGTTTCACGCGCTCTTTGGTGGTGAAGAAGTGTACGATACATCCGATGACGCAGACCACGCCCATCACGCACGCGGTGAGCAGGAACCCGCGTGCGCTGGCAGAATCGATCAGGTTGCCCTTACCGTCCATCGCGCCGAATACTTTCAGCAGCGGCAGGCAGGCAACCGCGCCGATGCCCGCGCCGAGCGCGCCGCCGAGGTTGCGAAAGACGTTGATCGAGCGCCTGTCCGCATCCAGATTGGTTGCGAGGCTGCCCATACTGTTGTAAGGAATGCCGACGAAGGTATTGAACAGCTCAAAGAGCAGATAGACGATCAGCGCAACCGCAATAGCAGCTTTGTTTGGCAGCCCGAAATCGGTGAAGAGCAGCACGACGGTAATCGCCCACGGCACGGCAAACCAGATCGCCAGTGGGCGGACGCGCTCTCCGTTTTTAAACTTGTGGTTGACCGCCCAGAAACCGATCAGCGGATCGTTGATCGCGTCCCAAATGGTGCCGAGGGTCAGGATCGTTCCCGCAACCAGCACATCGATCTTGAGTACATTGGTCAGAAAAAAGAGATAGTAGATGCTCTTGAACTGATAGACGACGTTGCTCGCCGTCGAAAAAGTACAAAACCCCAACTTTTCGGGAAAGCGCGTGCGGGGGATTGGCTGCGCAACAGGATTGTTCATCTGTTCTCTCCTCAGCTTCTTTTTCTTTGGCGAGCGCCGTCTGATATTCCATCCATTATACAGGAAAACATCGTTTCCCGTGAGCAGGATTTGCCTTTTTGTGCTATTATGCTTTGCCAGCGGCTCAAAACGCATTTGGCAGTGTAAACGTATAATGATCGCCAAACATATAGTCGCGATAATACCGCTCGGTCACGGGAGAGTAGGTCGTCACACGGATGCTTCGATCCTCTTCTTGAAACGTCAGGGTTCGAAGCTGTCCACAGTCTTCGCCAAAGTGCTGATAGTTATACATCATCTGCGCGACGGTACGATCCGGTTTCCCGTCGTGGTCGTCGTCCAGTGCGTCGATGCGCGAACTAACACCGCAGACATGCCCGCAGAGCACGAGGCGTACGTTCGGGTTCGGCTTCACGACCTGCTCGAACATGGCCTTGCCGTTGATGCCGAAACGCCCGCCGGTTTGCAGATAGTCATGAACCAGTAAAATCGCGGTGTGATCGGGGTGTGTTTTGAGTACGTCGTTCGTCCATTGAACGGCATCCTGACCTGCTTCATACCCAACGGCTACTATCAGAAACGAATTTCCATGGTGGTCAAATGTCGCGTAGCTCGCCTCACCACGCAAGAAGGTGTTGCCGCGCGGAATTGTGCGGACATCCTTGCGCATGCAATATTCAAGATAGCCGTTCTTCTTGACCTCGTGGTTTCCCGCAGCGGCGATATACGGTATTTTCCCGCGAAACTGATCATACATGACATCATAACGCTTCCACTGCCAGCCGGACGCGCCGTTGTCTACAGCATCACCGGTCTGTACAATATATCGAATGTTCATGTCGTCCTTCTGCTCGACAATCCATTTGCCCATCGTGTTAAATGCATCGCCATAGCCGTGATAGGAGATATCCTGCGTATCCGATATCCACAAAATCGTGAACGAATCGCTCTCTTGTGCCTCCTCCGCGTGGCTTACAAAAGCCGGCCAGAACCAAAAAAGTGCAGCAAAAAACAAGAGCCCCCATAGCCTCTTCATTTAGAATGTCCCCCTAGGCTGATTTTTTCCTTTCGCCGCACGATATGCGGCCAAAAATCCGGATGTTGCGCCTCATCCCGGCAAAAAAACACCGTCTCCCTTAGGTGGTTTTCATTGTCGAATCGCGCAATCCGTTAATTCTGTCTCTGCTCCTTGTCGATCGTCATCAGTCGGTCGATCAACAGCGCCTTGAAGCGCTCCGGCTCGTCACCCATCGGGTTATGCCCCGACTGTTCAAACCAGATCAGTTCCTTTTGCGGTGCTTCTATGCTGTCAAACCAACCCTGCACGAGCGAGGCAGGCGTGTTTTGATCCAGCACGCCGTCAAATACAAAATATGGCACATCAAACTTCGTGCACGTTTCCGGGAAATTGGTCGCCCCGACCGCGTCCCACATCTCGGTGAGCACATATTTATATCCGCGCACGAGGCCGTAGAGATCGCGAATGGAATATTCACCGGAAAACAGCACCGGCACGACAAAGGAGGAAAAATAGCTCCGTTTCCTTGCGCTCTTGCTGTATCCACCGTATTTCATCATGATGTTCCGCTGCGCCATCATCCCGTCAAAGCCGCCCTTGTAGACGCCCTTGACCGGAGGGCCGACCTTATTCAAAACCGCGATGGATTTCTCGTCCCCCGCTTTCTTCGCCTCGTCCATGGCAAACGCAAAGCTAATCTCCTCGTTCTTCGCGCCGTCCACCACCTGACCGAAGCCGACATAGGCCGCGATATGCTCCGGATGGCGGTGGGCAAGATAGGTGCCCAGTTCGCTGCCCCAGCTGCCGCCGATGATGAAGATTTTATCTTTGTGAAACCGCTCGCAGAGCCAAAGTACGAGGGCATGTGCGTCCTCCACCAACTGATCGACCGTCAGCGTTTCTTTCTTTGCGCCATAATAGGAGCCGCCGCTACCGCGCTGATCCCACGCGACGACGGTAAACGTCTTCGCCAGATCTGCATGATCCGTCATCACGGTGTGGCGGTTGCAAACGCCGGGGCCTCCATGCAAAAACAGCAGCACGGGGTTCCCCTCATCCACACTCTTGATGTGAATTTTTTGCGACAGACCGCCCAGTACGACCATGCGTTTTTCATCCGTCACAGCGTCGTTCCCTCCTTGTTTTGATTCGATTGTATAATGTTCCATACCAATATAGCGCAACAGTACCGTTTTTGCCAGCTTTATGCAGAAAATTACATAAAAAAACAAATGAATTGGAAACGGCGGAGTTTCGTTTTGTCACAGTCGCGACAAGAGTGCCAAAGTCACACAAAACGAGCGTGTTTGCGGGTTGCAATGCGACATTTCCTATGTTAATATTGTTTGATACTGGCGATTTATGCCAATTTCGAATCAAGATGTAATCGATATACAGTTGGAGGAGCACATGGCAACCTTTGAAAAACTCGAAAACAACCGCGCAAAACTGACGATTTCCGTTTCGCCTGAGGCGTTCGGCGCAGCCGTACAGAAAGCATACCAAAAGACCGCAAGCCGCTTTAACGTGCCGGGCTTCCGCAAGGGCAAAGCCCCGCGCAAAGTCATCGAAAGCATGTATGGCGAAAGCGCATTCTACGAAGAAGCATTTGACCTCGTTTGGGGAGATGCATACGACGCGGCGCTGGAGGAGCACAAGCTCACAGCCGTGGACAAGCCCTCGCTGGATATCACCACCATCGGCGTGGAAGGCGTTGTCTTCACCGCGGAAGTACAGCTCAAACCCGAGGTCACCCTCGGCGCTTATAAAAAGATCGAAGTACCGGAACCCGACTTCGCCGTCAAAGACGAAGAAGTATTGGCAGAGATTGAAAAGGAGCGCGAAAAGAGCGCACGTTTTATCGAAGTGGACCGCGCCGTGGAAAACGGCGATCGCGTGATTCTGGACTATTCCGGCAGCGTGGACGGCGTGAAGTTTGAAGGCGGCACGGCGGAAGACCAGCTGCTCGTCATCGGATCCGGCACGTTCATCCCCGGCTTTGAAGAACAGCTTGTCGGCCTCAAAGCGGGCGACGAGAAAGATATCTCCGTCAAGTTCCCGGATGAGTATTCCGCACCGCTTGCCGGCAAAGACGCTGTGTTTGCCATCAAGATCAAGGCCGTTCAGGTCAAGGAACTGCCCGCGCTGGACGACGAGTTTGCAAAGGACATTTCGGACTTTGACACGCTCGACGCGCTCAAGGCGGACAAAAAAGCCAAGATGGAAGAAAAGGCCGCGAAGAACCGCCAGACCGCGATTGAAAACATCGCGCTGCAGCGCGCTTCCGACAACGCCATTGTGGACATTCCGGACGTGATGGTCGAACGCCAGATCAACTACATGCTGCGCGATATTTCGTATCAGCTGAGCATGAGCGGGCTTTCGCTGGAAGACTATGTGAAGTACACCGGCACCGATATGAACGGCCTGAAAGAAAGCTATCGCACCGAAGCAAGCGCGCGCGTGAAGATGCAGCTCGTCATCGAAGCTATCGGCGAAAAAGAGGGCGTTGCCTGCACCGAGGAAGATATGAAGGCCATCATCGCCGAGTATGCGGAAGGCAGCGGCAAGAGCGCGGAAGAATTTGAAAAGACGCTCAAGGAAGACGACCGGGAATATCTCAGCGACAACGTGCTGGCAAGAAAAGCGGTCAAAATCGTGACCGACAGCGTGGTTCTCGTCAAAGAAGACGCGGAGAAGAAGCCCGCCAAGAAAGCCGCGAAGAAAGCGGACGACGCAGAAGCCGCCGAGAAACCCGCCAAGAAGACCGCGAAAAAAGCCGAACCCAACGAGTAATCCATTCCGGCTTTCCCAATTGCGACCCATTTCCCCGAGAAGGAGGGAACGAACATGAATCTCATCCCAATGGTCATCGAGCAGACCAGCCACGGCGAACGCAGCTATGACATCTACAGCCGCCTGCTCAAAGACCGCATCATCTTCATCGGCGGCCCGATCGACGATGACATCGCAAACAGCGTCGTCGCGCAGTTGCTCTTCTTAGAGGGCGACGACCCCGATAAAGACATCAACCTCTACATCAACTCGCCCGGCGGTTCCGTAAGCGCGGGACTCGCCATCTACGATACGATGCAGTACATCAAATGCGAAGTGTCCACCATCTGCATCGGACTTGCCGCCTCCATGGGCGCGTTTCTGCTCGCGGCGGGTGCAAAGGGCAAGCGCAAAGCACTGCCCAACGCCGAGATCATGATCCATCAGGTCAGCGGCGGCGCGCACGGACAGGCCACGGACATCAACATCCAGGCCGAGCAGATTCTCAAGCTGAAAAAGCGGCTCAATGAAATCCTTTCAGAGCGCACCGGCCAAAGCGTCGCGCGCGTGACACAGGACACCGAGCGGGACAATTACATGAGCGCCGAGGAGGCGTGCGCCTACGGATTGATCGATGAGGTCTTTCCCCCGCGCAGATAACCCGGAAAGGGGTAGTTTATGACAAAAGTTGAAGATTCGTCCGTCGTGCGCTGTTCGTTTTGCGGCAAGGCGCAGGAGGACGTTCACCGCATCATCGCGGGGCCCGGCGTGAACATCTGCAACGAATGCGTCGAGCTTTGCCGCGAGATCATCGAAGAGGATGTGGAGGCCGAACCCATCGACCTGACCAACATCCCCAAACCGCAGGATATTGTCGCTCAACTCAACCAGTACGTCATCGGCCAAGATATGGCAAAGCGCGCACTGGCGGTTTCGGTGTATAACCACTATAAGCGAATCCATACCCCCGCGAAAAAGGACGACGAGATCGAACTGCAAAAGAGCAACATCATCATGCTGGGGCCAACGGGCAGCGGCAAGACGATGCTGGCGCAGACGCTCGCGCGCATCCTCAACGTGCCGTTTGCCGTTGCGGACGCAACTAGCCTCACTGAGGCGGGCTATGTTGGCGAGGATGTGGAAAACATCCTGCTCAAGCTGATTCAGGCAGCGGATTACGATGTGGAGAAGGCCAGCAAGGGCATCATCTATATTGACGAGATCGACAAGATCGCCCGAAAAGGCGAGAATGTCTCCATCACGCGGGATGTCTCCGGCGAAGGCGTGCAGCAGGCACTGCTGAAAATCCTCGAAGGCACTGTTGCCTCCGTTCCGCCGCAGGGCGGGCGGAAGCATCCGCATCAGGAGTTCATCCAGATCGACACGACCAACATCCTCTTCGTTTGCGGCGGCGCGTTCTCCGGGATCGACAAGATCATCGAAAAACGCATCGGCCACAAGATCCTCGGCTTCGGCGCGGAGGTAACCAGCAACGTGCAAAAAGATGTCGGCGAGACGCTCAAGAGCATCCTGCCGGAAGACCTGCTGAAGTTCGGATTGATTCCGGAGTTTGTGGGACGCATGCCGATCATCGTCACGCTGGAAAACCTCGACGAAAACGCGCTCATGCGCATCCTCACCGAGCCGAAAAACGCGCTGACCAAGCAATATCAGCGGTTGTTTGAGATGGACGGCGTGGAGTTGAGCTTTGACGAAGAGGCGCTGCGTGCCGTGGCGAAGAAGGCCATCGAGCGCAAGACCGGCGCGCGCGGATTGCGTGCTATCCTCGAAGACGTGATGCTGGACATCATGTTCGACATCCCCTCGCGTGATGACATCGGCTACTGCCGCATCACCAAGGACGTCATCGACAAGGTCTGTCCGCCGCTGCTCGTCGAGAGCACAGGCGAAAAGAAGGCCGCAAAGAAGCCCAAGCAGTCGGCATAACGAGAGCATTAAAAGAGCGGAACCTGACGGTTCCGCTCTTTTTTATGTTGCAAATGTTTTGCCTGTATCCCTGTCGATACAACCAAATTTACCATAAATGGTAGATATGGAATTCCGCCAAGTTCTGCGGTTAGTGATTTACCCCGCGTGGTAACATGTGCTACAGGCGGCAATTTCGCTTACAGTTTCCCCTGTATCGTAACGGTGGTAAACGTGCGAAGCGTGTGCTGCATCCGCTCCTGCTTGAGCAACGGCAAAACGTTGCGGACGATCTGCGCGCGCGTGATCCCCGTCAGCTCCATCAGCATCTCGGAAGCGTCGCGGATGCTCGGCAGCTCGTCGAACACGACCTTGATCGTATCCTCACCCGTGAGCGAGATGCGAATCAGCCGCGTAAACGGTGTCTCGATAAAATGCGCCACGATATTCAACGAGAGTTCGCCGCTCTCCGAAAGCTCCGTCTGCACGGTAAACCGCGCCTCAAACACATCCCCGCGCTGCGTGATGGTTGCGCTCGTGTATCCGCCCTCGATCAGTGTAAAGCGGTGCTTGTACTCCCCTTCCACCATCTCGATGGCCATCGCTCCGCCCTCGCCGCGGCTAAAGACGATCTGTTTGAGCCCCGTGGTAAAGTTGTTGTGCACGCTTTGCAGGATAAACGGCATCAACCCGCCGATGTTCCTATCGAAAGTATAGACGCGATCCACCAGACGCGCGGTGAACTCCTCCAGCGGGACGCTCTTGCGATCTGCCAGATAGAACGGCGCGCGATTCCTCGTGCTCAGCGCCGCAATCGTGGTCTCCATCGCGTCCTCCGCGCGCGGATCACGCGGAAGGGACTTGCTCCCGATTCCGTCAAACGCGCTGGTTACATAGTCCAGCACGCCACCCTGCGCAAACAAACGCGATGTGCCGGAGAACAGCACCACGATGGCGTTGAGATCCGGAAGCGCGAGCATATATTGCCCAAACGCGCCGTTGAAGAGAAACGCGCCTTTGCGCGCGGTCATCCAGATTTGGTGCCCGTAGCCGTAGGTGATCTCGCCGTGTGGCGTGTCGATCTGCGGTTTCGTCGCTTCCTCAATCCATTGTTCAGAGAGCAGCCGCTTTTCGCCGAACAATGTCTTCCAAACGCCTTTGTTTAGGTAGAGTTGGCCGATTTTGGCAACGCTTTCCGGCGTGAGCGAAAGCCCCCAGCCGCCTTTTTCCGTTCCGTTCGGGCAGGTTTCCCAATAGTGGGATTCGATGGCAAGCGGCTCATACAAACGCGGTGTGAGATATTCGGTCAACGTTTCGCCGGTTTTTCGGCGGACGATTGCGGCGAGCATATAGGTGTTCATGGAGTTGTAGTCAAACGCGCTGCCCGGCTCAAACTTCACGGGCGCATTCAAGAAGTCACGCTCCCAGTCCGTCCCCATCGCGGAGCCCGCTTCATTAAAGTAGGTTCCCGTGCTCATGTTCAGCAGCATCCGAACCGTCATTTTCTGCGCGGGGTGCGTTTCGCTCTCCGGCGCTTTGTCAAAGAAGATATCGCAAAGCCGCTCGTCGATGCTCAGCAGCCCTTCGTCCACCAGCATGCCGACTGCGGTTGCGGTGATGCTCTTACTCAGCGAATAGAGCTGATGCGGCAGGTGGCTGTCATAGGGCGACCAGTTCGCCTCCGCAATCACCTTTCCGTTGCGCAATACCATGATTTCGTGCGTCCTTGCTGCCTCGTCCGCATGGACTGCGTCCAGCAGCGCATGGATGGCGCGCGACGAAACCCCCTCCCGCTCCGGCGTGCTGCGCGGCAGCGGCTTCTTTTCCGCCTGCGGCACAAACGCGGGCTTCTGCGGGCTGTGCGCATAGGGGTAAAGATGCTGGGTGTCCTGTGTGAGAAACTTCCAGATCATGTCCATCGCGCGTTTTTGCAGCGTGAGGTCGACCTTGTCCATCTCCTTGCGGAAGATCCCGCGCTTTCGGCGCAGCTGCGCGCGCTCCATTCCCGCGAGCATTTCATAACGCGCATTCACGCGGGAAACCACCGCATCCCAGGCAACGGGTGCCATCGCACGCGCCTGCTTTCGCATCTTCTCCTGTGCCGACGGATCGGATAGATAGTCTTCAATCGCCTGCGCCATACTCTCCGCATTATCCCCGCAGGTCAGCCCGTTTACACCATCCGTAATCAGTTCCCCCGGCAGGCTGCCCGCGATGACGAGCGAAGGCGTGCCTTGCACCGCGGCTTCGCGCACGACGAGCCCCGCGCTGATGCGCTGCATCGGAAACAGGCAAAGGGCGCTCTCGGCATAGAGACCGCTCAGCAGGGCTTCGTCCGTAATCTGTCCCAAAAAGCGCACGGTGCCGAGAACGCCGAGTTCCCGCGCAAGCGCGCGCGCATGCTTCTCCTCCGGGCCCGAACCTGCAATCAGGAGCTGAAACTCCAGCCCGCGTTGGCGCAGCAGCGCCGCCGCCTCCAGCACGCGGCCAAGGTTCTTTTGCTGGTCCAAACTGCCGGCAAAGAGCAGCGCGGGCGACTGCGCAAGGTGAAACACCTCCCGCGCGCGCTCCCGCGTTTGCGCGTCCGCTTCTTCCTGCTCGGTGCCGTTGTCAAATACCTCGACGTTACCTTCAAACCCACGATCATAGAGAAACGAGCGTGCTTCCTCACTGGCGGCCCATATTTCGTCGCAACGATTGAAAAAATCAAACGCGAAATACTTGGAGAGCTGATATTGTCGCTCATCCTTCGGGTTCATCAGGTATTCGCGGATATATTTCGTATGAAAAGTGCCGACCAGCGGCACATGGCACTTGTCCGCAATGCGCACCGCCTCATACCCGGCGGAACCGGGGCTGTGCGCATGCACAATGTCAAACGAGTGCGCGTTGACCCGCGTGAGATAGTGCATATCCAGCGTGGCGGAGGTCGACTTCAGCTGCGTGCCGCCGGGCAGGCTCAGTGCAATATAATCCAGTATTTCATACGGCAGCCTGCCGCGATAGCCCTGTGTCACAAGCGGGGTAATCACGTACACCTCTTGCCCAAGGGCGCAAAGCTCCCGCGCATAAGCGTTTACCACGCGGCTCACGCCGTCGGTAATGGGATAAAACTGATCGGAGCACTGCGCAATTTTCAGCATATGTTCATTCCTCCGCTTTCATTCTAGCACAGCGGGTATGCGTCCCGCCAGAGTCGCGCTAACCCGCTTGATTCCATTCTTTACGCACACGGCTGTATCTTGTATACTAGATGGAATAATACGATACGGGGGAACTCATTTTCTATGGAAGTAAACGCGGTCAAACAGCAAACCC
Organism: Clostridia bacterium; assembly: GCA_036804025.1. Classification (GTDB taxonomy): domain Bacteria; phylum Bacillota; class Clostridia; order Christensenellales; family CAG-138; genus UBA7703. Next base: position 9,941 of record DAIRTE010000031.1, on the reverse strand, counting down.
TCGCCGAATTTATGGCGCCAAAGAAATCTCTGCGCATCTGGCAGATCATACTCGCGGCGCTGCTCTCGCTCATGATCCTCGGTGCGGTATATGAATTCACCAAGCCCAAACCGGGTCCCGTGCAGATGAGTACGACGCTGGACAGCAGCACCTACAGTTATGTGGATGTGACGCTGCTCTCGCACTGGCTGCTGAAGGTGACCGGCGACGAAAACTATACGATTTACGAGGCGATGGACGCGGACGGCAACTGGTTTTTACTCACGTTGGACGATTCCAAGGCTGCACAGCTCTCCACCTTGCAGGATGCGTATGATGCATCCGCAACCGCCGACCCGCAAACGTTTGTATTGCCGGAACCGGTCCGCCTGACGGGAGTAACGCACAGCATTGCTTCCGACGATGCGGCGCAGATCGCCACGATGTACGACGACGCGACCAAGGATCAAATCCTTGCCTTCTATGGCAGCAACTATCTCGGCGAAGGTGAAAATAACAACGACGGCAATGCATATGGGTTTATCATCGGCGCCGCGCTGGCTGCGTGTTTCCTGATCGTCGTGGTTGTGACAATCTCCGCTCAGCGCAAGAATTATCAAAAGAGCGAACAGCGTCTTTATGAACTCGGCAAGCTGGAAGAAGCCGAGGCAGAGTTTTCTGCGCCGGAGAGCATTCATTTTGAAAAATCCAAGCTGATCCTCTCCAAGCAGTTTGTGTTCTGCGGCGCCAGCGGCTGGGTTCTGCCCTATGGCGATATCGGTTGGGCGTATCAGCGTGTGCAGCGCAGCTATGGTGTTCCGGTTGGAAAGCAGATCATCGCGAGCTTATTCGATGGAAAGAGCGCCGTTCTTGCGAACAAAGCCGTCAACGACCAAATGCTCAATGATACCGCTCGTGCAATCTACACGGCAAACCCGAACTGCCTGATCGGTTATTCATTTGACAACATCAAGCTCTATCGCCAGCGTGTGAAAGACTATAAACAAAGCCACCCGAAATAACCCTTCCACTAAATTTGGAGAGACGGTTTTCTTCCGTCTCTCTTTTTTTGCCACATTCTGCTGTTCAAGTTCACGTTGTGTTAACACCAGTTTCATCAACTTGTGTTGATTTATTGGCATGATTCGTTTATATTGTAACGAGACAAACGTGGTGGTTTTGCGGACAATCAGAGTCTGCGGGCGGATGCTATCCGCCCCTACAGGCGGCTTGCGCGCCTGCACGAAGTTGCGTTGTGTACCGACAGAGGAGATGGCGGATTGCAAAGGTGGAATTGCCAGTTCGAAAAAAGATTCGTTTAGAAGGACATGATTACTCGTCCAGCGGCACATATTTTGTGACGATCTGCACCACGCAAAGATATGCGTTGTTGTGGGATGAAGGAACCATCGGACTAGACGAACCAACGCTTTCACAAATCGGAAAAATCATTGAGACAGCAATCCAGCAGATACCCACCCACTATGACGCGATAGAGATTGACCGATATTGCGTCATGCGGGATCACATACACCTGCTCGTTATCATTCATCCAACTGAAACAGTGCGCTGTACGAGTGACCCAACCGCGCAGGAAACGGCAAACGTTATGCTACTGAAGGTTATCGGTTCAATGAAGCGCTGGGTATCCCGACAACTGGGATATTCCATTTGGCAAAAATCATTTTACGAAAGAATCATTCGAAACAACACGGAAATGGATGAGGTTCAGCACTATATTCAGAACAATCCGCGTAAATACACAAAAATCTTCTGGATTAATTCCGCTCTACCCGCGCAGCCGCTCAAGTCCTGTAGGGGCGGATAGCATCCGCCCGCACAAACATGTGATTACAAGCTCGACAGCAATACTAAAAATATGCATCAACATGATCGGAGGTTTTCTCCCTTGGAAAACAAGAAAATGGATCGCCGTGTACGAAAAACCCGTATGCAACTCCGCGCTGGATTGACGCAGCTCATGCGCGAAAAACCGATTAAGGACATCACCGTGCGTGAGCTCGCGCAGCTGGTGGACATCAACCGCTGCACGTTTTATCTGCATTACCGCGATATCTACGACATGGTGGAGCAGGTAGAGCAGGAGGTGTTCGACGAGTTTGAAGAGATTGTCAATACATATTCTCCGGAAGATCTGGAGGCGAGGCCTCTTTCGCTTCTGCTTGCGCTCTTCGAGTTTTTTGCCGCGAACGCTGATCTTTCCTCCGCTTTCCTCGGCGGAAACGGCGATATGGCTTTCTTTAATAAGCTCATCGACATGATCCGCGACCGCGTACTGGAATACTGGCAGCGGGAGCAAAAGAAGGACCCCGAACAGTTTGATTACTACTTCTCCTTCCTCGCTTCCGGTTTTATTGGAATCATCCGCGAATGGTTCGCGCGGGACATGAAAGAAACCCCCGCGCAAATGGCGGCGATGGCGGAGCAGCTTGTGCTCTACGGCATGGGGCGCTAAGATGCGTCTCCGCCTTGTATGAGCGCTTACGGCGGGCGAAACAGGATAATCGAATGAATCCTCTAATAAGAAAGAAAACAAAATGACAGAACATACACCATCCAAAAAACCGCTCTATTACTACGCCGTCATCGCGATGATAGCGCTGCTGCTGCTCAACGCGTTTGTATTCCCCTCGCTGCTGCAAAACGAGGTAAAAGAGGTTGGTTACAACGAGTTTCTCTCTATGGTGGACAAAGGCAAGATCAACGAAGTCTCCCGTGACGAGACGACGCAGACGATCACCTTCACCAGCGTGGAAGGCGACAAGACGCTCTACTATAAAACCGGCATCTGGCCGGATGATTCTCTGGTTGACCGGCTTGATAAAGCAGGTGTGAAATTCACCGCAAGCATCCCGACGCAGACAAGCCCGCTGATGAGTTTTCTAATCAGCTGGATGCTGCCGATCTTAATCTTCGTCGGCCTCGGACAGTTTTTGATGAAGCGCATGCAAAACGGCATGCCCGGCGGCATCGGCAACGCACTTGCCTTTGGCAAAGCCAACGCAAAAATTTATGTGGAAGCGCAGACCGGCAAGACATTCGGCGATGTCGCAGGGCAGGACGAGGCGAAGGAAGCGCTGCTGGAGATTGTCGACTTTCTACACAACCCCGAACGTTATGCCGAAATCGGCGCAAAGCTGCCCAAAGGCGCGCTGCTCGTCGGCCCTCCGGGCACGGGCAAAACGCTCATGGCGAAAGCCGTTGCCGGCGAGGCAAATGTGCCGTTTTTCAGCATCTCCGGCTCCGCATTTGTCGAGATGTTCGTCGGCATGGGCGCGGCTAAGGTACGCGACCTCTTCTCACAAGCGGAGCAGAAAGCGCCCTGCATCGTATTCATCGACGAAATCGACACCATCGGCAAAAAGCGCGACCTCACCCTCGGCGGCAACGACGAGCGGGAGCAGACCCTGAACCAGTTGCTCACCGAGATGGATGGGTTTGACGCGCGCAAGGGCGTGGTCATCCTCGCCGCGACCAACCGCCCGGATTCGCTCGACCCCGCGCTGCTGCGCCCCGGCCGCTTCGACCGCCGCATCCATGTGGAACTACCGGACCTCAAAGGCAGAACCGACATTCTGCAGGTACATGCGCGTGGCGTAAAAATCGATGAATCAGTGGATTTTGAAGCCATCGCCCGCGCGACCAGCGGCGCCTCCGGCGCAGACCTTGCCAACATCATCAACGAGGCTGCCCTCCGCGCGGTCCGTATGAAGCGGGACATCGTCGTACAGGAAGATCTTGAGGAGAGTGTAGAGGTTGTCATCGCGGGCTATGCGCGCAAGAACGCCGTCATCTCACCGAAAGAAAAGCGCATTGTAGCCTATCACGAGATCGGTCATGCGCTGGTTGCGGCAAAGCAAACAGAGAGCGCACCTGTTCATAAAATTACCATCGTGCCGCGCACAAGCGGAGCCTTGGGCTATACCATGCAGGTGGACGAAAGCGAACATTACCTGATGACCAAAGAGGAGGGGGAGAACAAAATCGCCACCCTCACCGGCGGCAGAGCCGCGGAAGAAGTCGTCTTTGGTACCATCACCACGGGAGCAAGCAACGACATTGAACAGGCGACGCGGATTGCGCGGGCAATGGTTGTTCGCTACGGCATGAGTGATGAGTTCGGTATGGTTGCGTTGGAATGCCAGAACAACCCGTATCTGAGCCAGGATAGCGCCATGACCTGTTCTTCGGATACAGCGGCGCGTGTGGACGCGGAAGTCATCGCGATTGTCGACCGCGCACACCAGCGGGCAAAACAGATTCTCAAAGAGAACGAGACCGCGCTGCATAAGCTCGCGGCGCACCTCCTCGAGCGTGAAACCATCACGGGTGAGGAGTTCATGCATCTGCTGAAAGAGGTTTCTCCGGAAGCTGCTGTACCGGCGATCGCGTAAAGCGAACGTATTCTGATAGACGGAGTAACCCTCCGTCTATTTTTTTGTCCGGCTTCTTCCTGCAAGATTGTGAAAATATTGTGGAAGCACACGCGCGCGCTTGAAAACAGTCCCATAGCGTAGTATGCTAGATTAGCACTCGATGTTATTGAGTGCTAAAAAGAATTTGCATTTCATAACGGAGGCGCACTTTTCATGGCAAAAAAACAATTCAAGGCGGAATCGCGGCGCATTCTCGACCTGATGATCGACAGCATCTACACGCACAAAGAGATCTTTCTGCGCGAGCTCATCAGCAACGCTAGCGACGCGATGGATAAGCTCTATTTCCTCTCGCTGACGGACGACAAGGTCGGCAAAAGCCGCGAGGATTTCGAAATCCGCATCACAGCGGACAAGGACAAGCGAACCCTGACCATCACGGACAACGGCATCGGCATGACGAAGGACGAGCTGGACGAAAACCTCGGCACCATCGCCAAGAGCGGCACGCTCGCCTTCAAAAAAGAGCACGACACGGGCGACGCGGTGGATATCATCGGTCAGTTCGGCGTCGGGTTCTATTCCTCCTTCATGGTCGCGGACGACGTGCAGGTGCTTTCCCGCGCCTATGGCAGCGAAGAAGCCTGGCTCTGGGAGAGCGAAGGGCGCGAAGGCTATACCCTCACCAAGGCGGAAAAGCCGGAGTGCGGCACCATTATCACCCTCAAGATCAAACCCAACACCGACGACGAGCAATATGACCGTTTCCTGGAGTTTTACACCATCTCGCAGCTCGTCAAGCAGTATTCGGACTATATCCGCTATCCGATCCGCATGGAGCACACCCACACACGCCCGAAGAACGGCGACCCAAAGGACACGGAGAGCGTCACCGAGGACGAAACGCTCAACAGCCAGATTCCGCTCTGGAAAAAACCCAAGAGCGAGCTCAAAGAAGCAGACTATAACGAGTTTTACAAGAGCAAGTTCCACGACTATGAAGACCCGCTGCTGACCATCCATTTCAGCGGCGAGGGCGTGGTCAGTTACGACGCGCTGCTCTATATTCCGAAAAATCCGCCGTTTGACTTCTATGCCAAGGAGTATCAGCGCGGCTTACAGCTCTACTCCAGCGGCGTGCTGATCATGGAGAAATGCGCGGATCTGCTGCCGGACTATTTCGGCTTCGTCAGCGGCTTGGTGGATTCCAGCGATCTTTCGCTGAACATCTCACGTGAACTCTTGCAGCACGACCGCCAGCTAAAAACCATCGCAGTCACACTCAAGAAGCGGATCAAGACCGAGCTCAAAAAACTCATGGACAACGACCGCGAAAAATACGAGTCGTTCTACAAGAGCTTCAAGCTGCCGATCAAATACGGCCTCTACAGCGACTACGGCATGAATAAAGATTTCCTCTCCGACCTCGTGCTCTATCACAGCGCGGCCGAAAACAAGCTCGTCTCGCTGAAAGAATACGTCGAGGCAATGAAGGAAGACCAGAAACATATCTACTATGTCTCGGCCGAGACGGTGGAACGCGCGATGAAGCTCCCGCAGACCGAGCGCGTGCGCGATCAGGGCTATGACATCCTCTGCATGACGGACGATGTGGACGAATTTGCCGTGCGCATGCTCGGCACGTATCTGGAGAAGACGTTCAAGTCCGTCTCCGATGCCGACCTCAATCTCGTTTCGGATGAGGAAAAGCGGGCGCAGGAACGCGCGCAGGAGGAGAACAAGGATATCCTGGCTGCGCTCAAGACCGCGCTGAGTGGCAAGGTCAAGGACGTTCGCCTCAGCGACCGGCTCAAGAGCTCGCCCGTGTGCCTAACCAGCGACGGCCCGCTCTCCATCGAGATGGAAAAGGTGCTTTCCAGTATGCCGGTTTCCGACGGGACGGTGAAGGCGGAGCGTGTGCTGGAGATCAACCCCGCGCATCCGGTGTTCACGGTGCTGGCCAAGCTCGGCACGGACGACGCGCGCGTTGGCAAATACGCAAACCTGCTCTACGATCAGGCGCTGCTCATTGAAGGGTTGCCGATTGAAGACCCGGTGTCCTTCTCCAATTCTATTTGTGAATTGATGGTGTAAAAGGGTATTCTTCTGAGGGCTACGCCCTCAAGCTCCCAAATCGTTTATAAATAACACAAAAGGCAGGCCGCCCGGCCTGCCTTTTTTTGCTGTTTGAAGTGTGCTAGATGATCTCCAGCCGCTTTGCGCGGTTGATCGCGGAGAGAATGCCACGTAACGGTGCGAGGCTGATGTTATGCGAAATACCCACGCCGAAAACGTCTTTTCCGTTCATCGCACGCAGATGGATGTATGCCACCGCCTTGGAGTCCGAGCCGCTGCGGATTGCGTGCTCCTTGTAGTCCACAAACGTGAATTTATCCATCTTCTGCCCGCGGATCGCGTTGAAAAACGCGTCGATCGGGCCGTTGCCCTCGCCAACCACGTCAAAGAACGTCTCTTTATGCGCCAGCGTGCCGGAGAACGTCACGTGCGAATTGCCCTCCGCATCCGTGATCTCGGAGAACGCGTGCTTCACGAGGCGATACGGCATAGCGAGATCGACATACTCTGCTGTGAAGAGTTCATAGATGCGCTCGGGCTTGAGCTCCTTGCCCACGCGGTCGGTCTCCTTCTGCACCACCGAGCCAAACTCCGGATGCATCGCTTTGGGCAGGTCAAAGTCAAAGTTCTGCTGCATGATGAACGCAGCTCCCCCCTTGCCGGACTGGCTGTTGATGCGGATGATCGGCTCATATTGCCGCCCGACGTCCGCGGGATCGATCGGCAGATACGGCACCTCCCAGAAATCCGTCCGGGTCTCCTGCATGTAATGAAAGCCCTTGTTGATCGCGTCTTGATGCGAGCCGGAGAACGCGGTGAACACGAGCTCGCCCGCATACGGTTGCCGCTCGCCGATCCTCATCTTGGTGACACTCTCATAGACTTCCTTGATCGTGTTGATGTCCGAAAAGTCCAGTTTCGGGTCGACGCGCTGGGTATAGAGGTTCATCGCGAGGGTCACAAGATCCACGTTGCCCGTGCGTTCGCCGTTGCCAAAGAGCGTACCCTCCACGCGATCCGCCCCCGCGAGCAGGCCGAGCTCCGCCGTCGCCACGCCACAGCCGCGGTCGTTATGCGGATGGAGCGAGATGATCGCGCACTCTCGATGGGGCAGGTTTGCGATGAAATACTCGATCTCGTCGGCAAAATAGTTGGGCATGCAGTTTTCCACCGTAGAAGGCAGGTTCAGGATCACCGGCTGTTCCGGCGTTGCGTGGAGCTCCTCCATCACACGCCGGCAGATATGCACCGCATTGTCCATCTCCGTACCCATGAACGACTCCGGCGAATACTCGTATCTCAGGTTCATGCCGGAGGCGATGACAGGCGCGGAGAGCCTGCGGATCAATTGCGCCGCTTCTACCGCAATTTTCACAATGCCGTCCATCTCCATGCGGAAGACGACCTTGCGCTGGAGCGTCGAGGTGGAGTTGTAGAAGTGCAAAATCACGTTTTTCGCGCCGGCAATCGCCTCAAACGTGCGCTGGATCAGGTGTGCGCGCGCCTGCACCAGCACCTGAATCGTCACGTCGTTTGGGATATGCCCACCTTCAATCAGCGTGCGGAGAAACGAAAATTCCGTTTCGGAGGCGGAGGGAAACCCGACCTCGATCTCCTTGAGCCCGATGTCCACAAGCGTATGGAAAAGGCGGAGCTTCTCTTCCACGTTCATGGGATCGACCAGCGCCTGATTGCCGTCCCGCAAGTCAACGGAGCACCAGACGGGTGCCTGGGTGATCTGACGGTCGGGCCAGGTACGCGTTTGCATCTGGATCGGTACAAATGGAATGTACTTTTCAAACGAAGGGTGCATGGTGAAAAACTCCTCCTCTTCTGCTTGGCGGTCAGAGGACAAAACAAAAGCCCCCGACCAAATCGTGTTGGTCAGGGGCGTAGTCTACGCGGTACCACCCTGGTTTAGCCTTCGGTTGCCCGAATAGCCCTCATTCGCCTCCATCAAGGCCGGAACCGTTAACGAGGTCAGTCGTTTCGCCCCAACGAGATCGTTCAGACGAACAGCTCCGGGATGAGCCATACACATGGACTGCCGCACCGGTTCGCACCAAACCACCGGCTCTCTGAGCGGAAGAGGCCACGTCTTGTTCCCTTCACAGCTTTTAAATCATATATTGTTTGCTATTCTAACCACTCTTCACGTGGTTGTCAAGTAAAAGATGATTGGTTGTTTGATAATCTTTGCTGCAAGAAGCCCCGTTGATCCGATATTACTTGCTTTGTTTTTTACAAACAGATAAAATAATTGTGTATGGCCATGATTGATGAAATAAGGCGCGCAACACAGGCACAAGCCTGCGCAAACCCGCGGCAGCTTGCTCCGCTGGCGCTTGCGCTAATCGGCGACACCGTTTGCGATCTCTACGCGCGCATCTACCTCAACGACCAGTTCGCGCGCACCCCGCACGAACTGCACCTCGCTGCAAGCAAATTTGTCTGTGCAGCGGGGCAAGCCGCAGCCTACCGCAGGATGGAACCCCATCTGACGGAGGATGAAGCCGCGGTCTTCCGCCGCGGGCGCAATGCCCACAGCGGCACCATGCCGAAAAACGCCTCCGCCGCGGACTACCACGCGGCGACAGGGCTCGAGGCAATGGTCGGCTGGCTGTTTTTAAGCGGCGCTGACGAGCGACTCAACGAGCTGATGACGTACTATTTTCTACCGGAAGCGAAGCCGGAGCAATAACAGCCATCCAACCCCATTACTATTTTAATATTGAATCGAGGAAATCATTCCATGCCGCAAAAACAGTACGGCTCCGGCCAGGGTGGCCAAAATAAAGGCTCTTATCCCCGCTCAGGCGAGAAAAAGGGCGGATATCCGAAATCCGGCGGCTATCAGGGCAGCAAGCCCTATGGTCAGAAGACCGAAGGCGGATATCAAGGCAAGAAAACGTACGGCGATAGGCCCGCTGGCGAAGGCTATCAGGGAAACCGCTCCTATGGCGACAAACCTGCCGGTACGGGCTATCAGGGTAAAAAGCCCTATGGCGATCGTCCGCAGGGCGGCGGCTATCAGGGCAAACGTGACTTCGGCGACAAACCCGCTGGCGAAGGCTATCAAGGCAATCGCCCGTATGGTGATCGTCCGCAAGGCACGGGTTATCAGGGTAAGAAACCCTATGGCGACCGTCCGCAGGGCACAGGTTATCAGGGCAAAAAACCCTATGGCGACCGTCCTCAGGGCGGTGGCTATCAGGGCAAGCGTGATTTTGGCGACAAACCCGCCGGCGAAGGCTATCAAGGCAATCGCCCGTATGGTGATCGTCCGCAAGGCACAGGTTATCAGGGCAAGAAACCCTATGGCGACCGTCCGCAGGGCACAGGTTATCAGGGCAAGCGTGACTTCGGCGATAAACCCGCCGGCGAAGGCTATCAAGGCAATCGCCCGTATGGTGATCGTCCACAGGGCGGCGGCTATCAGGGAAAGCGCGACTTCGGCGACAAACCGCAGGGTACAGGCTATCAGGGAAA
>DAIRTE010000030.1:12863-22778 GCA_036804025.1 Clostridia bacterium | reverse complement strand
CGATCACGCGGTTGACCATCTCCGGCACGTTCCAGTCCCAGCAGCGGTTGCCCGCTTCCATGTGGAAAATCGGAATCTTGAGCCGCTTTGCCGAAACCGCCGCGAGCGCGGAGTTGGTGTCCCCCAGCACGAGCAGCGCATCCGGCCTTTCGCGCTCCATCACCGCGTAGGACTTGGCAATGATGTTGCCCATCGTTTCGCCTAAGGTTGCGCCAACGCTCTCGAGATAGTAGTCCGGCGCGCGCAGACCCAGGTCGTCAAAGAAAATCTTGTTGAGGGTATAGTCGTAGTTCTGGCCGGTGTGCACCAGAATATGATCGAAATATCGATCCGCGCAGGAAATCACCGCCGAGAGGCGAATGATCTCCGGGCGCGTGCCGAGTACGGTCATCAGCTTCAGCTTCGCCATTCTGTTCGTTCTACCTCAGCGGGTATGGTGTCCGGATGCTCGGGGTCGAAGCACTCGCTCGACCACATCAGCGTAACCATATCCGTCTTTCCCGTATTTTCGATGCTATGCGTATAACCGACCGGAATGTCGACCACCACGAGTTTCTTTCCGCTGACGGGGTATTCGATGACGTCGTCCATGTCCATTCGCCGGAACTTGATGACGCCGCTGCCCGAAACAACGAGGAATTTCTCCGCCTTGGTGTGGTGCCAGTGATTTCCCTTCACGATGCCGGGCTTGCTGACGTTTACCGAAACCTGCCCGCCGTAGGACGAGCGCATAAACTCCGTAAAGCTGCCGCGGGCGTCCTCGTGGGAGTCCAGCGGATAAGCGAACTCCATGACCGGTAGAAAACTCAGATACGTCGCGTAGAGCTTTCGCGTCAGCGGGTCGCTCAGATCCGGAATCGTGTTGCTCTGCCGGATAGCGCGGAACGACCGGATTCGGTTCGCAACGTCCCCCAGCTTGGCCGTGTGGATGACCGGAACGACGCAATAGCTGCCTTCCGTGGTCGCTTTGCCGTCCAGCAGGTCGCAGAGCGCCTCCGCCACATCGTCGATGTAGGCGAGGTTGAGCACGGTGGACTCGTCGTTGACCACAATGGGCAGATCATGGGATACGTTGTAGCAAAACGTCGCAATCGCGCTGTTGTAGTTTGGCCGGGACCATTTGCCAAAGACGTTTGGAAAGCGGAATACATAGACCTTTGCGCCGGTCTCCCGCCCGTACTGATCGAGCAGTTCCTCACCGGCCTTCTTGCTCCGCCCGTAAAGGTTCGGTAGAGCGGCCTGGGTGGAACTCGCGAACATCACGGGGCAGCGGTTCTTATGCTTGATCAACAGCCTCAGCAGGGTGTCCGTAAAGCCGAAGTTGCCCTGCATGAACTCTTCCTGTTCCTTGGGGCGGTTCACGCCCGCCAGGTGAAAGACAAATCCGCAATCCGCGCAGTAACGGTCCAGAAACTCCATCGGGGTATCGGCGTCGAAAAAGAGAATGTCCTGATAGCCGCGCGCATGCAGCGCGGAGATCAGGTTTTTCCCGATGAATCCGCCGGCGCCCGTGATCAAAATCTTCATATCCGCAACATTCCCCTCTGCTCCGTCCCGTCCATGCCCGTTTGCCTGTCGCCGATTGTGCTTCGATTTCGCTCTTATCTTCGGTTTGTATTCCAATCCTATGCCTTCCAGCCTGCCAGTTCCGCCTTGACGTAGGAAAGCTTCAAAAGCCTTGCCTTAACCTGCTCGACGTCGAGAAGGTCGGTGTTGTTGGAGTTAAACTCGCTGAGCGTGCTTCTCTGCGCGTTGCCTTCCTCATAGTATTTTCCATAGTTCAGGTCGCGCGCGTCCGCGGGTACGCGGAAATAGTCGCCGAGGTCCTCCGCGCGGGCGCATTCCTCGTTCGTCAGCAGCGTTTCATACATCTTTTCGCCGTGGCGTATGCCGATGGTGTGCACGGGGTTCGTCGCGCCAAAGAGCTGCTTCACCGCCTCCGCCAGCGTGGCGATGGTGCAGGCAGGCGCTTTTTGCACCATAATATCGCCGGTATTGCCGTTTGCGAACGTATAGGCAACGAGCTCGACGGCCTCCTCGAGGCTCATGATGAACCGCGTCATGTCCGGGTTTGTCACCGTCAGCGGCAATCCGGCCTTGATCTGCTCGATAAACAGCGGAATCACGCTACCGCGCGAGCACATGACGTTTCCATAGCGTGTGCAGCAGATGGTCGTGTCCTCCGGCGCGACGGTGCGCGAGCGGGCGACGACGACCTTTTCCATCATGGCCTTGCTGGTGCCCATTGCGTTGATCGGGTAGGCGGCCTTGTCCGTCGAGAGACAGATCACGCGCCGCACTCCCGCGGAGATAGCCGCACCGAGCACATTATCCGTGCCAAACACGTTGGTCTTGACCGCTTCGAGCGGAAAGAATTCGCAGGAGGGAACCTGCTTGAGCGCCGCCGCATGGAACACATAGTCCACATTATAGATCGCGGTTAGAACGCTGTTGTAGTCGCGCACGTCGCCAATGAAGAATCGAATCTTGCTGTTGTGATACTGGCGGCGCATATCGTCCTGCTTCTTCTCGTCCCGCGAGAAGATGCGAATTTCCTTAATACCGGTGTCGAGAAACCGCTCCAACACCGCGTTGCCAAAACTGCCCGTACCGCCCGTTATCAAGAGCGTTTTTCCGTCAAACAAATCGTTCACCCCAATTTCCGTTCCAACAAATCGATCGTTCCTTTGGATTTGTCTTGTTTCAAAAAGCCTGAAGTCTATTGCAGCCAGTTGTAGTAGGCGCGGGTCGCCGCCAGCCGCGACGCATGCTCGCAGACATAGCAGCGCGCGCGCGTACCGAGCTCCTCCAGCGGAGCGGTGCTTGCGTGCAGACGCAGAATTGCGTCCGCCATCTCCTGCGCTTCGCCGGGGGTCACGCAGACACCGTAGCTCTCGTGCTCAATGGAACGCGCCCACTCGCTGCCCGCGTCCGCGCAGACGATGACGGGCCGACCTGCCGCGAGTGCGGACCAGGTCTTACTCGGCATGGCAAAGCGCGTAACGCCCTTCTTGAGCGGCACGAGCGCCGCATCCCCGAGGGAATACACCTCGGACACACGCTCATTGGGGTACAGCGGAAAAAGCAGTACGTTCGAAAGCTCTTCGTGTACAATACGCACTTTTACGTGTTCCAGCAGCGCGCCGTCGCCAAAGATCACAATTCGAATGTCGCGCTCGTCGCGCAGCAGTTTTGCCGCGTCGAGCATGATATCCGGCTCCTGCAGGATGCCCAGCGTACCCGCGTAGACGGCGTAAAAACAGTTGCGCGGCAGCCCCAGTTCCTCAAAGAGCGGGTTTTTCTCGCGCGGAACCGGCTGAATTGCCTCCGTATCCGCCCAGTTGGGGATCACAGCGATCTTATGCGGCTCGATGCCGCGCGCCGTCAGCGTCCGCTTCATGTCCTCGGACAGTGTGACGAACGCGGAGTTCTTTCGATAAATCCGCTGTTCCATACGGCGGGACGCGCGGACAACCGGATGCCACTCCGTATACTTGCCCATGGCGACCATGCTGTCCGGAAAGATGTCCTGCAAAATATAGACCGTCCGCGCGCGGCGGTTCAGGCTCGCGCCAACGAGACCCAGAAACGGCGGCATGCTGCCCAGCAGGTAAACATCCGCCTTCAGCCCCTTTGCCGCGCGGTAGAGCGCGAGTGTGTTGGACAAGAACCGCAGCCCGCGCAGCAGAAAATTCTTCTTCTCACGCGTTTTCAGCCCCACACGAAGAATGCGATAGCCCTCCGGCGTGGTCTCGTCCGTTCGGGACAGATAGGTCTTGCGTTCTTCTTCGGAAAGTCCCCGGCTCGGCAGGTTGGTCACGACGCTGACGCGCGCGCCATAGCGGCAGAAATCCTCCGCCAGATCGGCGTACAGATGCGTAATCGGCGTGATCTCCGGCGCGAAGTATGCGCTCACGAGCGCGATGTGCAGCTGCCGATCCGCCGGTTCCGCCCCTTCGCGAACGCCGTCGCCGCCCAGCACGCTGCCAATCGTTCGAAAGAAGCAACGCCAGTCCATCGCAAACCCGAACCGCGCAACATACTCGCCGTCCAGCGCGGCTTTCTTTGCAATTGGCAGCTCATCCCGCCCGTTGATCTGCGCCCAGCCGGTCAGGCCGGGGCGAACGGTGTTGGGCGTGAGCCCGTTCTTTCCAACGTATTTGTCCCGCTCGGCAATCAGATCCTCCTGATTCCAGAGCGCGGGACGGGGACCAATGATCGACATATCGCCAACGAGAATGTTCCACAGCTGGGGAATCTCGTCCAAGCTCGTTTTGCGCAAAAAGCGACCAACACGGGTGATGCAGGCGTCCGGGTCTTTCAGCTGATGCGTTGGCACATCGCAGGGCGTGTCCGTCCGCATCGTTCGAAATTTTAGAATTTCGAAGCAATGCTTATCTTTGCCGACGCGCCGCTGCCGAAACAGCACCGGCCCTTTCGAGTCGATCTTGATCGCCAGCGCGAGAAATAAAAACAGCGGCGAGAGCACAACTCCGCCGAGAACGGATAACATTACGTCCAACAATCGCTTCATGCGAGAATACATGGTCATCCTTCTTCGGCGCGATTCTTCTGCGCCGCATGCAGGAAATTTTGCGATAATTGCCTACAAAAAACAAACGGGCCTGCTCCCCCGCCTATAGCGTGAATTTTATCATGCAAGGCGGTGGGTGTCAATCAAACGCGGGCGTGCCGCAAGCTGGCGGGCAGCGCCTTCTTCCGAAAAAACGGAGGAATTTGCTCCCTCCGTTTCATCCGTTTGGTCCGGTTTAGTCCTCTTCTTTCGCCTCGTACGGGCGTTTTTGCTGCGCGGCGACGTCGTATTTGTTGATGCACAGCGGGCGGAGTTTATAGGTCAGCACAACGCTGGATTTTACATATTCGTTGTAAAATGCCTTCTTGATGCGATCCAGCACGAGGCGCCCGGTCTCGTAGGTGACGGACGGCAGCAGAATGACGTATTGCATGACGCTGTAGCGCGAAATCGTGTCCCCGCGGCGCAGGTTTGTCTGCGAAACGTGCAAGAGTTGCTTCATGATGTTGTCCAGCACGAGGTTGTCGAAGCGCTGCTCATAGGTGTTGCTGATGGTCAACAGCGCGAGGAACATCGTGCCATTGTAGCGCTCGAGCATGCGGCGCTGGAGCTGGTAGATTTCCTTAAAGATTTCATACTCGCAGACGAACGCGCCGTGACCGTCCTTGTCCTCCTCGAGCATGTTTTGCACTTTTTCGATGTCGGCTTCCATCTCCTGATCCGCCTGAACGATCAGTTTGTAGACCGCGCGGATCTCGCCGGAGGGCTGGATGCCGAGCTGTTTATAATGCAGGTCGGTTGCGAAATAATACTGCGAGAGCGCCTCGCGCTTCTTGCCGGTTTTGACCAGCGCCATCATGAGTTCCAGATGCAGGCGCTCGTCGAACATGTCCACGTCCATCGCCTTGCGGCAGACCTGAACGATCACGTCGTACTCCTCCTCGACCTTTAACAGGTCAAGCAGGGTAAACACGCTCTCGAGGAAGAGGTCGTGGTAATACACGCTCTTGGGCACAACCCACATCTCCTCGGCGGAATTTGTGAGCAGCGGCCCCGTATAGATCTGGAGCATTTGCAGATATCGCTCGATGCACTCGCGGTTGCTCATGCCGGGGGTACGCGCCTCCTGGCAGAGCCGTTCGAACTCGAACACGTCGATCTCGCAGTCCAGATTGGAGTTCCACTGATACGCGCCGCGCGCGGTCAGAATGGAATCCTCCAGCTCCGGCAGGTTGCTCTGCTCGACGAGCGAACGATAGCGGTGCAGCAGCGTTCTAAGCGCGGTCGCCGGGTTGCGGTTTTCCTTGTCGGACCAGAGCATCTCCAACAGCTCTTCATGCGGAACGGCGCGATCTTTCTTTAGAATCAGATATTCGAGAAACTGGCTCGTCTTCTTGGCCTGGCGCAGCTGCGTTAGAACCACGTTGCCGTTGACGAGGATCTCGAAATTGCCGAACATCTTGATTTTGATCTTTGCGTTGGACATGGCGTCGTTTCCTCCTGTGTTGAGCTGGTAAATGGGTGACTCCGTCGCGTGGTAGCCTGGACGCTTACGGCTTGTTTTCGCTGATCTTCTTTTTTAACAGATCCTGATTCGAGGCAAAGAGCAGGGCGGTCTCCTTGGAAATGTGCTTCTCCTGATACAGACGGAAGATATCCCCGTCCATCGTGCGCATGCCCTCGTTTGCGCCCGCGTAGATGACGTTGTCCATCTGGTGCGCTTTTCCGTCCCGAATCATGTTTTGAATCGCGCTGTTGACCAGCATGATTTCAAACGCGGGTTCGAGTCCGCCGTCCAGCGTTGGCAGCAGCTGCTGGCTGACGACGGCGCGCAGCACCATGGAGAGCTGAATGCGAATCTGCTGCTGCTGATTGGCGGGAAACACGTCGATGATGCGGTCAATCGTCTTTGCCGCGCCGACGGTATGCAGCGTGCTGAGCACGAGCTGGCCGGTTTCGGCGGCGGTCAGCGCGGTTTGAATCGCATCCAGATCGCGCATTTCGCCGAGCAAAATCACGTTTGGCGACTGGCGCAGCGCCGCGCGGAGGGCGGTTTTGTAGCTCTCCGTGTCGTGCTCTACCTCGCGCTGGGAAACCACGCTTTTCTGATGCGCGTGGATAAACTCAATCGGGTCCTCAATCGTAATGATGTGCCCGCTCCGGCTCTGGTTGATGCGGTCGATGATGCAGGCGAGCGTCGTCGACTTTCCGCTTGCGGCGGGACCGGTGACGAGCACCAATCCCTTCTTCAGGTCCGCAAGCTGCAATATCTCCGGCGGAATGTGCATGTTCAGCGGATCGGGCAGCGACAGCGACACCACGCGCAGCACCATGGCATAGGAGTTGCGCTGTTGATAGGCATTGCAGCGGAAGCGCCCGACGCCGCTGATGGAGAACGAAAAGTCGTCGTCGCCTTGCTCGATGAGCCGGATCATCTCGCGATGGTCCAGATCGTACACCTGCTGAATGAGCCGCTTGGTATCGTCCGGCTTAAGGACGATATCCAGCAGCGGCAGCACTTCGCCGGAAATCTTGACGCGGACGCACGAGCCGGGGATGATGAACACATCCGACCCGCATTTCTCAATCGCCGCCTGTAAAATGTCGTTGATTTCCGCCATTGCCGTTCTTCCTTACTCCGTCGTATTCCAAACGCGGCTCGTTTGCCGAATCCGTCAGTTGCCCTGCCAGAGCGTGCCCGCGCTTTCGCCGGTCCATTCCGCCGCGCTTTCGTAGCGATAGCTCGTGACCCGACACGCGCCCGACGATACGTCCACGCGGACGTTCAGCGCATGCCCGTCGATCGAGCCGATGGAAAAGGTGTAAACGCCCTCGCTTTGGAGCGTAACGCCCGCCACATCGGTCGGCTGGCCGCCGCTGACGAGCGCGTCGTCGATCTGCGCAATTGCCTGCTGGGCGCGCGCATCCGCATCGTAATACGCTGCTACGCTCTGCGCCGCCCGGTTGGTCAGCGCCGCGTCCGAACGCGCCTGCACGAACGAGAGCACCGCAAAAAGCGTTAAACTCAAAATCACGAGAATAAACAGGATGCTGGACGCGCCAACGCCCATGCGGGTTGGATGCTGCTTCATGGCGACACCTCCGCATCCGGCACATAGCGCGCCGCGTCGAGCGAATACACATCTCCGTTTTCGCTGGTCACGTTGAGCTCAATTTCGTAGAGCGTGCCGTTCTTCGGGGAAGGGTCGCCGGTGACGATTGCGTTTACTTGTAGATCCGGCGCAACCTCCACGGAGAACGAGCGCACGCCGCACATATTCACCGCGCCGTCGCCGACGGGGTCGGCCTTGATTTGCTCCGCAACACTCTCCATTGCCTGCAGCGCGCGCGTATGATAGCGGCTCTCGTCGGAGATTGCGCTGGCCGAGGCAATCAGGCGCACGACGATGCTCGTGGAGATCGCGAAAAACAGAATGATGATTGTAAGTTCCATCAGCACCGGGCTGAACGCGCCGGATCGCTTGATCGGACGCAGGGGCTGTTCGTTCATGCGCCCGCCTCCCCTCCGGCACTCAGGCAAAGCGAAATATCCTGCGCCTCGCCGTTGGCATCGACCAGATGAATGGAAAGCAGGTTGCCCTCCAACTGAAACGCGAGCGCCTGCGCGAAGAGAATCTCCTCGCCAAAGCCCGCCGAAAACGCCTGATCCGCGTTCGCGAAATATTCCAACACGGACTTGCCGTCGCAATAGATATAGGTGTTGTACCGTTCGCCGCCATAGAGTCCGCCGAGTACGAGCACCGCCGCGCCGTCCTGTTGCACCACGGAGACCATGCCCGCTTCGTCCGCGCCGCGCACCTTGCCGACGAGGTAGCTCATGCCCGTTCGCGACGCATAGGCCGCGTCCGACGCCGCGTTGATTCCCTTGTATGCCCGCGCCCCAATGATGACGACCAGCAATGAAAGCACCGCAAACATGGCCAGCAACGCAAACACAAAGACCCCGCGCACGGAGCCGCGCTCTACGCTTTTCCCCCGCGATTCGTTCATGAGCCGCCTCCGATTCGCGTAACCCGCAGCGTCGGCATGACGTTTGCGGCAAACGCGTCGTAATAGACGGAATACCGCGTTTCGTCCACGAGAACGCCGTAGTTCTCCGCGATATAATCGAGGCTGGGCGGATAGCGGCCTTCCACCGCGTAGCAGGTGACGATTGCGCGACGAAGCGCACTGTCGAGCACCTCCGACTCGCGCGCCGCGCTCGATTGCGCGGTTGACGTCAGCGAAAGGACAAACAGCAACGCCAGCAGCAGAAATACGATTCCGGTGATCCAGAGCCCACGGTTTGCGCCGCGCGGCTTTTCATACAGATGCATGCCGTTTCTCCTTTCGTTTTGCTTGAACCGTACCTATCGCGTTGAGCGGGGTGAAACTTCTAATCTTATAATTGCCTAAAAATGTTTAGCCGACCGCGGAGAGCACCGAGAGCAGCGGCAGCATCACCGAGAGCAGAATCCCGCCGATGACCACGGAGAGCACGGCAACAAGCGTCGGCTCAATCATCGCGACGACCGCGTGAATCGCGTCGTCCGCCTCTTCCATATAGATTCCGCTGAGCTTGCCCATCACCGCGTCGAGCGTACCCGCCGCCGAACCGAACCGGATCATCTTTTCGTGCATGGGATCAAACAACCCGCTCTTTTCGGCGGCCTGCGCAAAGGAAGCGCCGTCGAGCAGTTCCCGCGCGCCAAGATCGGCCTGCCGCCTGCGCTTTTGATCCGTAATCACGGACGGCGCGAGCTGAATTGCGTCCTCCACGGGATAGCCCGCGGTAAGCATCATGGAAAGCGCGGCCGCGTATCGCGCGGTCGAAAGCCGCGCGTTGACCCGCCGGATGGCCGGCAGGATGCCGGAGAGCAGCGAGAGTACGGAATCCCGGCGCGATGTCCGAAGTAGGATTCCGATCAGGAGCAACACAATCGTAAACACACCAACGAGCACCAGCATGCCCTTGCCAACGCCGACGCCAACGCGCATGGCCGCCGTCGCTGGGCTGCCCGCCGCGAGGCCGAGGCTGTCGAACACGCGCTGAAACACCGGCAGCACGCTGATGACCAGAATTGCGATGACCACCGCGAGCATCATCACCAGCATCGTCGGATACAAAATTGCATTCTTGACGGAGGCTTTGATCTGCGCCTCCCATGAGTAATAATTCGCCAGCGAGGCCATTACCTCGTCGAGCTTACCCGAACGCTCGCCAATGCGCGTCATCGCGCAAAGGTACGCCGGAAAAATGCCCGCTTCTTCCAGCGCGGCAGAGAATGCGCCGTGTTTGAGCAGCGCGTTTCGAATCTGCAAAAACCGTTCGCCATAGCGGCTGCCTTCGTAGCTGCGGGCGAGCGTCTCCATTCCGTCGT
>DAIRTE010000030.1:9356-12763 GCA_036804025.1 Clostridia bacterium | reverse complement strand
CGTTCGCCATAGCGGCTGCCTTCGTAGCTGCGGGCGAGCGTCTCCATTCCGTCGTCGAGCGGAATTCCGGCCTTGAGCACCATGGCAATCTGCTCGCAGAACAGCGCCGTCTCGTCCGGCGGTAGCTTTTTTTGCATCGCGTTTCCTGTCATTCCGGTTTCCTCTCATTTCATGCCGACAGCCTGCGGGTAACGTTGAATTCGTTTAATACACTCGTTCCGTAATATAGTCGCTCTCGCGGTGTCCTGTTCCGTCGAGCGTCGGGTCCATCCAGACCCACTCGCCGTCGAGATATACGCTGTTCCAGGAGTGATAGAGGTTCTCCGGCGTAACGGTGCCAATGAGCATCTTCGTTGGAATCCCTCGGGAGCGGAGCATGACCGCCAGCAGCTCGGCATAGTCAAAACAGATTCCCTTGCCGGTTTCGAGCGCCTCGTCCACGTTTGGCAGATAGCCCTTTTCCACCGTTACGGCCTTTTTATTATCGTAGGTCATGTGCTGCACGACGAAACGGTAGAACTGCTTGGCAATCTCCGCGTCGTTCGAGAGCCCATCGGCCAGCTCGGCGGCCTTTTGCACCGTCTTTGTCGTTGTGTCGTACCAGACGTATTGATTCGGATAGAGGAATGGAAGCGTTTCGTCGCCGAGCCGAACGTCGATGTCGGTGCCATACCGCATGGCGTATAGGTCGTTTTCCACCTGCTCCATCACGCGGACGGTATAGACGCCGTCCCCCATTTGCAGCGGAAACACGCTGTAGGCATCCCCGCCGGGCAGGTCGTAGTAATACGTTTGCTCATCGGTCGAAATTCGCGCCTTGAGCCGCATTTCGCTTGGCTCGCAGCGCACCATCACATAGCCCTGGTCGGTATGGGATGCGTCGATCGTGACGCCGTTGCCCTGGAACGTGACCGTACCGGAGGCCTCCGGAAGCAGCATTTTTTCGGTAGCAGCCGTCTTGTTTGCTCCGGCGACACGATCCGCAGGCGCGGAATCGAAGTCGGTTTCCGCCCCGCGTTGCGCGGCGGGACTGCTCCCCGCGCAGGCGGTCAGGCAAAGGAAGCCGAAGAGTAGCAGTCCTGCAATCCCTTGTTGCAGCCGTTTGGCGGCCGACCGTTGTTCCATGGTTGAATTATACAGCGGCGTTTCACGCAAATGCAACAAATTGTTACTTTGAAACACGCGGACGCTCCAGATGTTCCCGAATTATGCGGAATCCGTGTTACACCTGATTCCGTTTGAGGGCGTTTTTCGCGCGACGTAACAATTTTACCATCAAAACCGGTTTTCGGCAGCCGCAAGGTGAAAAGGGATGCAACAAAACCGGCGCCCTCCTGTTGGAAAGCGCCGGTCGTTTAATTGAGTGATCCGATTGTCAGATGGTTCTGTTCGGTTCCATTCCGAACTCGTCCGGGTCCTTGTCCCGCTTGATACCGAGCAGCACCAGCACGAGCTGCACCGCGGCGATGATGACCATGAGCAGCGTCCAGCGGTCTGTAAAGACCATCGGGTTACGCATGTTCTCCGTCAGGATGAACGCCACGATTCCGCCGATGCCCGGCAGCAGCGTCAGCAGGCGCACCGCGCCGTGCTTCTTCGTTTCGCGAACCACGATGCCGTCCTCCATCTGCTTCTTCTTTCCGAGGTAGCCGATGAGCATCAGCAGCGAGGCCAGCGCCGTCGCGATTGCCAGAATCAGGTTGAGCAACGCCCAGGTCGGCCCGGCGAGCGGGGTTGCCGCGTCTGCAATGCGCTCCGGTTCGGGAGCCACGATCGATTTCAGCGTTCCGTAAATCACGAGGCCACCTTCCGGCACGGTTGCCGGGATGGCAGTGCTCCAACCGTCAAACGTGTATCCTTCCAGCGAAGGATCCGCCGGTTTCGGCATCGTCGCGCCATAGGCGAGGTTGGTGTAGGTTGCGTACGGCTCCTTGCCATCCAGACCGGTTCCCGTTCCACCGCTGACGTAGTAGGTCACCGTGTAGAACACCTGCTCCCAGTGCGCGTAGAAGTTCACCTGACGCGGCGGCATGATGAAGGTTGCGCCCGGCTGACGGGAGACCCCCGCCGTTGCGCTACCCTCGCTCCAGCCGGTGAAGCGGTAACCGGGCCGCGTGAACATGTTGCCCGAAACCGTTGCAATCGCGTCCGTCGCGAACCGTCCGCCCTCGGTCTTGCTGTCCGCACCGAAGCCCGGATGGTAGTAGACCGGCGACTCATCCGCCGTCCAGACCGCCGAGAGCACCACGTTGCTATCCGGCATCAGGAATGCCGAGCCGCGAACGTAGTCCGCCGTTGTGCCGGTGACTTGCCACGCCTGCCAGTACTGGAAGGTATAGCCGGAGCGATACGGAATCTCTGTCGAGACCACATACCGATCGCCGTACTTGAGGTTGTTTCCGTTCTCCGGCACGTTGGTCACCGGATCGTTCGTCTTGGTGTCGTAGATCACGTTATACAGCGAGATCTCCCAGACGGCCTTGAACGAGTAGTTCCGGTCGATGGCCGGGATCGCCTCGCCGGGTGCGAACACCTTGCCGCTGGTCGTGTCTTCCCAACCGGTGACATGGTATCCGGGGCGATGGATGCCGGTGCTGTCCGAAAGGGTCGCATCCGTGCCGTAGCCAAACCACTGATCACCGGGGAATCCGGTCACGGGCTCCGTCGTGTTGAGCGCATACGTGACCTGCGGGTTGATCGTGAAGTCCGCCGTGCCGACATAGATGTCGTAGTTTGCCGCAACGGCTGTGCCCACGAGGATCGAGGGTTCGATCACGTCCGCATACACGCCGACGTTTTCAGTCGTGTTCGTCCGGTCAACCGTTACCGTGAACGAGCCGCGATCCGCTGGAAGCACGCTGTAGAACTGCGTTCCGCCGACAACGCCCGTCTCATAATGGTAGGTAAACGCCGGATCGACTGCGCCGTAGTTCTTTTCCGCTTCGTCCGCCGCAATCAGCACCGGACGAGGATCAATCGTGAGCTTGCCCGGCGTGACCGAGAAGGTGTAATCATTCGCCTGCGTATTGGTGTTCAACGTGTAGTTGAATCCGTTGTCCACGCTGCCGACATTTGTGATTGCCCCGGTGGTCGTCGCAAGCGAGAAGCCCTCAGAACCGAGGAACCCGTCGCTGGCCGGGTCATAGCTCCAGCCGGTGCTCCGAAGCGCCGTTCCGTCATACATACGGCTTGCCGTGGAGGTGAGGATTCCAATCGCCCTTGGCGTGACCGTCACGGTCGCGTTGCCAAAGGCAGGCTGGTAGTTCGGGTTCGTCGCCACGAAGTAGACGGTCTTCGTGCCCGTATGGGTGAGCGTCGGACTCGTCGTCAGCGTGTAATCCGCCGGGTTCGAGCTGTAGGTCTCGCGGTAGAGCACCGTGGAGTCCGGCTTGTCGGACGAGGCCGAG
>DAIRTE010000030.1:0-9256 GCA_036804025.1 Clostridia bacterium | reverse complement strand
GGCTGTACTTCACCGTCGAGCCGGTCGGTACGGCCGGCGTCACGGTGATTCCGTGTGCGCTGCCGTCGTACTTCGCGTCGTAGCCCGTCGCCGTTGCGGTGGTCGTGGCTGGGGTGATCTTCAACAGACCGGTTGCGGTCGATACATCATACTGATAGGTCACGTCGCTTGACCCGCTCATGATCTTGACCGCGCCAAGCGTTACGGTGGTCGTCGTCGAGCCGACGTCCGTACGGCTGCCGGAAACGGTGTAGCCGGTGACCGTTACGCCGGAAACGTTGACCGTTGCCGTCGTGACGCTGCGCTGCGTTGCGTTATACACATATTCCGCGCTGTCCGCCGTGATAACGAGTGTTTTGTTGGCGGTATACAGAGCGGTGATGGTGATGTTGCTGGTCAGGTTCGTCGCCGTCGCCGGATTGTAACTGCCCGTCCAGTAGTAGTTCACGCCCGCGACCGTCACGTTCTGCGGCGGGGTAACATTGTAGGTTGCGCTGCCCGTGCCATAGGCAACCGATTCAGTGCCGATGATGGAACCGTTCGCGCCGTTGACATAGGTGACGACCGGATTGATCGTCAGGTTGCCGTTTGCCCAGCTCACGGTGTACCGTTCGGTCACATCCACTCCGCCGTCTTTTAGCACAAGCCCCGCTTGATTGCTGAAGCTCGTCGGATAGACGCCCGGATTCGTTCCGGTTGCGCCAGCCGTCGTGTTTTCAATCGTCAGGCCGCCAACGCTCGCGGAAATACCGGAGACGGAGCGCGCATTTCCGTTGTAAGCATAGGTTGCGCTATTTGCCGTGAGCGTGACCGGCGTCTTTGCCGCCCAAACGGCATAGAGCGTCAAGTTGCCTTCCGGCATGGTCATGGCGGTGCCGGGCGCATAGCTGGGATTCGGTGTCGTTGCACCGGAAGTCGTGCTCCAGCCAAGGAAGTAGAAGCCGCTCTTCGTAAACTTGTTTGCGTCTACGGTGAAGCTTTCGCCAATGGTCTTGTTTGTGCTATAGCTGCCGGAGGAATTGTAGGTTCCTCCGCTGCCGTCGTAGGTCAGCGAATAGACCGTCAAGCGCGTATTGATCACAATCGCGTGGTCGGCCTGAATTCCGCTGAGCGCATAGCTGTTGCCGGTGTAAAGCGACGGCGAAACAACGTTCCCGTTGTCCGTTACGCTGGTCACCTCGTATCCGGCGGTCAACGTCCAGGTTACGGTTGCGTTTGCGTTGTAGAGATAGGTTCCCGCGCCGGTCTTCGTGGTGACGCCGACCGCGGGGTTTGCCGTAACGCTGACCGCAAACGTCTGATCCTGCCACTGCGCATATAGGATGCTGGGCGCGGAGGGATTGCTCGCGCTGACCAGAACATTCTGGTTTTGCGCATAGCTGGTTCCGCTGCCATCCGGCTGCGTGTTCCAACCGGTAAACACCTTGCCGGTATTGAGGAACGAGTTGGTCTGAATCACGTGCACCGTGTTGTTCGGCACGCTCGCAACAATGGTCGCTCCGCCGCCGGTCAGCGTACCGCCGTTTCCGTTGTAGGTGATGTTGACGAACACCGCCGCCGCGCTCCACTGCGCGGTCAAGGTGGTATCCGCCGTCATGGTAATGGTGCTGTTCGGGTAATAGAGGTTCCCGTCCACACTGGAACGCCAGCCGTAGAAGCGCATGCCCTCCGGCGGGGTCACCGATGCGGTATTATACGCCTTTACCTGCGCCTGCGCGCCGGTGCCATAGGCGTTGCTGTCCACGGGCGCGGTGCCGGTTGCCGTCCCAAGGTTATAGGTCAGCGCGTAGGTCAGTCCGCTGATCCATTTCGGATAGAGAACGACGTTCTCGTAGATCCGCATGCTCGGGTAAAACAGAATCAGAGAGCCGCTCTTGAGGATGAACCAACCGCCAAAGATGTCCGTTGCATTCGGCTTGTCCGCAATTGCGGCCGCTTCCGCCGCGGCGAGCGCAGCTTCGCTGATTGTTCCGCCATACTCGATGTTGCCGAGGTCAACGGTTTGACCGCCGCTCGAACCAAAGGAGACGGAGTGCGCAATGCCCGTGAAGGTTGGCGCTTTCCACACGCCGTAGACAATCAGGTCGTTCGACGGCATCGTTCGGGACCAATCCATCTCGCTGCCGGCGTATCCTTCCTGCGAGGTATACCAACCGGCCCAGACGTAGTCCAGCGGAATCCCGCTTGGGCGGGCAGGCTGTTCATGCGAAATGGTGCTCAGCGAATTCTCGAACAGCACGCTGGTTGAGCTCAGCTGGGTGTTGAAGTTTCTCAAAATGAGATTGTAGCTGTTTCGCGTATGGCGAATATTGATATAGGTCTGGCCGTTGGTATAGCTCACATAGGTGGTGCCCGGCGTAACGCTATTCCAGGTTCCATTTAGATTCGTGTTGTAATTCCATGCGGTGAATCCTTCGAAGCGGTTGTTGATATAGAAATCGCCGTTGGTATACGCATACGCGGTGAAGCTGGCCGAAGACGGCCAACTCAAATCCAGATTCTGCTTGATATGCCGAATTTCATAACCACCCTGCGAGGATGTATTAAACTGGCCTCTCAATTGCAGCAGGCCATTTGTAAACAGCGTGGAACCGCCATCCTCGAATTTCTCCAGGTAGGTCAGATACATGCTGCCGGATGACCAACCTACGAAATAGTAATCCCGGTAGGTTGTCCCCCAGTATGTGGAATAGTTACCGTCGAACATGGTGTTCAGCGGGGCGGAATCCGGCCAGTAGTTCAATTTGGAGCCATATCGTCCGCTGACGGTGTAGTAGGAAACCATATTGTTCGTGTCAAGTCCGGTACTGGTCTTTGTTGGGACCAAATATTGCACTTCCCAGATTTCACGGTCGTAATACACGTTCAAAACCGTGCTGCCGTCGCCCTTAACGGTGACCGCAACGGATTTTGACACGTTATAATCAAAGCCCTTATAGGTTTTCGAAGTGTCTTCAGGCTGGGGCGAAACGGAGGATTCCGCCAGCGCTGTGCGGCTCGTTATGGTATCCGACGCAACGATGTTGTAGGAGTCCCCCTCGACGGCCTGCTGCCAGAACAACACGGTATATCCAACCGTGTTCGGCGTCCAGTTTGCAGTAAGCGAAACGTTGCCCGTTGGAACCGTGCCAAAGGTAAAGCCCGTCCAACCCGTGAAGGTATAGCCCGTTTTCGTAATCGTGCTGGAGTTGTTGTTTTGCGAAGCCACATACGTGTTGATGAATGTCTGCGTCAACGCCGTATTGGGGCTGATATAGGTCGGCGTGATATAGGTGCCGCCGTTGGAATTAAACGTAATCCACACAACCTGCTGCACGATGGGATAGAGGTCGATGTTCGCGCCGTTTACCGTTACGCTTGCGCCAACGTCCGTCGTACCGCCCGCGGTGGTTGCCCAGCCGACCAGCGCCTCGTTGGAGGCAAGCTCCAGCGCCGTTACGCTGCCGGTCGAAACCAGATTGGACGCGTCCGGCGTGCGCGTTTCGATGATCGAACCATATTGATTGTGGAAAAAGACATAGTAAGCCGTCACATAATGCGCAGTCAGCGTGATGGAGGCGGTTTCTGCAATGGCGCCCTGCACGCCAAAGGCGGTAAACTGCGTATTGTCCGCCGTGAACCAGCCGACAAACTTCATGCCGTCGACGACCGGCGCTTCCGGTTCGTTGAGCGTATCGCCCTCGGCGACAATCTGCGAGTCCACCGTCGTCGTATTCGCGACGAACGTATAGGTGATCAGCGGAGTGGTCGGGTCCACAATGCCGCCGTCGAGCGCCAGCGCGCTCATCAGCAATCCGCCTTCAAGAGCGCCAAGAAGATCCTCGCCCAGCGTCTCCTCCGTCGCCGGGTCCTTTGTTTCGTCCGTCGTTTCGTCTGTTGTTTCGTCCGTCGCCGGGTCCTTTGTCTCGTCCGTTGTTTCGCCCGTCGTTTCATCTGTTGCGTCCGGTGCGCCGAACTTTGCGTAAAGAACGAGGTTGCTTTCCACCGGCGTCGAGAAGTCATACGCCCGGTTGGCCGACGCCGTCCAGTACAGGAAGACCGAACCATCCGCCAGCGGGGAAGGATTGGAACTGGGTTTTCTGACCGAGTCGCCCGCGGTAACCGTCTGCGTCAGGCCCGGGTCTGTAACACCGTCCACGACAAAGGTAACCGTGTAGGTCGCGGGTACCGGCGTGGGGGTCGCCGGCGCGGGCGTTGCCGGCGCGGGCGTTGCCGTCGCGGTGGTCTCCGGTGTTGGAGTTGCCGTCTCGGTGGTTTCCGGCGCGGTGGTCTCCGGCGCCGCTGGGTCCGAAGTGTTCTCCTCGATTGCGGGGTCCGCAGAAGAGGCGTCTGCAGACGAAGAGTCCGAGGACGAACCCTCCGTTCCCGTCGATTCCGTGGAAGATGTGTTTGTTTCTTCCGGCGCGGCAACATCTTCTGCCATGGTGTTCATGGGCAGAAGGGCAGCCACCATCAGAATGCAAAGAATCAGGCTTAAAAACCGCTTGAAACTCAGCCTTTTCATATTTTTATGCCTCCTTAAACTACGCGTATCACGTCTTGGAAATCTATACTTTTATGACTTATACCATATTATAGAAAGCGCTCATTACATAATTGTTGCTTTTCATTTGATTTATACATCGTATATGAAGATTTTTTTGGAAAAACACGCCGTTGTATACACCTCGCGTTCATTTTGTTACATGCGCGTTGCGTCGCGCCGCGAATTAACAGTCAGTTGATTTGTTACATCGTCACTTATTCTTAATTAAGTACGTACATTTCATTTGTCGCCTTCCACCTGTATGCAACAAATATCTTCGAAAAAGCGCAGAACAACGCGCGAAAAAAAGACCGGTATCGCAAACGGATACCGGCCCAATAAAAGATGACTGTTCAGAATCGTTACAGCAGCGTTACACCCGCGTGCTCACACATGGCGAGTGTCTGTGCATCCCAGAGTGAGCTCTGCACCTCGCCGATATGCGCTTTATTCAACAAAAGCATGCATAAACGCGACTGGCCGATTCCACCACCGATGGTCTGTGGAAGCTTGCCTTCCAACAACATCTTGTGGAATACAAAGGCACGGCGGTTGTCGCAGCCCGCGATGGAAAGCTGCTTGTCCAGCGTTTCCGCGTCCACGCGGACGCCCATGCTGGACACTTCAAACGCGCAGTCCAGAAGCGGATTGTAGAAGAGAATATCCCCGTTGATCGACCAATCGTCGTAGTCCGGCGCGCGCCCGTCGTGCGGTTTTCCGTCCGACAATTTTGCGCCAATGCCCATGACAAACGTGGTTGGATGTTGCTTGACGTAGCGGTACTCGCGCTCCTTTGCGTCACAATCCGGATAAAGATCGAGCAGTTCCTGCGCGGTGACAAACGAAACGTCCCGACTCACGCATGGCGTCAGCACGTCGTACTTGGCGCAGAGCACCTGCTGGGTGTAATAGATCGCGTCGACGATGCTCAGCACGGTCTGCTTGAGCGTCTCTTCGGTTCGCTCTTCCGGCAGGATCACCTTTTCCCAGTCCCACTGATCCACATAGACGGAGTGCAGATTGTCCAGCGCTTCGTCACGGCGGATCGCGTTCATATCCGTCACGAGGCCCTTGCCGGGGCGGAAGCCGTAGCGGCCCAGCGCATAGCGCTTCCATTTGGCGAGGGACTGCACCACTTCGCCGTTTCCGCCGGTCGCCGGAATGTCGAACGAGACCGGGCGTTCCACGCCGTTGAGGTTGTCGTTTAGCCCCTCGGCGGGATTGACAAACAGCGGCGCCGAAACGCGCTTTAAGCGGAGCATTGCCGAGAGAGATTCCAGAAATGTGCTCTTGATGATTTCGATCGCATTCTGTGTGTCGTAGAGCCCCAGTTTGGAGCGGTAGCCCTGCGGAATGAATGACTTGGACATGGTGTTCTCCTCCTTTTGCACCTACGGGTACCAAAATAGTTTATCCTTGCGCAAAAATGCTTGTCAAGCAGTTTATCCGTCTGTGCAGAGTGCGTTTTCCTGTGCTATACTCATTTCAGGATTCGATCGTACAAAATCGTACCAGATCAGATGTTCGGAGGAAGTTTTTTATGAAGACCGCAAACCTGACCCCGCATATCAGCTGTAGCCCGGAGGATTTTGCAAAAACCGTGTTGATGCCGGGCGATCCGCTCCGCGCAAAGCACATTGCCGAAACCTACCTGAGCGACTATGAGCTCGTCAACAACGTCCGCGGCATTCAGGGGTACACCGGTTACTATGAAGGGAAGCGCATCTCCGTGATGGCCAGCGGCATGGGCATGCCCAGCATGGGCATCTATTCCTTCGAGCTATTTAACTTCTTTGGCGTGGAGACCATCATTCGCATCGGCTCGGCGGGCGGTATGCACCCCGACCTGAAGCTCTTTGACATCGTGCTTGGGCAGGGCGCCTGCACGAACTCCAACTACTTTTCGCAGTTTGGGCTTTCGGGATCGTATGCGCCCATTGCGGACTATGCGACGCTGCGCCGCGCGGTGGACGAGTGCGAAAAGCGCGGCCTGAACTACAAGGTCGGCAACATTCTTTCGAGCGACATGTTCTATTCCGAAAAGGGAATCGACGGCACGCTGGAATGGGCAAAGCTCGGCGTGCTCGCGGTCGAGATGGAAGCCGCCGCGCTCTACATGAACGCCGCGCGCGCGGGCAAAAAGGCGCTCGCGATCTGCACGATTTCGGATTTGCTCATCGGCGGCGCACTCACCACGTCCGAAGAGCGCCAGACGGCGTTCCACGATATGATGCAGGTTGCGCTGACGATTGCAGAGTGACGCAGTTTCATTTAAAATAATGCATGTTGCGCTGACCATTGCTGAGTAAAGCTGTTTCATTCAAAATAGTGCAGATGCGCTGATAATTACGAAATAGACAATTTCCAACGCACACAGCTTCCGGTCTTTCCGGAAGCTGTTTTCTTTTACAAAATCAAACCGAAACGCCTTAACATTTGTGAATTTACTGTTGATTTTCCCGGCGTTTCTTGCTTTTTGGGGGGCGCGCGCATATTATTTAGAAACGTACCGATCCAATCGATTGATTGGAAACCAACATTCAACCAAAACGGGATGTTATCCCGTTCCAAAGCCGAAAGGGATTTTCTATGCGCCATAAAAAACCGCTGCCTGCGCTTCTGGTGGTTCTGCTGGATCTGCTTGGCATCGGCGCGATGCTCGGAATCTTTGCGCTGGTTCAGCTTTCGCCTCGGGCGGGCAGCGGACAGCCGCTGCAAAGCATCGTTTCCAAATCGACCCCCGCACCCGCAAGCGACCAGAGTGCCGCGCCGGAATCGGCGACAACGCCGGACCCCGCCGCCTCTGCGGCGACGAGCGCAACGCCCGAACCCACGCCGACGCCCGCGCTCGGCGATTTCTCCGCGCGGTTCCCTACGGACGAACCGGAGGAAGGGGCGGACGTGGTCGGCAGCTATGCGGACGGCGACCTGCGCGTGGTCGTATCCAAAAAGCGCTCGGAGGACGCGACCTATTTCGTCGCGGACGTTTGGGTGCGCAACATCCACGGGTTTAAGACCGCGTTTGCCAAGGGCAAGTTCGGCCGTTCGCTCTACGAAATGCCAAACGACATTGCAAACCGCCTGAATGCGGTCGTCGCGATTTCCGGCGACACCTACGGGTCGAATTCCCAAAGCGTCGTGATTCGAAACGGAAACCTCTATCGCGATACCGTTGGCACCGAGGACATCTGCGTGCTCTATTCCGACGGCGTAATGGAGAGCTATTACGCAAATCAGTTTGATCTTGACGCAGCGATTGCGCGCGGCGCGTATCAGACCTGGGCATTCGGGCCAAAGATTCTGGACAACGGACAGATTCCCGCGAGCTACAACACCACGGACGTGATCATTGCCCACAATCCGCGCTCGGCCATCGGCTACTTTGAGCCGGGGCACTACTGCCTCGTCGTGGTCGACGGGCGACAGGGCGACTATTCCCGCGGCATGACGATGGACGAGCTCGCGCAGACGATGATCGACCTCGGCTGCGTCGACGCCTACAACCTCGACGGCGGGCAGTCCGCCATGATGATCTTTCAAGGCCAGATTGTGAGCCAGCCATACAAGGGCGGGCGCGAAATCAGCGACATTATTTACTTTGGAGGCAGCGATCCCGAATGAGAAAATTCCGCTCGGCCCTTTCGCACATTGGCGTCATCTTTTCGGGTGTGTTCCTCACGCTCGTGATTCTGAACCGGTACAACCCCGCCATGGGATTTTTAACGAGCACGATCAGCCAGATCTTTATTTTGATCTACTGCCTCACGGTGCTCCTGCTTGCCATCGCGACCATCGCGGACAACCGCCGCTATGCCGCGCGGATGCATCAGCGCGAGGAAGAGGCGGAGAGGTGGAAAAAGATCGGAACGAACGCCCGGAGACCGCCGCAAAGATAATTCTTTGTTTTCTTCTTTTTTCTATAAAGAAGAAAGCGGTTAGCGCTGAAAGAAAATCGGCACGAATGCCCGTAAACCGCCACAGAGATAACCCTGAATTTCGTTTGTAAAGCTTTGAATACAGCAAAGGCGCTGCCGTTGGCAGCGCCTTTGATTCTGTTGCTTACATTTCCATATTGCTTGTGGTACGGGGGAATGGCAGCACGTCCCGAATGTTCTGCATGCCGGTGACGTACATGATGATTCGCTCGAAGCCGAGGCCGAAGCCCGCGTGCTTCACACCGCCGTACTTGCGCAGTTCAAGGTACCAGTCGTACTGACCCAAATCCATGCCCAGTTCGGAGATGCGCTTTTCGAGCATATCCAACCGCTCTTCACGCTGGCTGCCGCCAATGATTTCGCCCACGCCCGGCACGAGCAGATCCGCCGCGGCAACAGTCTTGCCGTCGTCGTTCATGCGCATATAGAACGCCTTGAAGTCCTTCGGGTAGTCGGTTACGAACACCGGGCACTTGTAGATCTGCTCGGTGAGGTAACGCTCGTGCTCAGTTTGCAGCTCCAGTCCCCAGCCAACAGGGTACTTGAACTCCGCGCCGCTCGCAACGAGCTGCTCCACCGCTTTGGTATAGCTCAGGCGCACAAAGTCGTTCTTGAGCACGACGTCCAATCGTTCCAGCAGGCCCGGGTCGACGAACTTGTTGAAGAATTCCATCTCGGCGGGACAGCGGTCGAGCACGGTCTTGATGATGTACTTGATCATCGCCTCGGCAACGTCCATATCCCCCGCGAGATCGCAGAACGCCATCTCCGGCTCAATCATCCAGAACTCCGCCGC
>DAIRTE010000029.1:11308-22983 GCA_036804025.1 Clostridia bacterium | reverse complement strand
AGATTGTCGCGATCAAGTCCGGCGACTACGCAGCGGTGGAAAAAGACCTCTGTGAGATGATCTCCGTTGCGGGCGGCCGCGCGAAGGTGAAGGCCATCTATGAGCAAGGGCTGCTGACGGACGACGAGAAGCAGAAAACGCTTGCCATCATCCAAAAGATTGGCCCGGACTACGTCAAGATTTCCAACGCGCTCACCGGCGCGAAGGCCTGCATGAACGACGTGAAGTTCGTTCGCTCCCTCGTTGGCCCAAAGATCGGCATCAAGATCGACGGCGGCATCAAGGACGCGAAGACCGCGTCAATTCTGCTCTGGTCCGGCGCGGATCGGCTGGGGTGCAGCGCGTCCGTGCAGATTGTGACCGTTCCGGCGGAAGCGTAAGCGAGGACATACCGAATCGATTGTTCAACGAACGTTGAATCTGATTTTTCAGTTGTGGGGGGTCTAAAAATGAAGATGGTGAAGGATAAAAAGCTGGTCGTCGGCGCGGATTTCGCGGGGTATCCGCTCAAGGAAGCCGTCGTCGCCCACCTCAAGAAAAAAGGCTGGGAGATTGAGGACGTCGGCGTGACCGACCCGAATTCCAACGACGACGAGAACATGTTCCATCGCGTCGGCCTGCGCGTTGGCGCGAAGATTTCCGAAGGCGAATACGAACGCGGGCTCGCGTTCTGCGGCACCGGCATGGGCATCCACATCGCCGCGTCGAAGTGCCCGCGCGTGCATGCGGGCGTGGTTGAGAGCGTTCCCGCCGCGCTGCGCGCCATCACCGGAAACGGCGTAAATGTGCTCGCGATGGGCGCGTTCTACGTTGCCCCGCAGATGGGCTGCGACATTGCGGACGCCTATTTGAACGCATCGCTCGGCAGCGGCTACGAATGGTGGACAAACTTCTACGAATTCCACAAGCTGGCCATCGACGAGCTGGACGCGTTTGACTACGAAGCGTACAAGGCAAACGGCTTTAAGCTCAAATACCTCGGCAACTATCCAATCAAGCTGGAAGTCAAACCCGAAGAATGAGTTAGAAAACTGGATGGAACCGAAATCGATTCGATCCAGTTTTGCTTTTTCGGAGTATAATAGAGATAGAACCATTTCTCCACGCAATCGCAGTAACTTAGATCCGTTCGTTCCGCTTTGACTCGAAAAGGAGCCAAGAGATGTCTCGCATTCAGGAAATCGCCTCAAAAGCAAACGTATCCATTTCAACGGTGTCCCGCGTGTTCAACGACTCCGGCTATGTGGCGGAGGACAAGCGGGCCGCTGTTTACAATGCGGCAAAACAGCTCGGCTACAAAACGCCGAAGAAGACCAAGGGCGAATACGACAAGATGGTCAACGACGTCGTCGGCATCGTCGTTCCGGACATCAACAACCCGTTCTTCAGCGAGTCCATCAAGGGCATGATGAAGGTGATGCGCCAGAACGACATCCATATTCTCATCTGCGATACGGACGAAAGTCCGGAACTGGAGATTCAGTTGCTGCAAACGCTGCGCCGCCAGAAGGTCGGCGGGCTGATCATTACGCCGGTCTCCAGCGCGGTGGAGTACAACGCGGAGTACCTGAGGGAGTTCAACAACCTCGGAATGCCGATTGTTCTGCTGGATCGCGACATCAAGTTTTCCGGTTTCGACGGCGTATTTTTAGATAGTTTTCGCGGAACGTTCGACGCGGTGCAGACGTTGATTGACAACGGGCACACGGAGATTGCGATCATCGCGGGGCTGATTACCTCCAAGCCGGGCGTGGATCGGTTGGAGGGGTACCTCGAAGCGCTGCGTCAGAACAACATTCCCATCAAGGAGGAGTACATCCTCTACGGCAACTTTAAGAAGGACAAGGCATACGAACTAACCACCAAACTGCTCGAAACCAAGAAGGAAGTCACCGCCATCTTCTCGTCGAACAACCTCATGTCGGTTGGCTGCTTTGAGGCGATCAACGACAAGGGACTCAAGATTCCGGACGATATCTCGCTGATCTCGTTTGACGATTTCTACTTCTTTGGCGCGGGAAACATCAACATCAGCGCCGTGCTGCGCCCGACGATGCAGATGGGCGTCGAGGCGGCGATGCTGCTCGTGGATCAGATCAAGAAAAAGAAAAAGGCGAAGGATCAAATGTCCAAGCGGATCATCCTCTCGCCGCATCTCGTGCTGCGCGGGTCGGAGAAGTACCCGACGAACCGCCTGCCAAAACCGTGATATCTGCGGAACAATTGCGAGGAAAAAGAGCCACCCTTTGGGTGGCTTTGCTGCGCAAGGATCCGAACAGATCGCAAAACTTCAGCCGTGTTCTTGCGAAGCTGCCTGCAATCTGTGCTATAATACAAAAACCAAACACAAGAAGAGGAATAAACCTGCCATGCATATGTCAGATGCGCTGATTTCGCCTGCGGTCGGGATCTCTATGCTCGCCGTCAGTGGCGCGGCGCTTGCCTACTCCACCATAAAGGCCAAGCAGGAGAACGTGCTTGCGGACAAGACCGTGCCCATGATGGGCGTGATGAGCGCGTTTGTCTTCGCGGCGCAGATGATTAACTTTACGATTCCCGGAACGGGCAGCAGCGGGCACATCGGCGGCGGCATTCTGCTTGCCGCGCTGCTTGGTGCATATCCGGGGTTGATTTCAATTGCGGTCGTGCTGCTGATTCAGTGCCTGTTTTTTGCGGACGGAGGGTTGCTCGCGCTCGGCTGTAACACCTTTAACATGGGCGTGCTGACCTGCCTCGTGGCCTATCCGCTGATCTTCAAACCCCTGCTGCGAAAGGGCGCAACAAAACCGCGGCTGATGCTTGCCTCGGTGCTGAGCGTCGTTGCGGGGCTTCAGCTCGGCGCGTTTGCGGTCGTTGTGGAAACGTCCGTGTCCGGCATTTCGTCGCTGCCGTTTGGCAGCTTTCTATTGGTCATGCAGCCGATTCATCTCGCCATCGGCCTCGTGGAAGGCATTGTGACGGGTGCGATTCTGATCTTCGTGCATCAGGCGAGGCCGGAACTGCTCGAGGGTGTGCCGCTGTCGGCGGATCGAACGCGCGGCGTTTCGTTTCGAGCCGTCGTTCTCGGATTGTTGATCACGGCGGTTCTCATTGCGGGCGGGTTGTCGCTGGTTGCGTCCGCCAATCCGGACGGGCTGGAATGGTCGATTCAAAAGATCGCGGGGCAGGCCGAGCTGTCGACCAGCGGACCCGCCTATACCATCGCGTCCTGGATTCAGTCCAAAACCGCGCTAATGCCAGACTATTCGACCGGCGCCGCATCGCCTGCCGCGTCAACTTCGAGCGCTGGGCTCATTGGCGGTGGAATTGTGCTTGCGTTGGCCGCGGGCACGGCGTTTGTGCTTTCGCGCGCGAAGAAGAAACGGAACAACGCCAAAACGGAAGCGGAGTAACGCCGGATAAGGCCGGCGGAGCATCCACCCGATTCCAGACTAAGCCGGAGGAGGCTTCCCCGGCAGGGGAGCAGCATGCAACAGATTGCAAAAACCATGGACGCGTTTTACTCGCTGGAAGAACTGGCGAAGAAACGCACGCCCGTGCACGCGCTGCATCCCGCCGCAAAGCTGATTGTCACGATGGTGTTCATCGTTTGCGTCATCTCCTCCGGTCGGTACGACGTCGCCGGATTGACGGTTTACTTCTTCTACCCGGCGGTGATCCTTTCACTGGCGGAGCTGCCGTTTCGCGGCGTGCTGCTGCGGACGTTACCCGCGCTGCCGTTCGTTCTGTTTGCAGGGCTTTCCAACATTCTCTTCGAGCGCACACTCGCGCCGGTCGGTATCTCCTACGGCGCGCTGTCCTGCATGGTGCTCGTCGAGAAGGCACTGCTGACGGTGAGCGCGCTGGTGATATTATCGGCGACAACGCCGTCGAGAGCGCTGTTTGCGCAGTTGCAACGCGCGCATGTGCCGCGGATTCTGACGACGACGATGATGCTCTGCTTTCGCTATCTGTCGCTGTTGGCGGAGGAAGCGGGGAGCATGGCGCGTGCCTACCATCTGCGCTCGGTTCGGCAGAAGGGGCTGGAGATGAAGCACGTAGGTGCGTTCATCGGGCAACTGCTGCTGCGCAGCATCGACCGCGCGGAACGGGTGTATGCGGCAATGCAGTGCCGCGGGTTTGACGGAACGTTTCCCGCGCTGCCGGAGGACAAGCGACAGAGCCGCGCCAGCTTCTGGTACGCGCTGCTTACTTCATCGGCGCTGATCGCGCTGCGCGTGGTTGGTCTTTCGGCGGTGGTGGAATCCATCGGCCGGTTGGTCTAGGAGGGGACGATGGACTTTTTTTCGGCGGAACACATCACCTATCGTTACCCGAATGGGCTGCTTGCGCTGGACGACGTTTCGTTCTCCATCGCCCGCTCGGACTGCGTTGGCCTCGTTGGCGGCAACGGCGCGGGAAAATCGACGCTGCTCGCGATTCTTTGCGGCCTGCTGCTGCCGTCGTCGGGCACGGTTACGATTGACGGCGTTTCGCTCAACAAGGCGAACCTCGCGCTGATTCGCAACATGATCGGCATGGTGTTTCAAAACCCCGACGATCAGTTGTTTATGCCGACGGTTCAGGACGACGTGGCGTTCGGCCTGCAAAACCGCGGTTATACCCAGGAACACATTGAGCAAAAGGTGCAAAGCACCCTGCGGCATCTGGAGATTGAACATCTCGCGTCGCGCGCGCCCTATCAGCTCTCCGGCGGGGAAAAGCGAAGCGCGGCCATTGCGACGGTGCTCGCCATGGACCCGCATATGCTGCTCTTTGACGAGCCGACCGCGTTTCTCGACCCGCGCAGCAAGCGAAATTTCATTCACCTGCTGCGGTCTATGACCTCGGCCCGCCTGGTGGCGACGCACGATACGGATCTGGTTTCGCGCGCCTGCAACCGCGTGCTCGTTCTACAGAAGGGCAAACTGCTGGCCGACGACCTGCCGGCGCATGTATTTTCCGATCTTGCGCTGATGGATCGGGCGGAACTATAACAAACGGGGAGGATTGTGTTTATGCACAACGGTGTCGATCCAGGTGGCGGCGCGCTCCACGCGCAGGAGCACACGCACGAATCCGCGCATGCGCACCTGCATACGCATACGGGCGAGCACGCGCATCAGCACGAGGGGCTTAGCCCGGAGACGGTGCACACCCACGAGCACACGCACACGCTTTCGCACGAACACGCTTGCGCGCCCGAAAGCGGGCAGACGCACCGGCACGACGCGGAGGACTGCCCAAATCTGGAGGAGGTCGTTGCGCTGCTGGCCTACACGCTGCAGCACAACATTCACCACGACGCGGAACTACGGCAGATGCAGGAGCAACTGCGCTTGCTCGGCCTCGGCGACGCCGCGGAGCAGCTCGGCCAGAGCATGACCGATTTTGCGGCGGGCAACGCGCGGTTGGCGAACCTATTGAAATCCTTACAGGAGTAAACAGACCATGTGCATTTCAACGGCCTATCGAAATTCGGCATTGCCGGAAAACATATTGCTCAAGAACGTCCGCGCGTTTCGCGTGGAGGGAAACAGCGTGATCCTCACGAACATTCTCGAGCAGGAGCTGACGATTAACGGCACGCTTGCGAGCGCCGATCTGATCAACGGCGTGGTCGTGATTCGCTGCGATCAATAAATATCAGCGCTTCCCCGATGCGCGCAAACAAAAAGAGGCACGGTCAAACGATCGTGTCTCTTGCTTTATATTGATGTTGCTATAGATGCGTAATGTAATAGTCCGTTCCGTTGGACATGTACGAAACGACCTCTTCGCCTTTTCGCTCGATCAGCAGGGCGAGAATGGATTCGAGGTGCCCCATGCTTTGCTCCAGACCGTAAATCTGGAGTGAGGTTTCCCAGAAAAACACACTGACGTCCTTAAACGCGTTGAGCACCAGAGGGAGAATGTCGTTTCCGCTGCGCAGACAGATGGCATGATGCCAGTCAAAGATCATCTGCGCAATTTCGTGCCGGTTGGCCATGCCCCGCGCGTTCGCAAGGGATTCGATGGCGTCGAGCCGCTTTCGAAGGAAGGCGATGTCCTCCTCCGTATGCCGCTCCGCAAACTTTCGAACCGCCTGTCCTTCAATCGCGATGCGCAGCTCCAGCAGGGAGATGACGGTTTGCTTGTCCAGCTTTCCGCCGTTGAACTTGATGATGGTGGTCAGCGTCTCCGCGTTGCCCGTCTCCGCGTAGTTGGCGATAAACGTGCCCTGCCGCGCGTTAACGCAGACAAACCCCATCCGCTCGAGGTCCTTCAGCCCCGCGTGGACAATCGTTTTGCTGACTTTCATCTGCTCGGCGAGCTCGCGCTCGGTCGGCAGCCGATCCCCGACGCTCAGGCTGCCGGAGAGAATCATGCTCACGATCTTATCGATAAAGAGTTCCTTAATCGTTGGGGCTTCAATCACGCCAAACTGCATCAAAATCACCTCGTTGATATTAGGTCAGACCACGACCACAACTAAATGATACTACATAAAACCGTAATATGCAAGAAGTAATTGACTTTATTGTGATTATAAAATATGCTTGAGCTACGTGGTAAGACCACGATTACCTTTTCTTCAAATCGCAATCTATCGATACACAATATACTAATTAACCGGAAAAAACAGAAAACCGTTTGCCATGTTACAAGACGAATTGAAGCGATAATCCAGTAGAAATTAAATAGAACAAACAGGAAGGGCTCTACTATGTCTCTGAGACCGAAAATCGTACAGCTTGCCAAAATTGTCGGCGGAATCTCCGGCGTCATGAACAAAATCGACGAGAACGCACCGGAATATTACGCGCTCGCGTCCATCGTATCGGACGATCAGGCGGACATTGCCATTGCGGCGGGACTTCGCAAGAACCGCTCGGCGGCCTATCTTGCGGAGAAAACCGGAAAATCGGTAGAAGAGGCAACGCGCCTTGCGCTGGAGCTGGCCGAGATCGGCGTGTTTCGCGTCAATAAGGACGCAAACGGCAACGATCAGTTTTACATGCAGATCTTTGCGCCGGGCATCATGGAGATGCTGGTGAACAATCCGCGCCAGCTGGCCGAGCATCCCGAGGTGGGCCGCGCGTTTGAGGAATATACACGCATCCGCATGGCGACCATGTCTCCGATGCTGCCGATGGGTTCGGGGCTCATGCGCGTCATCCCGATTGAAAGCTCGATCAACGCCAACACGCAGGCGGTCCCCTACGAGCGCATTTCGTATTATCTCGACAAGTACGACGTCTATTCCGTTTCTTCCTGCTCTTGCCGCGCGGCGCGCCGCACCATCGGCGAAGGCTGCGGCCATCTGGAGCAGGACATGTGTGTTCAAATGGGCAAGGGCGCGGAGTACTATATTCGCACTGGTCGTGCGCGACAGGTTTCGCGCGCGGAGGTGGAGGAAATTCTCCGCAGAGCCGAAGAGAACGGACTGATGCACAACATTCCGAACATTGAGGAAGCGGGCGAAACCGCGGCAATCTGCAACTGCTGCGCCTGCGCGTGCTTCGGGCTTCGCGTCGGGCTGATGTTTGGTGCGCGGGACGCCGTTCGCTCCAACTTTGTGGCAAAGGTGGACGCGGAACAGTGCGTCGCCTGCGGACAATGCGTCGAAAACTGCCCCGGCAACGCCTTGATGCTGGGTCAAAAACTTTGCACGAAGACGCCCGTCGCCGCCATGCCGGAGGTCAAGAAGATCACCGAGCATGCCTGGGGCGAGGCGGACTGGAACGTGAACTACCGCGAAAACCGCAAGGACGTTGTGGACAGCGGCACGGCGCCCTGCAAAACGGCCTGCCCCGCGCACATCGCGATTCAGGGTTACATCAAGCTCGCCGCGCAGGGCAAGTACATGGAAGCGCTCGAGCTGATTAAGAAAGAGAACCCGTTCCCGGCCATCTGCGGGCGCATCTGCAACCGCCGTTGCGAAAGCGAATGCACGCGCGGTGAGGTGGACGAGCCGATTGCCATCGACGAGGTCAAAAAGTTTATTGCGGATATCGAACGCAAGGCGGGCAGCCGGTATATTCCGGCGAAGCGCTATGATTGCAGCGACAAGAAGATCGCCATCGTCGGCGCGGGCCCGGCGGGGCTGAGCTGCGCATATTTCCTCGCGCTCGACAACTACGACGTGACTGTGTTCGAAAAGGAACAGCGCCTTGGCGGCATGCTCACGATGGGCATTCCGTCCTTCCGCCTCGAAAAAGAGGTTGTGGACGCCGAGATTGAGGTGCTCAAGGAGCTGGGTGTCAAGTTCAAAACCGGCGTAGAGGTCGGCAAGGATATTACGCTCGACGAGCTTCGCGCACAGGGGTACAAGGGGTTCTATCTTGCCATCGGCGCGCAGGGTGGCCGCAAGATCGGCATAGAAGGCGAAGACGCGAGCGGCGTATTCACCGGAATTGAGTTTTTGCGCAACGTGAACCTCGGTAACGACGCCAAGCTGCCCGGCAAGGTCGTCGTCATCGGCGGCGGCAACGTCGCAATCGACGTTGCGCGCGCCGCCGTGCGCGAAAGCGCAACGAGCGTAACCATGCTCTGCCTCGAAAGCGAGCAGGAGATGCCCGCGCTGCCGGACGAGATTGCGGAAGCGCGCGACGAGGGAATTGCGATTCAAAACGGCTGGGGTCCCAAGCGCATCCTAGTGGAAAACGGCAAGGTCGTTGGCGTCGAATTCAAAAAATGCGTCTCCGTGTTTGAGGACGGGCGGTTTTCGCCGAAGTACAACGAAACCGAAACCATTACGGTTCCGGCGGACTATGTGCTGCTCTCCATCGGTCAGTCGATTCTCTGGGGCGACCTGCTCAAGGGGACGACGGTGGAACTCGGGCGCGGAAACACGGCCGTGGCGGATGGGTTTACCTACCAGAGTGCGCAGGCGGATGTGTTCGTCGGTGGGGACTGCTGCACCGGCCCGAAGTTTGCGATTGACGCGATTGCCGCGGGCAAGGAAGCCGCGATTTCGCTGCACCGCTTTGTGCAGCCGGGGCAGACGCTGACCGCCGGACGCGACCGCAGAATCTACCGCGCGCTCGATAAGGAAAACCTCGTCATCGAGAGCTTTGACAACGCCCGCCGTCAGCAGCCGGAGCACGACAAAACGAAGGAGCGCTCCTTCCGGGATACGCGGCTGACGTTTACCGAGGAACAGCTCAAGAAGGAAACCGAGCGCTGCCTGGGCTGCGGCGCAACCGTTGTGGACGAGTATCTCTGCATCGGCTGCGGACAGTGCACCACGAAGTGCCATTTCGACGCGATTTCGCTCTATAAAAAATACGACCGGCAGTTTCCGGAGTTTGAGAAAATGCCCATCGAGGTTGCCAAGCACGTGGTCAAGCGCACCGCAAAGATCGCGACTGTCGCGGTAAAAGACCTGCTCTCGCAGAAATAACGAAGTGGCGGGTATTGCATGCACGAACTAAGCATTATTAGCGCGCTGGTAAAGACCGTGGAGCAAATCATGCAGCAAGAGGGCCTGACGCAGGTCGAGACCATCGTGCTGCAGGTTGGCGAACTCTCCGGCGTGGTGCCCCATTTTGTAGAAGAATGCTATCCGGCGGCGGTCTACCAGACCAGTCTGGAACAGACCAAGCTGAAGATGGAGGTCATTCCCGGCATCGTCCGCTGCCAGGACTGCGGCAAGGAATTCTCGGGTTATCAATTTAATCTGAAGTGCCCCAAATGCGGGTCGGAGCGGCTCAATGCGCTCAGCGGGCGCGAGTTTATTTTAAAAGAAATCGT
This sequence comes from Clostridia bacterium, assembly GCA_036804025.1. GTDB lineage: Bacteria > Bacillota > Clostridia > Christensenellales > CAG-138 > UBA7703. Next base: position 13,269 of record DAIRTE010000029.1, on the reverse strand, counting down.
TGCCTGCTAGCGGCACGTTCCGACGGTTTGAGGAGCACATGGAACTGTTTGACGCGATCCTTTCGGACACCATCACACAACTAAATCCGTTCATCACGCATCGCTGGAGCTACGATCCGGCGGATGCCTGGCCGGACACGGGCAAAAGCGAACTGGTGTTGCAGCGGGACATGGCCTACGAGTTGGGCGGCGAGGGCTGCCCCGGCGTGCAGTACTGCTGCGTCACGACCGGCAGCGCGCTGGATGAAATGAGCGAGATCATCCTCTGCGGGCCGGATCTGCCGGAGATAAAGGAAAACAGCGCCTACGCGCGGATTGCGCTCGTTCGCGTTTCCGCGTTGGATGGGACGGACGACGACCAGTACCGCCAGCTTTGCGAGGCGGCGTTTGTGAAATACCGCGTGTTTCCGAAAGGCTGTATGTTGCGCATTTCGCCCGAGAGCAATCGTGAGCAGGTTCGTTTGAGCCGGCAGGCGATTCAAGAGGGAATCTCCTTTCGCCGGGTCGGGGCGGACTTCATTCGCGCCTATCAGACGCTGCCCAATCTCGTTTCAGTCAAGCTGCTGTTCGTGACCGATCCCGCGGTGGATTACGAAGCGCTCGCAAACGCGGCAGCCGGCGTGCAGGCGCGCCTGCACGCGCTCAATACGATTCTGAGCGGACTGGCGACGGACTGCGCAAGTTGCCAGATGAAGCCGCTTTGCGACGAGGTGGAGGGTATGCGCGAACTGCATTTGCAGCACGCAAAGAACGCCTGATAAGCGAAAAATATCCATGATTTCATACGGTTTGCAAACAAAGGAGAGACACATGAAGGACTTAAAACACCTGACTTATTTTGAGAACCTGCTGCTCACGGCAAACAACGACCTCGTGCGCGCGGCGCAAAACGACGGGCGCTTTGCGGTTGGACAGGTTTGCAGCCTGATTCCGGAGGTGCTGATGAACGTGCCCGGATGCTTCTCGGTGCGTCTTCGCGCGCCGCATCTGGGGTCCATGGAGATTGGCACGTATTATATGACGAGCCTGAGCTGCGAATACTGCCGCGCCGTGCTGGAGCTCGCGGAGGAGGGCGGGTTGCAGTTTTTGGACTGCATCATCGCACCCGACGCCTGCGCCATGATGAACCGCTGCGTGGAGAACATTGAGCGGCAGAACCTCTGCACGAAGGAGCACTTCTTTGTGGAATACTCCGATGTGCCGATGAAGTCCGACGAAACGGCACTCAAGCACTACATCAAGCAAATGCGCGTGCATGTGCTGGAACCGATGCAGGAGCATCTGGGCGTAGACGTTTCGGACGCGGCGCTTCGAACAGCGGTTGCCGAGCACAACGAAGTCTGCCGGTTGATCACCGAGATCGGCGAATTCCGCAAAGACGAATACCCGCGCATCTCCGGCTACGAATTCCATATTCTTTGCGCGGCGAGCTACTGCGCGCCCAAGGACTTGATGGTTGGGCCGCTCCGCGAAACGCTCGAAGAGCTCAAAGCTCGCGTGCCGGACGAAAAGAAGAGCTATCGCATTCGAACCGTGCTCGTCGGCTCCGAAATTGACGATCCGGACGTGATCAAGCTGATTGAAGAGAGCGGCGCAATGGTGGTTGCGGATCGCTACTGCTTCGGTTCGTTCCCCGGCCGACAGGAGATCGTGCTGACACAGGACGAGGACGCGCTGACACAGATCTGCCGCCAGTACCTAGCTTGGGGGCAGTGCCCGCGCTATATGGACACGGCAAAGATCGAGCAGCGCCGCGCCTATGTGGACAATCTCGCCAAGGAGTTCCACGCAGACGGGCTGATCTACCAGCAGATCAAGTTCTGCGATTACTGGGGCTATGAGCGCGCCGCTGCGAATCACCTGATGAATGAGGAGTACGGCTATCCGGTGCTGTCCATCGACCGGCCATACGTCATTGGTTCTTCCGGGCAGCTTCGAACGCGCGTGCAGGCCTTTGTCGA
>DAIRTE010000029.1:0-11208 GCA_036804025.1 Clostridia bacterium | reverse complement strand
CTGATGGGCAAGGCAATCAACAGCGAACCGCTCGGAACGTTTTATCGCGGGGGAAAGACGAAGAAGCGTCGCGAATGGCGCGGCTGGAGCGACACGTGGTATGACTACACGCGCTGGCTCAAGAACTGGGGCGTCATGATTGCGTTCATGGCGAAGCCCGCGAACCTCAAGGGCTTTTTCCGCTACCGCTGGATGATGAACTATCTCTCCGTGCCGGACTTTGTGGACCGCCATACGGAGGGCCTGCGCGGTGCGCAGCTGCGCATTGCGCACAAGGAGTTTGACTTTATCGTCGAGCATGTCTGCGAAACGATCGGGAACCTCTTTCGCGCGGACCCGCTCTGTGGAAACGACAAGGCGTTCAACAAGACCGTCGTGGTGTTCGACGAGAACATGATGTCGCAGATTATGAACGGGTTTCCGAATCTGCACATGGTCAGCCGCGAGATTCCGATTATCTATACGCCATCCACAGTGACGCAGGAGGGCGTGATCCACTACATTGATCGCGCGCAGCAGTATGGCATTCCCGGGGACGTCTGCCCCATGCCCGCGGCGGAGCTCGGCGTCGCGCTGGACGATGATTATCCCCTCGTCGGCGTCTGCGCGGTGCAGTGCAACACCACCTGCGACGGCAGCCTCATGGGTAACGGAATTGAGGCGCGCGCGTTCGGAATTCCGACCTTCCAGCTCGCGGTGCCGATTCGTCACACGCAGGAGAGTGTGCAGGAATACGGCGCGGAAGAGATTGCCAACTGCATACACTTCATCGAGCAGCAGACCGGCGAAACCTTCGACTGGGACAACTACTTCAAATGCATTGGAACGTTCAACGAACAGACAAAGCTGTTTCTGGAATGGCTGGATATGTCCAGAACGGACTATCCGCAGGTGATTGGCAACAACGTTGCACTCTACCGCGACGCATACTATCAGGTTGGAGGCGGGCGCGATCCGCGCTTTCTCAAGAACGATCAGGAAATTACAAAGCTCGCGTGGGATTCCTACGAGCAGAAGAACTCCTGTGTTTCTCAGGTGCGCCATCGCGCGGTGCTTTGGGGCGTTCAGGCGCAGTACTACACCGCGTTCCCCATCTGGCTGCAGAACTGCTGGGGCATTTTGCCCATCATCGACATGCTGAGTCTGACGTCCACGCGCATTTGCAGCACGACGGACAAGGACGTTGCAATGCTGGACATGGCGCATCTATATATGAACATGAACATGCGCAATCGCTCGAACGGCGGCTATCAGGTCGGCGTGGAGGATCTTTGGCGCTTCTGTGAGGAGTTTCGCGCGGACATGGTCATTCTCTACGAGCACATTGGCTGCAAGTCCATGAGCGGCTACCACGGCATCTTCGAGGAGGAAGGGCGCAAGCGCGGCATTCACATCGTCTGGGCGACGCATGGGCTGATGGACCCGCGGGCGGCTTCCCGCGCGGATATGCGCGGCGAGGTCAACCTCTACATGCGCTCCGTGCTCAAGGAGGAACCGCTGGACCCGTCGCTGGAACATTTTGACGATTCAAACGCCTGGTAAGCGGCGGGTTTGCTGCGCGAACAGGTTAAGGAGGAAAAGGATCAATTGAAGTATTATGGCGGATGTGACGTGGGGTCCACGTTTACCAAGGCGGTTCTTCTCGACGAACAGGGAAACAAGGTAGCCGACACGACGATTCGAAGCAAGATTGACAGCCGCGCGTCGGCGGCGCTCGCGATGGAAGAGGTTGTTTCCAAGGTCGCGGAGCTCAAGCGGACGGAGGACCTCGCCTATCTGGTCGGCACGGGGTACGGGCGCAACAAGGTTCCATTTGCGGACGAGAACATCTCGGAAATCTCCTGCCACGCGATGGGCGTGCATGTCACCGACCCGAACGTAAAGGCGATTATCGACATTGGCGGGCAGGACATCAAGGGCATTGAGATCGACACCGACGGCACGGTGAAAACCTTTGCCATGAACGACAAATGCGCCGCGGGCACGGGGCGGTTTTACGAGGCGATGGCGCGCTCGTTTGAAATGACGCTGGAGGAGTTCAGCAGCCTCTCGTTAGCGGCAAAGAACGCAATTCCGATTACCGCGCAGTGCACGGTGTTTGCCGAGAGCGAGGTCATCACCATGGTCGGCGAAGGCAAGCCGATGGACGAGATCGCAGCGGGGATTCAGATGTCCGTTGCCAAGCGCTGTTTCGTGATGGCGAAAAAGGCGGGCGCGACGGACCGCATCACGCTCACGGGCGGCTGCGCGAAGAACGCGGGGCTGAAGAAGGCGATTGAGCAGGTGCTCAAGATCAAGGTAATCGATCTTCCGGTCGATCCGCAGTTGATGGGTGCGCTGGGCGCGGCGGAGTTCGCGCGGAAAAAGGGACTGGCGAAAGCATAAGGAGGGAATCGTTATGGCAGTTGTTCTAGAGGTTTTGCTGATCATTGCAATCGTGCTGGCGGCGCTGTTTGCGCTGAGCCTGATCGTGTATTTCTTTAATCTGGATATGAAGCTTTCGTCGCTGATGCCGCCCATTTTGACGAAGCACTACGACCGAATCAAACGACAGAAACGCGTGTAACGCGAAAAACCGCCGGTGTTCCGGCGGTTTTTTGATACTGGGTTGCACAAGTGTTTTTAGATAAAATCCATTTGGCGTAGCGCGCGTTCCACCCCGATAAGCAGCGCGGAGCCTTCGGGCAGGTCGAATACGCTAAGCCCACGGATATCGTTTTGCAGCTGCGCCTCGTCCGGCGCAATTGTGGCGAGCAGTTCGATGTCTCCCAGATCGACAAACTGGTTCCAGTCTGCGTGTTCCACGCGGTTGAGAACGGCGCCCGTTCGCTTCGGGTGGATCAGATCAACGGAGAGCGAATGAATGTTGCGCAGCACGGAGATTCCCTTCCTGCTCTGGTCGGAAACCAGCAGCAGATGCGTCACCCGCTCCATGACGCGGCGATTGATCTGCTCAATGCCCGCTTCGCCGTCGATCACCACATAGTCAAACTCGTCCGCCAGCGCGGCGATCACCTCTTTGAGATAGGCGTTGACCCCGCAGTAGCAGCCCGCCGTTTCCGGACGGCCGATGGCGAGAAACGCGAACTTCGAGTTCTCCGCCATGGCCTCGAACACATGAAACCGCGCTTCGTGGAGCAGGTCGACCGCCTCGCGCGTCTCGCCGGAAACGGTCTTTGAGACGATCTCTTTGCGAATGTCGTCCAGCGTTTTGTGAACGGGAACGCCGAGCGCGGTGGCAAGGCCGATGGCTGGGTCCGCGTCGATCGCGAGGATGCGCGCATTTTTGCGCTGCTCGGTTAAAATTCGAACCATTGCCGCAGAGACGGACGTTTTTCCAACGCCTCCCTTTCCGGCGACGGCGATGATCTTTGGGGGCATGTTCAAGCTTCCTTTCTCGAAGGGATTGCGAAACAAACACAAAGGGCGGTAAAGCGCCCTGTGTATTATTATAGGGTTGAATGAACCGGAAGTCTATGGTTAGCCGGGATGCTTGCTCACTTGCCTAAGAAGGACAGCGTCTCTCGAACAATATCGTCGGACAGCAGCCAGTAGATTCCGCTATGCCCGGCGGGCAACTTAATTACCTTTCCGTGATCGAGTGGTGCAATCAGTCGCTGCCGTTCGGAGAGGGACCATTCGGCCGCTTCGTTTGCTTCGCCCGGAGGACACGCTTGAATCATCAACACGGGCAAATCCGTTGGAAACGCAAAGTCATACAATCCTTCCATATTCTCCGGCAGCGCCGAAAATTCATTCAGCAATGCATTGCTCGCGTAGTTCCAACTCGTGACCATAGCGATTTGCCGCGCTTCTTGCTCGGTGTACACGCCGTCCGGAGCACCGCTTACAAGAAGCGGATTGAACCAAAGCAGCGCCCGCAGAATGCCTGCCTTTCGCAGCAGAGCGACGGGCTGCAACTGAGGAACAGAATCCTGAATCGATAGATCGTGTTTCTGAGCCTCCGCCAGAGATTGAGGCAGAGTCGTATCCAGCGCAACAATCGCTTCCAGCTCCTTCGGATACGACTTCGCATACTCCATGGCATATAGCCCGCCAATGGAATGCGCAACGAGCACATACGGCGGCTGAATGTTCGCGCCGGAGAGTGCAGCGCGGATATCCGCCACCATTTGCTCGGTCGTTCTTGGCGCATCGGTATCCTCGCTCCAGCCATACCCCGGATATTCGACAACGGCAATTCGTCCATGCTCGGCCAAGCGCGACCAAAGTGGCTGATACTCCAGCACGGGCACGCCGATACCACCGCCGCTCAACATGACGTATGTTGTGTCGCCCTCTCCTGCGGAGTAGACATGTATTTTTTTGCCGTCCACCGAGACCAGCTTGCCCGGTGCGGGGTTTTCTGAACGTTCGATGCGTGTGGCGAAGAGCTGAACCAAGGAAAGCAGCGCAAGGAGAAGACAAATCGTAGCGACCATGAACGCCACGATTTTGAGCAGGTGCATAAAGAATCTTGGGCGATGTTTTGGATTGGATTGTGTCATATGCATCTCCTTTTCTAATTCAATTCATTATATCCAAAGGGCAACCCTGCCTGACATGGAAATAACTTACAATAAAACGCATATAGATGACAATATTGTCATCTTATGGGACATAAGAAACGTTTGCCAAGCAAGAAACCACCCGATTGGGTGGTTCCTGTTTGTCTGAAACAACAAAGCCCATAGAAGCATAGCTTGTATTTTGGGGCTCCTTATCGCTCGGGCTTTCTCTGCTTTGGTTTTGCCGAGTTGGAGAAGTGTTTGTTCGGCGGTGCCTGCCGTTCCGGCCGAGACTGTCGTTCCGGCCGCGGCGGTCGGGGCTGCTTGACCGTTTTTTCGAACACCTGCATTGGCCATTGCGATTCCCGCACGGGGATCTTCAAGCCGGTCATCTTTTCGATGGAGCGCAGGTTGTCCAAGTGGTCGATGTTGCAAAAGCTGATGGCCGTTCCGCCGAGACCCGCGCGCCCGGTACGCCCGATGCGGTGGATGTAGGTTTCCGCTACGTCCGGCAGGTCGTAGTTGATCACATGCGAGAGTTCGGGAATGTCAATTCCTCTTGCCGCGATGTCCGTCGCCACAAGAATCTGAACACGTCCGTCGCGAAAACTCTTGAGCGCATCTTGCCGCGCGTTCTGTGCCTTGTCTCCGTGGATGGCGCGCGCAACAAACCCCGCCTGCGAGAGTTTCTGCACCACGCGGTCCGCGCCATGCTTGGTGTTGGTAAATACGAGCGCGTTCTTGATGTCCTCGGTGCGGAGCAACTCCGCAAGAAGGAGCGTCTTATTCACCTTGTCGACCATATACACCCGCTGATCAATGCTCTCGACCGCGCGCGTAACGGGATCGACCTTGATCATAGCGGGGTTCTTCAGCAGCGTTTGCGCCAGCGCTTCAATCTCCTGCGGCATGGTCGCGCTAAACAGCATGGTCTGCCGCTGCGCCGGCAAGAGCTTGATCGTCTTTTTCACGTCGTGGATAAAGCCCATGTCCAACATGCGGTCGGCTTCGTCCAGCACAAAAATCTCAATATGATCCAGGTGGATGTACCCCTGATTAATCAGGTCGTTCAACCGTCCCGGCGTCGCAATCAACACATCCAGCCCGCGGCTGAGCGCGTCCACCTGCGGATTTTGCGATACGCCGCCGAATACCACGCCGGAGCGCAGGCGAAGACGCTTGCCAAAGTAGCGGAAGGTATCGTAAATCTGTATGGCGAGCTCCCGCGTCGGTGTTAATACGAGCGCTCGAATGTGATTGCCGCGCTCCCGGCTTAGTCTCTGCAAGATCGGCAGGGCAAAGGCCGCCGTCTTTCCGCTGCCGGTTTGTGCGCATCCAATGATGTCGCGCCCGCCGAGCAAAACCGGAATTGCTTCCGCCTGAATCGGCGACGGATCGGTATAACCCGCCTCCTCAACCGCTTGCAGAAGCGGCTGGACGAGTCCCATTTCGTTAAAAGTCATTTGATTCCTTTTCTGTGTGTTGCAATTATTTGTATCGTTCGCAAGTTTGCATACTTGCCTTCAACCTAAGCAGTATACCATACTTCGTCAAACAAAAAACCACCCGTCTCTGGGTGGTTCTTGTCTGGTGGGGATAACAGGGCTCGAACCTGTGACCTCTTCGATGTGAACGAAGCGCTCTGACCAGCTGGGCTACATCCCCGCGCAAGGGATATTTTACCGTATTCGGCGCCGGAAGGCAAGTCCTTTTTGCTGCGATTCCAACATTTTGCGTTAGCGCCAAAGGAGCGCACGCTAAGCCGTGCCTCTGGCGAACGCGTGCCCGAATATGATAGAATACTTCTATCAACCGAACCGAACGGAGGCAAATATGGCGCAGAACGAACGCTTTATCCGTATCTACAGCAAGGGCATTTCAACCGTCAACGAAATCTGGGTTGACCGCGAAACGGGCGTGAATTACCTTTTCCATTCGGCGGGGTATTCCGGCGGGCTGACCCCGCTGCTCGACAAGGACGGCAAACCCGTCATCACGGACGCGTACACGCTCGAACACGAGTACAACCGCTGAACCCACTTCGCTTAGGCAAGCAGGAGACGGAGCAATCCGCGCTCCTGTTTTTTATTCCGTGCGAATGAGCTCCAGCTTGTAGACCACAGGGCGCACCCCGTCCGTGCAGCACGAAATCCGTGTGCCGCCGTCGCGAAACCAGTCGTTCTCGACTCCGCCGGAATAGAGCGTCCGCACCGTGGAGTACAGGTCGATCCAAGCCCACGGGCAGAGCCCCTCCGGCATTTCCGCGCCACCCTCGTAGAGGAACGTGTCCCCGACGTTCTGTAGCGGGCAGGCGCCGACGCTCGCGCCCTCCGAAAGATAGGTTTCCGCGAGATCGGGGTAGAACTCGCACTTGAGTACGGTGATCTTTACGGTGTTCATACGTTTGCCTCCTGAATGGATACATAGAACCGCCTCGTGCGCGGCCCGTCGAACTCGCAGAAGTACACGCCCTGCCACGTGCCGAGCAGCGGCTTACCATCGCGCAGAATCAGCGTGACCCCGCTGCCGACCACGCTCGCCTTGAGGTGCGCGGCGCTGTTGCCCTCCGCGTGGCGAAACTCCGGCCGGTCGGGATACGTCTGCTCCAGCGCGAAAATCAGGTCGCGCACCACGTCCGGATCGGCATTCTCGTTGATCGTGATCCCCGCCGTCGTGTGCGGGCAGTGCACAGTGCAAAGGCCATCTTTTGCGCCGCTTTCGGCAATTGCCTCGCGAATCTGCGGGGTGATGTTGCTCCAGTCGTTTCGGGTGGTGCGAAGCGAAAATTCACGCAGCATGCTCGTGTGTTCCTCCGGCGTGTTTTTCGCCATTATACCACACAAAACCGCCCGATTTACGAAACCGCGCGATGCTGATACAATAGGCGTAACAAGCACGAAAGGTGATGTTGATGATGGCGACGGAAAAGGAACCGAATCCGAGCAAACGTGAAAAACCCGCGGGTATCCGCGGTTATGGGATTGTACTAAACGACGAAAAACTGAGCCGAATCGACCGGATGGTGGAGAGCTACGAAAAGCGCGTCGCCGCGCGGCTGGACGAGGAATACGAGGTGCATACCCGCCGCTCCGACCGCGTCGCGGACAAGGTTGCGGCGTTTGGCGGGAGCTGGACGTTTATCATTATCTTCGCGTGTTTTCTGTTTCTATGGATTCTCATCAATGTGCTGCCGTTCCTCGGCATTCAGTTCGACCCCAAGCCGTTCATCCTGTTGAATCTGATTCTCTCGTTCATCGCCGCGTTTCAGGCGCCGATCATCATGATGAGCCAGAACCGGCAGGCCGCGCGGGACAAGCACGAGGCGATCATCGACTTTGCGATCAACTACAAGGCCGAGCAGGAGATCGACGACATGCAGAAGCACCTGCACCGGATGGAGGCGGAGCTGGCGGAGATTAAGGCGTTGTTGAAGGAGGGGAAATAAAGGTATTATTTCCTGAGTATAGGAATTATTTAAAATTCCTTTGGTGCCTCTTTTTTCATTACTTCTTTGGCTACTGCTTTATTGTCGATACCAGAAATTAGTCTCAACTCATCTTTCGTTGGGATACGTGGAGTAAATAAGTTGATATATGCTCCACCAATTGCGCCATGGAATAAATACACTTGTGGGTTCTCGGACGTTCCGAAAGTAAGAATATGCTGAAGCGATATGCCAGGATAGGGTTCAATGTAGTATATTTCTCGAATGCCAAGCTGATATGCTTTCTTTGCACATAGCTCGCAAGGACTTGCAGTTGTGAATAGTTTCCCCCCTTTTATTCCTTGCCCTCCATTTTTTACAATTTGAAGAAATGCATTTTCTTCTGCATGAAGAGAACGAGTAAACACCTGATTCTCTTTATTCTTTATGCTATTATATATATCTTTAAAACAGTACGAAAAATATCTGTCATGACATACGCAGGGTTCAATTTCTTTGTTTATAGCAGTCATTACGGCTTGGAACTCTTCATTTACCAATTCAAATTCGCTGAAGGTTTCCTCATCTTTGTTTCTATTATAATTCTGGACACTACGTAAATTACACGGGATTTGACCTTCAGGAATATCATTCCAACCAATAGCTTTTATCGAATAGTCTGGCCCTGTTATAACTGCACCGACTTGTCTCGATAAACAGCCGGAATTTAAACGTGCAATATATGCGACTTGCATGCATCTTTCCAGGTGAGTTGGGGTAATTAGTCCTGGGTGCAACATCAAACAAACATATTTCACGATTTGATCAGTCAAATAGAATTTTCGTCCGTCTTTACTTTGCGGGTTATATAAATGTATATCAGAAATGGCTAAACAATCCTGCAAATTCTGGTGATAAAAGCTTTCATACTCTTTTTCGAATTTTTGTTCATATTCAATTTCGTCAAGACTCTCAAGCTCATCATCATCTAAATTACCTAGCCTTAGTTTTCGAAACTCATTTTCTGTATCCACAGAGATTAAATAAAAAGAGCTATATAAATCTTTAAAGAAATATGCTTCATATGAATTACGAATTGCATCTATACAAATTCTTATTTGCTTCTCCTCTTTAGTACTGTTATATAAGCGAATAAGCTTTATAATTGCGTTCATTCTCCTAGCGACATCGAAGAAATGTGACTCATTGAAATTTTCATCATATGGATTCCCAGAGCTTCTAATATTATTACCGATTTGTTGAAAAAGAAACGTATATAAGTGTGACTTAACACACTTCTTGCCAACCGAATTGTCATTGCAATCTGGATGACAAGAAAAATCCTTTATTGTCAATTGAAACTGCTTTTTTAATCTTGGCAATTCATCCGTATAATACTTTAAAAGCTCTTCAATTACTGCGCAATCAATACTATTGGGATTACTCAGAAGCTCAATCTCTTCTTCTATTCTATGCTGACGAGTTCTGCTATTAAATATTGATTGTATACCATCGAGGGACTTACGCAGTTCTTCAAAACCTTCAATTCGGACACGCTTATCGTTTTCAATAGTCCTATATTGCTCTATATAATCAGTAAATCGTTTATATCCTGCTTCAAGAATAAAAGAAAAAATAATACTGCTTCCTTCAATTATCGTAAATGGCTTCCACTTGTTTTCTCGCAAGTAGTTGTAAATCAACTCATATTTTCTGTCGTCGGTTGTGTTATATCGATGTGTTTTTGGATCATGCAGATCAAGATCATGAAAATCTCCGGTGCTAAGTATTTTTGCTGTCGTTGAACAGCCGGAGCCAGTTCGACCGGTTAAGCCGATTATAATCTCAGCTTCTTTTTGATAATATACGTTGTCAACAGAATCCTTCCAATCAGGCATATAGTACCTCCCCAAAAACTAGAGATATTATACTATCATAATAGGTTATTTACAAGAATTTAATAAACAGAGAAATTTCAGAACGCAACCACACAAAATTATTAAATCATATGTCAATTCTAAAACTTAAGATCAAAGGAAAGGGCGGCTTACGCCGCCCTTTCCTTTTTTCCAAAACTCAATTACCCCTTTTTCGCATACTGCCGCATGCTCGCCGCCTTGCCCGCATTCGCAGGATTGCGCAGGGCGCTGTTGTTCGGCGAAATCTTCTTGTCGCCGTGATGCTGTAGCTCCGCGTTGGCGGCTTCTTCCTCCGCACGTTTGATTAAATGCGGCAATTTGCCGATGTTCTTTCTCATAAATCAATCACTCGCTTTCCAAATCAGTATACCACACCCGTGCGAATCCGCGCCAGAACCGCGCCGCTACCGCTTCGTATACACCAGATCGACAATCCCGTTGTAATGCTCCGTCGAGAGCAGCCGCAGCGGGATTTCCTGTTCCAGCGCGCCGAAGAGCCGGATTCCGTCCCCAAGGATCGTCGGAATCATGTTGATGTGGTAGCGGTCAATCAACCCTAACCGCATGCACTGGTGTACGACGGACGCGCCGCCGCAGATCCAGATTTCGCCGCCCTCCTGCGCCTTGAGGCGGGAGAGCAGCGCTTCCACCGGCTCGCCGGTAAAGACGACGTCCTTTGCCGCTTCCGGCGCGCGGTGCGTGAGCACATAGGTCGTCTGCTTCGGATACGGCCAAGCGTCCGGGCAAAGCTCCGTCTTGAGCTGATGGTAGGTCGTGTAGCCCATGACGATGTCGCTCACGTCCGAAATAAACCGGTCGTAACTGCCGGAGTCGTTTCCGCCGGGGTCCTGCCCGCCGAGCCAGGCGACGCTTCCGTCCGGCGCGGCGATGTAGCCGTCCAGGCTCATGGCAATAAACAGCACAACGTTTCGCATGTCCGTCGCCCTCCGTGCACGATGTCGGTCAGGTGTTACTCCTTCACATACGAACAGCAGTAGTCGCAAACGCCGTCGGTGGAAACCGAGAAGCGGCTGTTCGCGGGCACGCTGAACGACTGCCCCGCGGAAAACGTGACCCACTCGGCGGCGCCGGGCAGCTGCACGTTGAGCGAACCGCCAAGGATTTCCATAATCTCCTTGTCCGCCGTGCCAAACGAATACTCGCCGGGCAGAATGATGCCGAGCGTCTTCTTCGTGCCGTCCGCAAAGAGCACCGTGCGGCTCGTGACCTTGCCGTCGTAATACACATTTGCCTGCTTGACGATGGTGACCTGTTCAAACCGATCCATATTCGTTTCCTCCCGCGAAGTGAAAAATATTGTTTCTAATCGTACCGCAAACGGGGGAGAAAGGGAAGC
>DAIRTE010000028.1:0-23757 GCA_036804025.1 Clostridia bacterium | reverse complement strand
CATCGCGTCCAGCGGCTGCGGGCACTCCGGCATCTGCTGCCAGCATTTTGCGCACTTGATGTGCTGTATCGAGCGTCCAGCGCGCTTCATCTCCCCCGCAGAGGCGGTGCACGGCGCGAGCGGCTATTTGCAACAGGGCGACGTGATGCTGCTCGCCTCGCGCGGCGGCAAGACGGCGGAGCTGCTGCCGATTCTCGACATCTGCAAGAGCAAGGGCGTCACCGTCATCTCCGTGACGGAGAATCTGGAATCCCCGCTGGCAAAGGGCGCGGACATCGTGCTCCAAATGCGGGTAACCAAGGAGGTCGACCCCTTCAACACGCAGGGAACGACGAGTTTTACCGTGCTTTCGGTGCTGTTTGACGCGCTACAGGCCGCGCTCATTGAGGAAACGGGCTTTCAGAGCGAGCAGTTCGCGCGGATTCATCCCGGCGGGGCGGTCGGCGAACGATTAAACCACGCGGCCATGAAGTAAACAAGATCGTTCGCGTGGCAAAGCGCAGACGAACAGGAATGAAGTAAACCGCCGGTTCGCGTGGCAAAGCGCAGACGAACGTGATAGAATGACCGTAAATCGTCCGCACGAACACAATCAAGGAGGCTGCCGCATGGCTGGAGAACTAAAGATCGACGTACGTCGAAAGAAGATACTGGAGATTCTCCGGCGGGACGGGCAGGTGCGCGTGTCGCAGTTGAGCGACGCGCTCGGCGCGACCGTCGTGACCATTCGAAACGATCTGGACGCGCTGGAGCAGGACGGATATCTGGAGCGCACGCAAGGCGGCGCAATCCAGACCATGAAGAACTACTACAATCTGGAGTTTCAGCGTCGCAAGCAGGAACACATGGAACGAAAGAAGGCGATTGCCGCCGCCTGCGCCGCGCGCGTGCGGGACGGAGACACGCTGTTCATCAACTCCGGCACGACGACGTATTTTACCGCCGTGGAACTCAAGCAGCGCAAAAACCTCAACGTGGTGACCAACTCCATCTCCGTGGCGGTGGAGCTCGGCGGGCTGCCGACCTTTCGCGTGATTCTCCTCGGCGGGGACATCAGCGCGCAGTATTCGTTTACCTACGGCGAGGACGTGAAAGAGCAGATCGCGCGCTACCGTGCCAACTGGGCAATTCTCTCCGTGGACGGCGTGAATCCCGGCACAGGGGTTACCACGTACCATGCCGAGGAGAGCGTCATCGACCGGATCATGATGGAGCGCGCGGCGCAGGCAATCATCGTAGCGGACAGCACCAAGCTCGGACGGGAGAGCTTCTCCCGCATCAGCGCGCTCACAAGCGGCACCGTGCTGATTTCCGACCACGCTGCGGATCCGATTCTCGTAGAAAGGATCGCAAAGGAAGGTGTCGAAGTCCAACTCGTCTAAGATTCGCATTCCGGCGCTGTTGCCGGTCTTTTCGCTGCTGATGTTCTTCGTCGGGTTCGAGATGGGCGGTTTTCAGCTCGCGCTGCGCAGCATCTCCGGCGAATTTTCCGTCGGCGCCGTCGGCGGGGGGCTGCTCGTCGCCGCGCAGTACGTCAGCGTCATCCTCATGCCGCTCGTGTTTGGCCGGCTCTCCGACCGCGCGGGCAAGCGCAACGTAATTCTTGTCTTTTTGTTCGTCTTTCTCTCCGGCTGCGTGCTCGCCGCGCTCGCCGGAGGAGTCTTTCTCTTTGCGGTGGGCGTGTTCTGCATTGGCGCGGGATATAGCGTCTGCGAAAGCGCGGGTAGCGCCGCTCTTGCGGACGCTTCGCCGGAGCACGGCGCGCGCTGGGTCAATCTTTCGCAGGGCGCGCTCAGTCTCGGCGCGGTGACCAGCCCGCTGTTGACGCAACTTGGAACACAGTCGTTCGGCTGGAGCTGGCGCGCGGTGTTCTGGATCTGCGCGGCGGGAGCGCTCGCATCGCTGCTTCCCCTGCTATTGACGCGGTTTCCGGCGACGGTCTCCGCCACGGAGCAGGCGCAAAAACCCGCGCAGGCCTTCTTCTCGGACACCTCGTTCTCGCTCTTTTTTGTCGCCATTCTGCTCTACGTCGGACTCGAAAACGGCATCGGCTACTTTACGGAGTCGCTGTTTGCGCTCCGGCTCAACGCCGCCTCGTTTGGCGCTTACGCCATCTCCGCCTATTGGGCGAGCATGGCGCTGTCCCGGCTGGTGTTTGGCGTTCTTCCGGTCAAGCCGGAGCGTGCGCTTATTTACTGTCTGTTGTTTTCAGCCGCGCTGTTTTCCGTGCTCGCACTGCTTCGATCGCCCGTTCCGGCGCTCGTCGCCGCGGCGCTGATCGGCTTCTCTTTTGGCCCTGTTTGGGCAAACCTCATGAACCTCGCGGCGCAGCGCCACCCCGGCAATTCCGGCGGGGCAATGGGCCTCATGAGCGCGGGCTGCGGCCTTGGCGGCGCGGTGTTTCCGGCGCTGATGGGATTGCTGTCCGACCGGCTGAACCTCGGCGCCGCATTTGCGCTGCTTGCCGTCGCCGCGCTGATTGCGGGGCTTGTTTCGCTGCTTGCCGCGCGCCGCGCAAGTCAAATTACCCTCTGACATCGGGAGGAGAACACACATGCTGTTTCTTGCGATTGACCTTGGCAGCACGAACACCAAGGCCGCGCTCTACGACGAGCACATGCGTCGTCTATCGACGCAGAGCGTTCCGCTTACGTACCTTCGCGAGGACGGGTTCGTCGAGTTCGATCCAAACGCGTATCTAAACGACCTGCTCGAACTGATTCGTTCCCTCTTTGCGTCTGGCGGCACGGACCCGCGCGAACTGATAAGCATCACGCTCACGGGACAAGCGGAGTCGCTGCTGGTGCTCGACGCGTCCGGTCGACCGCTGATGAACGCGATCTCCTGGATGGACGAGCGCTCGCAGGCGGAGTGCGCGGAGCTGGAAGCGGCATTCCCCGGTGAAACGTGCTACGCGCACACCGGACAACCCGCCGCGCTGCCCACCTGGCCCGCCACCAAGATTCTCTGGCTGCGCAAGCACCGCCCGGAGGTGTTCTCCGCGGCGGCGCACTATGTGCTGCTCAAGGATTACATCGTCTATCGCCTGACCGGATCGCTCGCGGCGGACTGCTCTATCGCGACGTTTTCGTTTTACTTCGACATCTACGAGCGGCGATACTGGCCGGAGATGCTCGCGTATCTTGGCATTCGCGAAACGCAGCTGCCGCCTCTTGCCGAACCCTGCAAACCGGCGGGTACGCTCCTGCCTGAACTTGCGGATACGCTCGGCCTGCCAACGGATGTTGCGGTTAATCGCGGCACGCTCGACCATTTTTGCGGCATGATTGGCACCGGCAACGTCCGCACGGGCCTATTAAGCCTGTCCACCGGAACGGTGCTAGGCCTTTCCACGCTCGCCGCCGAACCCGCACCGCGCGACACGGGCATTCCCATGCACTACGGGTTTTTGCCGGGGCAGTACGTGATGCTTCCCGTCGCGGAGAGCGGCGGCGTCAGCCTCGAATGGTACAAACACGCGTTTCTGCCCAATACGGATTTTGCCGAAATCGACCGCGTTGCGCAGGAGCGCCGTCCGGGAGACGTGCTGTTTTTGCCGTATCTCGTCGGCACCAACGCGCCGGAGTTTGACCGCGACGCCTGCGGGGTGTTCTTTGGCCTGCGCAGCCCGCACGATGCGTTTGACCTCGCGCTCGCCGTCATGGAGGGCGTTTGCCACCTGCTGCGCAAGAACTGCGACCGCATCCGCGCAAGCGGTACGCCCGTTAAGCGAATCATCGCGACCGGCGGCGGCGCAAAATCCGCCGTCTGGTGCCAGATGCAGGCAGACGTCACGGGTATTCCCGTCTGCATTCCCGCAGAAAAGGAAGCGGCGCTGTTGGGCGCGGCCATGATTGGCGCGACTTCTGCGGGCGTGTTCGCCTCCCTCGCGGAAGCGGCGGACGCGACCATTCGCATCACGCGCACCTACGAGCCGCAACCGAACGCGATCTACGAACGCAAACACCGCCAGTTCCTCGCGCTGTACGACGCCATGCTCGCCATCCAGCGGATGGACTGAGTCGATTTTCAGAAAGGACGCTTCTACGATGCGGCTGCTACAGAAAGAATTGCTGTTGGACGAGTGCTTTCCCCTCTGGCAAAAAGCTATGACGCCGGAGGTGCTCGCCGCCGACTTTGACATTCGCGGCGGAAGCTGGCGTGTGGTGGACGGCTGGCTGATTGGCGAGCACCGTGACAACAGCCCCGGCATGGTCATTTCGCGCGAGGATTTCTTTGGCGACGTACTGCTGGAGTTTCGCGCAAACACCATTTTGCCCTGCACGCACGACATCAATGCCATGTGGAGCGGGAGCTGGAATTACGAAACCAACACGCGGGACGTCGCCTACGTCGGCGGCCTGCAGGGCTGGTGGCACGGCAAAGTCGGGTTCGAAAAATCGCCGGAATACAAGCTCAACGCCGCAAATCCGCTCTTTTCGTTTGCCCCGGGGCACGAGTACTTCGTTCAGATGGGCAGTATTCAGGGGCACGCGTTCATCCTCATCGACGGCGCGCTCGTGCTGGAGGTTACCGACCCGGACCCGATCGACACGTCGAAATACGGCCGGTTCGGGTTTGAGGCGTATTGCTCGAAACTACGGTTTCGGGATATCTGCCTTCGGCGAGCCGTCTGGAAACCCGTGGACGAACACTACGATCCCGAATTTTAACTCCCGGAGAAACGAATCATGCAAATTACGAAGACCCCGTTCGGGCGGATGCCCGGCGGCGAGGAAGTATCCCTCTATACCATGACCAATTCTTCCGGCGCGTGCTGCACGCTGCTGGACTACGGCGCCACCTGGCGGAGCATGTGCGTTCCAAACCGGAACGGCGAAATGAAGGACGTCGTGCTCGGGTTCGACACGCTGGAGGAATATCAGCAGCAGGAATGGTACATCGGCGCGACGATTGGCCGCGTGGCAAACCGCATCGGCGGCGCGCACTATACGCTCAACGGGGAGGAGTATTTCCCCTTTGCCAACGATTGCGGCAACTGTTCCCACGGCGGAAAGATCGGGTTCGACAAACGCCTATGGAAGGCAGCCGTCGAAGAGGACGCCGTGGTGTTTTCGCTGTTCAGTCCGGACGGCGAGGAGGAATTTCCCGGCAACCTCAGCGCAATGGCCAGCTATCGGCTCGGCGAGGACAACGCGCTATCGATTCGCTATTTCGCGGTGTCCGACCGGGACACGCTTTGCAGCCTGACGAACCATGCGTATTTCAACCTCGCCGGGCAGGGCTCCGGCACCGTATTGGAGCAGACGTTGCGCATTGATGCGGATCGGTTCACCTGCATCGACGCAACCATCCTGCCGACCGGCAGAATCGCAAGCGTCGAAGGCACGCCGCTTGATTTTCGCGCGGAAAAACCGATTGGTCGGGACATTGCTTCCCGCGAGTATCTGATGGACGCGGCGCTGGGCTACGACCACAACTTCGTGCTGAACCATCCGCAGGGCGGCGTGGAGCTCGTTGCCCGCGCGTTTGATCCGGCGGGCGGAATCGGAATGGACGTGTTGACCGACCAGCCGGGCGTGCAGCTGTTTACGCCATACGACATGTGCAGTCTCGGCGGAAAGGGCGGCACGATCTACAAGGACCGCGCGGGGTTCTGCCTCGAAACCCAGCATTTTGCAAACGCCATGCAGCACCCGCATTTTCCGAGCATCGTGCTCAAGGCGGGCGATCTGTACACGACCGAAACGATCTATCGCTTCACCATAGCGTAAACGCGGAGCATCAAGAAAAGCGGCGGAGTATTCCGTCGCTTTCGTGCTCTTTATGGCTCCCTCTATTTTCGGCCCCCTCTGACGAGGGGGCTGTCGCCGTCAGGCGACTGGGGGAGAGAGACGTTCGCTCCCTCCGGCGCTTCGCGCCACCTCCCTCATCCGAGGGAGGCAAGTCTGCGCGCTATTCCCGCGCTCGTGCGCACGAGCTGCGCTTGACCAACTCCGGATGGAACACCTCCGTGTACGGCGCGCGAATCTGCTTTCGAATCAACTTCAGTAGTGCCTGCGCGGTGTGCCGCCCCATCACTTCCTTGGGGTGCGAAATCGTCGTCAGCTGCGGATCGCTCGTCGTCGCTAAATAGGAATCATCAAAGCCAATCAGCGAAACCTGCTCCGGCACGGAGATTCCGTGCTTTCGTAGCGCGCGCAGGCACCGAACCGCGATTTCATCGTTATACCCAAACACCGCCGTCACCCCGCGCGAGCGAACCGCGTCCAGCAGCTCCGCCTCCAGCGTCTCGCCGCAGGAAAGCGCAATCGGTTCCTCCATGCTAAACATCTTTGCCGCCTTGCAGAACCCCTGATAGCGCTGCAGCGCGTCGCAGCAGTTGCCGCGGTAGGCAACGGCACATTTCTTGTGCCCGAACGCGGCAAAGTGCTCGGCAACGCGCGCGCCGCCTGCCGTTTCGTCCAGCACGACGTAGGAAACGTCCGCATCCTCCAGCCGGCTGTCAATCATGATACAAGGAATGCCGCGATTCTTAAACGCGGTCAGGCAGGCAAACAACCGCACGCGAATCTCCGGCGAAAGCTCCACCTGCGTGAGCTGAAAGATCACGCCGGAGCTGTTCTTGAGTAAAATCTGCTCGAGCTGCGAGCAGAGGCTCTCCGCGTTGGAGTTCGTGTCGCTGATGATGAAGTTGCAGTTGTTGCCCGCGAGCACTTCGGAAATACCCTTGACGTAGTAGGTCGGAATAAAGTAGGTGTTGCCCATGTCGAGCACGGCCTCGATGTTGAGGTAGTTCACCTCGCCCGCCGCCTTGCAGAACGTACCCTTGCCCTGCGCCTTTTCCAGATAACCCGCTTCTACGAGGAGGGAGAGCGCGCTGCGCACCGTGAGCCGGCCGACGCCGAACTCCTCCACCATTTCCGCTTCGCTCTTGAGTTTATCGCCCGGTCGAATCTCGCCGGAAATCATCTTTCCCTTGAGCACATCGGCCAGCTGCGCATACAGCGGCACGGCACCGGTTTTGTCGAGCATACGTGTCTACCCCCAGATAAGTTGCAGATAAGATTTTGATACAGAACAGACTAGTTATGGGATATTTGCTATCATCTACCATTTAACTGCAAGAATCAGTTTCTGTCAATCGCGAATATTTTCGCAATAATACTTGACTTTTTCTTTTGTTCGTGGCAGGATATGCCTTGTAAGGGTGCGTGGAGCACCTTTTGTAGTTAATATAACATATCTGCATACAAGTTCGCAACTATTTTCGAAAACCGTCAACCAACCGCCTGCGAGCGAGACAATTAAGACCGAAACACCCAACGAATTGCTCCGCGTACAGAGAAGTATCGCGATCGAATCGTCTTTTTGTTGTTCCCCGATTTCGGCAGGTGCCGATTTGCTTCGGAATTCAGGGCAATGCCGCCCTGTATTCAAAATATCAGCGTCAACCACTTCCCGTTGACGCGCCCGTCCGGCAGGACACCTTCCTTCGGAATCAAGGGTGAAAACCCTTTGTTCAAAATATCAGTAAAGGATGGAACAGGAATGAAGTTACAGATGAAAAAAGCCATTGCTCTTCTTCTCGTCGTCGCCCTGATGCTTGGCACCCTGGCCACGCTCACCGGCTGCGCCAAGAAAGCCGATGCCAACAAGCTCACGATTTGGATCAACGGCAAGGACAGCTACATTGGCCCCAGCGAGCAGAAGCTCGCGCAGGAAGACTGGTACATCTCCCAGGCCATCAAACGCTTTGAAGATGCCAACCCCGGCGTAACGGTTGAGCTCGTGGTTTCCGCGGACGGCGAAACCGCGCACCAGACCTTTAAAGCGGACGCGATGGCCGGAACCGCCCCGGATCTCGCGAACCTCTGGACCGGACAAAACATCTTCGCTATGGAAGACGTCATCCTCGACATCTCCAAGCTGGTTCCGACCGAAGACAAGGCGAACATCACCGGTTGGGATTCCGTCACCTCCCCTGCGACCGGCGCCGTGCTCGGTTATCCGACAAGCGACAACCAAATCTGCTTCTTCATCTACAACAAGCAGATCATCAAGGACTGCGGCCTCGACTTCGACAACAACCCGCCGCGCACGATCGAAGACTTCAACGCCGCCTGCCAGACCATCAAGGACAAGGGCTACCAGCCCATCGCTTCGGACGAGAGCTTCCCGTGGTTCGGTTGCTACGTCGTCGGTTACTGGTGGATTCAGCAGTCCGGCTTTGACCGCATCATCAGCAACTGCAAGGGCGAAACCAAGTTTGCGGATGATCAGGGCCTGCTCTCCGCGGTCGACTACTATCGCTCGACGATGACAAACGGCTACCTGAATGCGGACGCCGTCACCTCCGCCGATAGCTGGAACAAGTTCTGCCAGGGCACCGTCGCCATGATGCCGCAGGTCTCCTCCGTTGTTTCCGACGCGGAAACCGCCCTCGGCGCGGAGAACGTTGGCGTCATGCTGCCGCCGGACTTCCCGGGCGCGCAGATTACCGACAAGACCATCGGCGGCCCGGGCCAGTGCCTCGTGGTCTCCAAGGACTGCAAGAACCCCGAACTCGCGGTTAAGTTCCTCTCCTTCCTCAACAGCAAGGACGAGGTCATGAAGTTCCTGCAGGTGCAGTCCAAGGTTCCGACCCGCACGGACATCTCCGCCGCCGACCTAGGCCTCGCGGAAGGTTCCGCCGCGGCCAAGCTCTTCACCTGGGCGGACAAGACCGTCTACTGGGTGGACAACTCGCTCTACACGAACATCGTCGGCGACTTCTACAACCTGCTCCCGCTCGTGCTCGCCGGCAAGATGACCCCCGCGGAATTCGCGGCGGATCTCGACAGCAAAGTTGTGAAATAACCCCCTTTCCCAAAGCGTAATCCGGTCCCAAGGGCGGGTAACCGCCCTTGGGGCTTATCAAAGGAGACGATCCCATGGCACAAAAATCCGCCTCCATCGCGGCACTCCCCCGCGCGGGAGACATGCAGCGTAAGCGCGCCCGCATCGCGTATCTTTCGCTGCTGCCCGTCCTCGTGATTCTGCTGTTCGTCAAAGCATATCCGATTCTGGCGACGATCTACCGCAGCTTCACCAACTGGGACGGCCTCTACAAGAACGACTTTGTCGGTCTTGCGAATTACAAGGAATTCTTCGGTTCGGGGCTGTTCATGACGCTGTTCAAGAACAATCTCGTGCTGCTGCTGAGTGTGCCGCTGCAGGTCATCATCGGCCTCGTCGTCGCGGTGCTTCTATATGAACAGGTGCC
This sequence comes from Clostridia bacterium, assembly GCA_036804025.1. Lineage (GTDB taxonomy): Bacteria > Bacillota > Clostridia > Christensenellales > CAG-138 > UBA7703. The sequence goes on along the minus strand of DAIRTE010000028.1, from coordinate 14,531 downwards.
CGGCTGGAAGGCATTCCGGGCGATCTACTACATTCCGCAGATCATTTCCCTCGTGATCCTCGGTTACCTCTTCCGCTCCATGTTCAGTCTCGACGGCCCCGTCAACAAGGTGCTCGAGGCGCTCGGCGCGGGCGCTTCCGTCCGCGAATGGATGGGCGACGGATCAACCGCGCTTCCGATCATGGTCGGTTGCATCACATGGTACTCCATCGGCTGGCAGACCATCGTCATCCTCGGCGGCATGTCCAGCATTGACCCCAGCGTGTTTGAAGCGGCGCGGCTCGACGGCGCGAACTTCTTTCAGCGCACGTTCAAAGTCGTTCTGCCGATGATCACGAGCGTCATCACCTATTGTGTCGTGATGGCCGTGGTTTGGACGTTTACGAGCCTTTTCTCGCTGATCTACTCGATGACCGGCGGCGGACCCGGCTACGAAACCATGACGCTGGACTACATGATCTACGAAAAATCGTTCGTCACGGGCAGCCAGCTCGGTATGGCCTGCGCCATCTCCGTGGTGCTGTTTATCATCGTGATGCTCATCACCGGCGCGGAGATGAAACTCTCCGACGTCGCCGAGAAGAAGTGGGGTTGATCGTATGATGAAAACAAGCGCATCCACACCCCAAAAATTCTGGCGCACGGTTGGCCGCGTGGTGATCTTCCTCCTGCTGCTGATTCTCGCGGTTTCGTTTCTCTACCCGCTCTACTACATGCTGATCAACTCGCTCAAGTCCCTCGGCGAGTACTATGTCAACCCCTTCGGCCTGCCGCAGGCGAAGCTGGAGTGGCAGAACTTCGTCACCATGATCAGCCAGTTTAAGATTCTGGAGCTCTTTGGCAACAGCTTCATCATTTCGTTCTTTACGGTGCTGGGGCTCGTGGTCTTTGGAACCCTCGCGGCGTATTCGTTTGCCAAGGTGGAGTTCAGGGGCAAAAACGGCATCTACCTTGCGATTCTGGCAACGCTGTTTGTGCCCGCGCAGGTCACGATGATCCCGATGTACATTAGCTTTGCCAAGGTCGGCCTCGTGGACAGCTACCTCGGCGTAATCATCGCCTACTGGGCAATGTTCCTGCCGGAGACAATCATGCTCATGACCGCGAACTTCAAGAGCATTCCAAACGAGCTGATCGAAGCGGCGACGATTGACGGCTGCGATTACTTTGGCCGGCTACGACACGTGGTCATGCCGATGGGCTGGCCGGCGATTTCGCTGACGATCATCTTCTTCTTCATTTGCAGCTGGAATGACCTGTTTACGCCCATGGTGCTTTTAAAGAGCATGGACAAGCGCACAGTCATGGTCGCGCTCTCGTCGTTGATTGGCCGCTACACCGGCGATCCGCCGTTCCAGTATGCGGGCCTGCTCATGAGTGCAATTCCGGCGCTTGCGGTCTACGCAATCTTCCAAAAGAGCATTGTCAAGGGCATGAGCATGGGCGCCATCAAGTAAGGTCATTTTCAAACGTTATACGGAGGATAAACCGAATATGCTTCCTTTCAGAAAACCGAAACTTGGCCTGCTTGGGCTGATGACGGACGGATACGAGCCAATCTTTGCCGGCATCACCGCGCGGCAGGAATCCTACGCGCGCGAACTCGCCGCGCTGTTTTCCGGCGTTGCGGACGTCGACTTTCCCGGCGCGGGACTCAACCGCGCGAGCATCGAACAGAAGGTGCGCTATTTCAACGAGCAGCAATACGATGGAATCCTGATCGTGCTGCTGACCTACAGCCACGCGGTCTACCTCCAGCATGCGCTGCAGGACAACCGCCTGCCCATCGCGCTCGCGGTTGTTCAACCGGACTCCACGGTCAAGAAGGACTTCCTGGAGCTGGATCTGACCGTGAATCAGGGCATCCACGGCGCGCAGGACAACGCGAACATGATTGTTCGCAGCGGTTTTACGTGCCAGTTCTTCGCAGGCGAGCGGCACGATCCGCGTCTCGTTCGCTTCGTTGAGGACTTTGCCCGCGCGGCGATGACCTATCGCGCGCTAAGGGGCATGAAGGTTGGCGTGCTCAGCCGCATGTGCGGCATGGGCGACATCCTGATTGACGACATGGCCTACTATCAGAACATCGGCGTAGAAATCTGCAATGACACGGTCGGCTCCGTCTACACGCGAATGCAGGACGTGACCAAGGCGCAGATTGACGCGCAGATTGAAAAGGACCGCGCAACGTTCACCATGGACCCCAAGCTCAGCTACGAGAGCCACGCGGAAGCGGTCAAACTGTACCTCGGCTTCAAGCAGTGGCTTGTCGACAAGGAATTCGGCGCGTTCACCGCGCAGTTCGATATCTTTGGCGACGACAAACGCTTTCGCCAGTTGCCGCTCTATGCGGCTTCCCAGCTCATGGTGGATGGCTATGGCTACGCGGCGGAGGGCGACTTTGTCTGCGCATCGATGGTCGCCGCGGCGCATCGCTTGGGCGATGGCGGCGGCAACTTCACCGAGATGTACATGATGGACTTCGAAGAGAACGCCATCTGCTTCTGCCACGCAGGCGAAGGCAACTGGGCGACGCACCGCAAGGACGTCAAGCCCCGCCTGATCGACCGTTACCTCGGCGAAGGCGGGTTGGAGAATCCGCCGACGCTGATGTTTACACCGGAGGTTGGCCGCTCCACGCTGACCTCGCTCGCGCCGATGCGCGGCGAGCACTTCCGCCTCGTCACCGCAACGGGCGACATTTTGCCCAAGAACGACCTCGCCGGCTGCGAAATGCCGTATATCTTCTGGCGGCCGGACAGCGGCGTGACCACCTGCGTGGAAAACTGGCTCCGCGCGGGCGGCACGCACCACGAGGTGATCAGCCTCGGCGACGTCGCCAACCGCTGGAAGATGCTCTGCGACCTCTGGGGCGTGGAGTACGTTCGCGCCTGACGTAAAAAACCATCGAGCGGAGGAATCCATTTGGACTGCTTTTTGACCTTCGACATCGGCACCACGTCCGTCAAAACCTGCGTATTCGATCGTTCGCTGCGCCTGCTGGGCCACGCGAACGGTGAATATCGCCTGCTCACAGAGCGCCCCGGTTTTGTCGAACTCGAACCGGAGACCTACTGGCGCGCAGTGCTGGACGGCGCAAAACACGCCATAGCCAAGGCGGGCGTTGACGCAAAGCAGATCGTCGCCATCTCCTGCACCACGCAGGGGGAAACGTTTATTCCGATCAATGAAACCGGAAACGCGCTGCGAAACGCAATTGTCTGGCTGGACGAACGCGCGGGCGAGCAGGCGGCGCGGTTAAGCGAGCGCTTTCCCGCCGAGCGATTCTACCGTGAAACCGGCCTGCCGGAGCTCAACGGCTATACGCCGATTGCCAAGCTGCTCTGGCTCAAGGAACACGAACCGGAGGTCTACAAAAGAACGGCAACGTTCCTGCTACTGGAGGACTACATCGTCTTTCGCCTGACCGGCGCGCGCGTGAGCGAAAAAGCGCTGACCACGAGCACCGGTTGGTTCCAGCTCTGCTCGGACGGATACTGGGCCGAGATGCTGAACGCAGCGGGTATCGATTCGGCAAAACTGCCAACACTGTTGGAATGCGGCGCGGTCGTTCCGGCAAATGTACTGCCGGAGGTTCGCGCGGAGCTGGGGCTTTCGGAGGAGGTCAAGGTCGTCACCGGCGCCATGGATCAAACCGCGGGCGCCATCGGCGCGGGCAATCTCGCGCCGGGCATCCTGACGGAGACCACGGGTACGGCGCTCTGTCTCGTTGCCACACTCGACCAACCCGACTTGAACCACCCGTCGCGCGTCACGGTCTACCGGCACTATCTGCCGAATCGCTATCTGATGATTACGATCAGCATGACGGCGGGTATGTTCCTCAAGTGGTTTAAGGACAATTTCTGCGAGCTGGAATCCGAACAAGCCGAGCGCGAGGGCCGCTCCGTCTACGCGCGCATCGACGATCTGGTCGCCTCGACGGAACCCGGTGCAAACGGGCTGATTGCGTACCCCTACCTCAACGGCAGCCTGCAACCGCACGCGAACTCCGTCGTCCGCGGCGTGTTCTTTGGCGCGGGGCTGGACTCGACCAAGGCGCATTTCCTTCGCGCTATTTTCGAGGGCGTGGCCTGTATGCTGCGCGAGAACATGGAGCTCATCGAGGAGGTCAACCACATCAAGGTCGACGAGATCCGCTCGCTCGGCGGCGGCGCGAAAAGCGCCGTCTGGCAGCAGATCAAGGCGGACGTTTCCAAAAAGCCCATCGGCGCGCTGGCCGAACCGGAGTGCGCCTCCCTCGGCGTCGCGATTCTCTCCGCCGTCGCGCTCGGGTATTATGAGAGTGCGGAGGCGGCGGCAGCGCTCGCCAACAAAGTCACCGACTGGCGGCAGCCGGACGCGGCGCAGTTTTCGCTCTACGACCAGCTCTACGAAAAGTACAGCGCGCTGTATGACCGGCTCGAACCGTTGTTTTAAGGCAGGAACCGAATGAACTATTTCGAAACGAAGCAATACGTCGGCAACCGCGAGCAGCTCTTTTCCGTGCGCGAGTCGCGCCTCATCGGCGGACGCGCGGACGGCGTTCGCGTGGTCGACATTCACAACGGCGGCAACCTTTCGCTCACCGTCGCCGTCGACCGTTGTATGGACATTACCGTGCTGCGTTACAAGGGCCGTTGCCTGAACTACGTCACCTGCAACGGCCTGAGCCACCCCGCCTACTACGAGGTCACCGGCGAGGGCTGGAGCGAGGCGTTCTCCGGCGGATTCCTCTACACCTGCGGGCTGAGCAACACCGGCCTTCGCAGCGGCTCGGATTGGGACACGCAAAAGGAACACGGCTGCATTGCCAGCCGCCCCGCCGAGCACCTGAACATCACGGAAACGGAAGATGAAGACGGCCCCGTCGTCGAGCTTGTCGGTACCATGAAAGAGGGCATGCTCGCGGGAACGAACCTGTCGCTTACCCGAACCATTCGCATTTGCTATCGCAAGGATGAAGTAGAGATCATCGACGTCGTCAAGAACGAGGGCTTTCGCCGCGTGCCGCACACGATTCTCTACCACTGCAACATGGGCTATCCGCTGCTGCAACCGGACTCCGCGTTCTCGATTCCGCATTCCGCGGTGCGCGCGCGCACGCCGTTTGCCGAACAGGAGCTGCCACGGCTGAACGAGATTCTGCCGCCGCAGAACGCGATGGAGGAAGCCTGCTACTACTACACGACCACCAAGGACGCAAACGGTTGGACAACTGCAACGTTAGAGAACGCGCGGGAGGGGATTCGTCTCCGTCTCGCGTTTGACACCACGACGCTCGATCACTTTGTGCAATGGAAGAATTTTGTCAAAGGCGAATACGTCATGGGACTGGAGCCTGCAAACGCGCCGATCGACGGGCGCGAGGATGCGCTTTCCCGCGGGGAGCTGCCTTTCCTGGAGGGCGGGGAAGCGCGCACCTACCGCCTACGATTTACGCTGGATGAGAAAACGGGAGAAGCGGGCTAAACGCCCGCTTCTCTCCTGCTACACCCCGTGTTATCATGAAGACAATCTACCGAAAGGATTGGCGTACCAAACCCGCCAAACAGCCGATGATTAATTCCGTTTTTCGACCAGACAGCCCCCTCATGCGCGCCATCGGCCGCGTGGGCGATCTTGCGCTGGTCAATATTCTGTTTCTGCTTTGCTCCATTCCTGTCGTGACCATCGGCGCATCCGCCGCCGCGCTGTACACGGTTTCGTTTCAGATGGTGCGCGGCGAGGACAAGCAGATTGCGAAAACCTTTTTTTCCGCGTTTCGCCGGAACTTCTGGCAGGCAACGTTTTTGACCGTTCTGTTTCTGGTACTCGGCGCGGGGTTGTTTCTCGACCTTCGCGTCATGCAGGCAAACCCCGCCGCGTTTCCGCTCGTGTTCTGGGTGGGTTCGGGTTTGCTCGCGCTGGCGGCGGCCATCACGCTGCCCGTTGCGTTTGCCCTGCAAGCGCGGTTTGACAACTCGATTTGGCGGACGCTTAAAAACGCGTTTGTGCTCGCCGTGACACACCCGCTGACCGCGCTCGTCGCCGCCGCGCTGACGCTGCTTCCGCTGGGACTGCTGTTGTTTGCGCCGTATTACCTGCTATTGAGCAGCATCTTCTGGTTCCTGTTTGGGTTTTCGTTGATCGCCGTTGCCAACAGCTGGCTGTTTTCACGAATCCTGAAGCAATGGCTTCCGCAAACGCCCGCTTCGACAAGCGACGATGAGTAATTCAAGAACCAATTTCAACTAATTTTTCATCAGCGATACGCAAAACGGAGAGGCAAACGCCCCTCCGTTTTTTGTGTTCTTGCAGTTGTTAATTTACCACGGGCGAAAGCGCCGCGTCGACATACACCGGATACGTGTCCACGAGCACATAGGCGCGTGCCGCGGAAGACACATCCTCTCCCTTGTCAAACGAAACCGTTACGGACTGCACCGTTCCGTCGTCGTTTGCCACAACGCTGGTGTTCTTCGTGTAATAGAGCGACAGCGGGTCGCCGTCCTTGTCGGCCAGCAGAATGCCGATTACGTGCTCGTCCGCGCGGATGCTGCTGCCCGTAAACGTGGCGGTTACGGCGTCCTTACCAAGCTACACCGCGACGGAACCCACACCCTCGGGCATGGTCGCCTTGTCCCAGGAAGCAATGTTGCAGGCACCGCGCGCGAACATCTGCCCGGTTTTGAACTCGCTCATGCCGGTCAGCTTCAGCCCCGGTCCGTAGTAGGCGATCTCGTCGCAGTTGGCGACGGCGGTAATCGTCGCGGGCTGGTCGAACTCGCCCTTGGCGTTCAGCGCGGTGTCGATCCGGTAGGAAGCAAACGGCATGTCCCAGGTGCCGATGAAGTTGATCTTAAAGCCCTTGTAGTTGGATAGGGTAACGAGCCCGTTTTGATAGTCCATCAGCAGCGGGTAGCGGGTCTTCACGTCCGGATTGATCGTGACCTTCCCGTTTTCGCCCTGTCGACCCTCAATGACCCAAACGACCGCCTGCCCGTTCGCCTTTCGATAGAGCACGCCGCCAATGTAGTGCAGCGAGTCGAAGCCGATCTGGTTGTAGGAAGGCAGCATGGAAGGCGTCGGCATGGACAGCCGCGAAAGTTCGATGACACTCTGTGCCCCGTCCTCCGCCGTGGTGAACGGATTCGCCGCACCCGACCCGCCGTTCACCCGGAAGGTAAAGCTCTTTTCGATGGTCCCCGCCTTGGTTCCGCCAAAGAACTTGAGGCCGAAGCGGCTGAGGTTCGTGTTGTAATCCGCCCGAATCGTAACGGTGATATTTCCGCTCGTGTCCGGCGTCCAATACTCCTTGGGGATGATGTTGACGAACTTATTCGTCGCGCCAACCTCCACGCGGTACCCCTCGTTGCCGGACACCGACACCTGCACGGAGTTGCGCACCAACGCGGAGAGCACGTTGTCCCCGTCCTTGCGCACGAGCAGCGAGAGCGTAATCAGGTCGTTTGCGGCAATCGCTTCCTCCGGCGTCTGCTCAAGCGCGCCAAAGGACGTGGTAAACACGAAATCCGCGCCGTTATTCGGCATGTCCTCGCCGCCGGTGTAGCAGCGGGGGTCCTGCTTGCCCGCCTCGGTCAGCGGATAGTCATACGGAACGAAGAACACCTCGCCGCTCTCACCCGCAATGTACACGCCGTCAAACCCCAGCGCGGGGGAACCGTTGAGATCGTTGCGGTTCGCCTGAATGCACTGGTAGCTCCAACGCAGCGTGCCATCGGAGTTGATGCAATAGAGCTTGCCTTCGCCGTTACCGAAGTAGACGTTGTCGTTTCCGTCCACCGCCGGGGAGGAACGGATTGGTTCGAGCGTATCAAACTCCCAAATCGCCTTGCCGGTGTTCGGGTCAATCGCATAGAGCGTTCCGTCCGTGCTGGCCTGCAGCACGGTGCCGTCGGAAAGCTGCGCGGGACTGGCGTAGATGTGGTCGTTCGTGCCAAACGCCCAGAGCTGCTTTCCACTGTCCTGCGCCATGGCGCGCAGATACCCGTCGAACCCGCCGACGAGCACTGCGCCGTTTTCCGCGTCGCTCGTGAGCATTGTGGTTGCCGCGACGGTGCCTAAAAAGTCACCGCGCACCCAGCGCTTCGTGCCGTCAATGTTGTAGCTAAACACATTTTGCAGCAGCTGATGGCAGGTTGCAAAAAAGATATTTCCGGCCTTCGTGTTGACGGCGGGCAGCGACCAGATCAGGTCGTTTGCCGTGAATACGGACTTCACTGCGCCGGTGTCCGGATCGAGGCAATAGACGAGGCAGTTGTCGTTTGGCACGAGCAGCGTTCCGTCCGGCAGGATGCCGACATTCCCCTCGAACCAGTTCACGTTCCATGTCTTGATGCCGTATTTCTCCATGAGCTGCTCCGCCGTGTCCGCGGTAAACTTCCAGAGCAGTTCGCCCGTTTCGCGGTTGAAGCAGTAGGTAATCGCGTCGCCAGAGGCAACGATCACGCGGCCCTTGTTGTCCAGCAGCGCGGAGGAGTCGATAATTTCGCCGGTTTTATACGACCACTTGACCGTACCGTCCGGGTTGAAGCAGTAGAACATCGTATCCGCGGAGCCGATGTAGCAATTGCCGTCCCCGTCGATGACCGGAGAGGAGAAGATACCCTTACCGGTTTGATACACCCAAGGCTGTTTGTCGTTCTCCGCCGGAACCACGGGCGTTCTGCCGTTTTGCAGGTCGTTTGCGCGAAACTTAGCCCACGGACTCTCGGAATCGAGCGGTAGATAGTAGACAAAGCTGCCCTCGTCCGTCACGAGGGTCGTCGGCGCGGGCGAGAGGTCGTACGTTCCGAAGGGAACGAAGTAGACGACCGCCACGGCGGCGACGAGTACGACAATTCCCAGAAAGACGAACAGACCGATGTGCTTCTTTCGTTTCTTGCGCGAAACGAGGATTTCTCCGGAGACGTCGGACGTTGAGCTCGGTTTGTGTTTCATGATTCAGACCCCTTCCTGCAAATTCCAAATAACAGCATATTGACCAGTTGTTCCAGCTTTTGTTTAAACGAGTATTCCGAGTCGATCTCGTCTTCCTCTAAAAATCGCTCCACCGACGCGGCAAATACCTTGCTGAAGAAGTCGTTGTCCAGTTCGCCGATTGTACCTTCCGATTTGCACTGGTCAATCACCGAAAACGTGCGTTCCCAGCCGCGGCTGAGCCGCTCGTTTAAAATGTAAAATGCGTTTGGGTAGGTTGTTCTGAGCTCTTTTAAGTGATAGGACTTGATCGGAAAGGCGGGAATTGCGGACAGGAGCCGTTTTAGTTTTTCCAGTGTGGAGAGCGATGTATCGCGGTGGATCGCGTCCTGTTCGACCGCGAGCAGCTCGAAGTAGCGCTCAATCATGCGCGTAACCAGCTCTTCCTTCGAACGCACCATTTCGTAGAGCGTCTTTTTGCTGATCGCGAGCCGATCGCTCAGGTCGTCCATCGTAAACTTCAACCCCTGCTCCCAGTAGAGCCGCAGTGTTTCGTTGTAAAGCTCCGCGTCGTTCGTCATAAAAACTCCGTAAACTCATATCGTATTTTGAGTTTATTGTATGACAACCATATGTAAAATACAATGTTTTTTTCGATGAAACCGCCAATTTACAGTAAAAAACGACGCCGCCGTATGCGACGCCGTTAGGAGAACGAGTTCTCGATTGCTGATCCGTCAGGTTAGTGAGCCGCGTTGTATGCGCACATCAGCGTATTCCAGTTCACACAGAGAAACGCCGCGTACCAGTAGATCAGCGCAAACGCGCCAATGCGCAGAAACGGCGTTCGTTCGCGATAGATGCGCACCACGCCAACTCCCGTAAGAAATACGAAGTACGCCATCAGCCAGAGCGACATCACGCGGCGAATCGTCAGCCCGTACGCTCCAACGTAGAGCAGCATCCGCCAGCAGGCGGAGGCAAGCACAATCAGGCTCGCCGCGAGCAGCAAGGTTTGAAACACGCGAATCGCGCGCATAGGCTCACTCTTGGTCAGGCTGATTCCCAGCACAACGAAGTTGATAATCGTAACCGCGAGGAACTGCCCAAAGCCCTCCCGCGCATACTCGCTGTAGGTCAGGTCCACCGGCAGCACGCCACCGAAGAGATAGCCAAACTGCACGTAGGTAAACAGCGCGTAAGCCAGCAGCAGCAATCCAATCACCGTGCCGGGTCCCGCAACCGCCCAATTCTGCTTCACAGGCGGGAGATCCGCGTCCCGCTTACCCCAGGTCAGGTTGTAAAACAGCGAGTAGAACAGCATGCTCGTTACGAACACAACAATCATCCGCCAGAGCCATTCACAGATTATGACGTAGTCAAACAACCCGTCGAGTAGATTCGCCGTTCCGGCGTCCGCGCTGGCCAGCAGCGCAAGCACGATCGCCATCAGCGGCAGGCCGATCAGAAGCCCGATCCAGCCGTGTCGCGAACTGGATTTCTCCTTGGTTCGAAACACGCCCGCATACGCCCGAAAGTACGCACCAATTTCGGTAAAGGTCTTGAAGAACAACGCGATCAACACGCCGACCACGGCTTTTCCCTCGCGTTTGACCGAAATCTCCTGCGTGGTGAACACGCCAATCGTGATCATCAACGCAGGGATGGCGAGCATTGTAAAGCCCAATAGCTCGAAGTTCATGTAGTCGAACATCAGAATTCCGCAGAGCACGAGCGTCGCCACAATCAAAGCGAGCACGGTTTTATTCGTAATGACGCGCTTGAAATTGCATGCCACAAACACCGCGAGCGCAACAAGCCAGAACACCGAGTAGAGAAGGTAGTAGTCCCACTCCATCCAGAGCTCGCAGGCCACGCCAATCAGGATCACGCCAAGCAGCAGCCAGAGCTGCGGCTTCGTCGGCGCGCGGTGCTTTTGCTCCGGTTCGATTGCGTTACTCGTCGCCGGATTCGTCTCCATTTGGATCGTCTCCTTTCACGTAGACCAGAAGATCGCCCGCCTCGCACTCGAGGATTTCGCAGAGGCTGCTTAAGGTTGAAAACCGGATTGCCCTGCATTTGTTGTTCTTGAGAATCGAAAGGTTCGCCAGCGAAATATCCATTCGTTTTGCCAGTTCGTTGAGGCTGATCTTTCGCTTGGCCATCATGACATCCAGATTGACTTGAATCATAGCATCGCCTCCGTCAGACCGTCAGATCGTTTTCCTGCTTGTACGCAACCGCCTGCGCAAACACGCGGCTGAGCACAATGGAAAACAATCCGCACATGGCGACCGGCGCCGCCGCGATGACCGCGAGCGGAACGGGGTGCAGCAGCATCGTGCTCAGCCCCAACAGCGCAATGGCGAGCGCAACGTTCCCCATGCGCTTGAGCGCGTTGACGTTTGCCTGCACGAACGGATCGCGATCCAGCGTGTTCATCATGCAAAACAGGGTGAACGCAATGTACTCCGCGCCAAGGATGCAGAGCGTCGAAATGATACCGGCAAGCATTGCGTAATACTCCGGCTTGCCCTCCCGCATAAAGAAATCCGTCACAATCGGCATCTCGATTGCGTAGATGTCGACGATCAATGCGATGCCGGCGAGCATACCAATCACTATGCAAGCTTGCACAAAGCGGTTAAACAGAGAAGTTTTCTTCATAAAGTTGAGTTTCTCCTTTGCATCAAATAAAAAATAGACTGACGTTGCAACTGGCGTCAGTCTATCACCGCATTTATCGTTTGTCAATAAATATTTGTTGTTATTCGATCTTTTTCGTCAGCGTGTGCGGAACACCGTGCACTTTCCCGTGCCGTTGAGCAGGTCGGCAATGCGCTGCTGCGCACTGGCGATGTACACCGTGGTTCCCTCGCGAATCGGCCGCTTGATGAAGTCCAGCTTCGCGCGCGCGCCATTTGCGCCCGCCCGGCTCGCGCCGACGCAGCTGTCGGACAGCGCGTCAATCTGTTCGATGACCTCCTCCGCGTCCTTTCCTTCCACAACGGGAACGAGGGTCGAAGGATCGTTCGGGTCGCGGTAGATTCCGTCCGCACTGGTCAGAATCACGAGGTATTTCGCGTGCACCAGCGAGCAGATGACGGAGGCCGTTTCGTCGTTGTCGATGCACTCCACAACGTTTTCGCCCTGTTTGCGCAGGGTGGCGAGCTCCATCTTGCGGATTTCCTCAATGCTCACGGGGTCGTTGTAGTTGATGATCGGTATGGCGTTTTGCTTTGCCGCGCGCAGCAGAAACGAGCGGATGTGCTTGCGCTTCTCCTCGTCGTTAAAGTGCGTGTGCTCCACGAGGAGCTGACGCACGCTGAAGCGATCCGGAATGTAGCGCCGGTACTCCATCATCAGGATGGTCTGCCCCTGCGACGCATAGTCCGCCTTGACTTCCTCAATATCACCGGTGAGCTCTTTGCCGTTTCGGCGGATGTAGTCCAGGCGGCCGATCTCGGTTGCGCCGCTGCTGACCCAGATCATGCCGGGGCGCAACTCCGCGCCGAGGCGGGAGAAGATGTTGTAGTCGATGTCATTGTCCGCCCGGCGAATCAGCGCCATGGAGCCGATTTTGCCAACTAGCTCATAATCGAATTTCATACATGCTACTCTTCTTTTCTTATAAGAAAAGAAGCAAAAGAACGTTTAAGATTGCACGAGATAGGCGTGGATGAAGTTTTCGATGTCGCCGTCCATCACCGCCTGAATGTTGCCGTTTTCCGCGCCCGTTCGATGATCCTTCACCAGCGTATACGGCTGGAAGACATAGCTGCGAATCTGGCTGCCCCATTCGATCTTCTTCATTTCGCCCTTGATCTGCGACATCTGCTCTTCGCGCTCGCGCTCCTGCAGTTCGAGCAGTTTACCCCTAAGCATGCGCATGGCCGTTTCGCGGTTCTGAATCTGGCTGCGCTCGTTCTGGCACTGCACAACGATGTTTGTCGGCAGGTGGGTGATGCGAATTGCCGAGCTGGTCTTGTTGACGTGCTGCCCGCCCGCGCCGCTGCTGCGGTAGGTGTCTACCCGTAGATCGTCCGGATCGATCTTGAGATCGCCCGTGTCGTCGTCGAAAATCGGCGTGACGTCCAGCGAAGAAAACGACGTGTGCCTCCTTCCGCTGGAATCAAACGGGGAAATACGGACGAGCCGGTGCACGCCCTTTTCCGCCTTGAGATAGCCGTAGGCGTTTTCGCCGGTTACCTCAAAGGTAACGGATTTTACGCCTGCGTCGTCGCCGTCGAGCATATCCAGCTCGCGCACCGTCCAGCCTCTGCGCTCGCAGTAGCGGGTGTACATGCGGTAGAGCATCTCGGTCCAGTCCTGCGCCTCCGTTCCGCCCGCGCCCGCGTGCAGCGAGAGCACGGCGTTGGAGTTGTCGTAGGGGCCCTTGAGCATTTGTTCCAGCCGAAGTGCGGCAATGCTCTCCGAGACCGCCTCGTCCTCGGTTTTAATCTCGCCGCCGAGGCTGTCGTCCTGCTCTTCCTCTGCCATTTCGATGAGGGTTTTCAGGTCTTCAAAGCGGGCGCGCAGCTTTGCGTAACGCTCCAACTTTTGCTTGAGCTGCTTCATCTGGCGGTTGAGCTTGTTTGCGGCTTCCACGTCGTTCCAGAACCCCGGTGCGGCCATCTGCTCGTCCAGCGCGCGGATCTCGGCTTCCAGCTGTTCCGGATTGAGCGCGACTTTGCACTCGTCCAATTGCTCCTCATAGGAGCTGAGATTCATTTTATATTCGTCCAGTGGGATCATGGTTGCTTCGACTCCTCTCGATCGTACTGTAGTGTTAAGATGCAGTGCGGTCTTGCGCGCTAGCCGCCGGAAAGCGGTTCACCGCGCGTTGATTTGAGTCACAGGTCCTTTCCGTGGCAATTCTTATACTTTTTGCCGCTGCCGCAGGGGCAGGGATCGTTGCGCCCGACCTTTTTGTCGCTGCGCGAATAGGTGACGCTGTTCTCGCCCTTGGGTTCAATCGGCTTGGCGAGCTGAACGCGCTCGAGCTGGCTGACGATGTCCTTCATCATGAACAGCCGACGGACGGTCTGCTCGCGAATTTCGGCAACCATTGCGTCGAACATTTCGAACCCTTCGCTCGTGTACGAGTAGACCGGGTCCTTCTGCGCATAGGAGCGAAGTCCGATACCCTGCTTGAGGTCATCCATCGCATCGATGTGCTCGATCCAGTGCTCGTCCACGACGCGCAGCAGAATGACGCGCTCGTTCTCGCGCATGTCGATTCCGGCCTCGGTGACCTTCTTTTCGATGCCCTGATAAACGCCGTCCGCAAAGTCGTAGAGCTTCTGGCGGAACTCCTCCGGCGTGAGCGATTTTGCATCCTCTTCGGAGACAATAAGCTTCGGCGGCTGGAGGGTGAGCTTGCAGATTTCCTGCGAAAGCGCGGTGAGATCCCAGGCTTCGCGCGGCGCATGCGGGTTACAGAGCGAGTCGACGTATCCGTCGATCGTTGCATAGACCATGGTGCGGATGCTCTCCGCGAGGTCCTCGCCCATGAGCACGCGGCGGCGCTGACCGTAGACGATTTCACGCTGCTTGTTCATGACGTCGTCGTAACGCAGCACGTTTTTGCGCGTTTCGAAGTTCATGGC
>DAIRTE010000027.1:0-24874 GCA_036804025.1 Clostridia bacterium | reverse complement strand
GCGCGAACACCTCGTTCATCAAGGGGCTGGAAGCGATGGAAGCCGTCAAGAACGGTGCGGAAGAAGTCGACATGGTCATCAACATCGGCGCGCTGAAGGACAAGAACTACACGCTCGTGTATGAGGACATCAAGGCCGTTGTGGAAGCGGCGCATCCCAAGGCGCTCGTGAAGGTCATCATCGAGACCAGCGCGCTGACGGACGAGGAAAAGGTCATCGCCTGCGAGCTGGCAAAGCGCGCCAAGGCGGACTTTGTCAAGACCTCGACCGGCTTTGGCAGCGGCGGCGCTACGGTGGACGACGTTCGCCTGATGAAGCGCACGGTGGGCGACGCGTGCCTGGTCAAGGCCAGCACGGGCATCAACGACCGCGCGACCACGGACAAGATGCTTGCCGCGGGCGCGGTGCGCATGGGCACGAGCAAGGGCATTCTCATCGTCAAGGACGAGAAGCCGCCGGAAGACAAGATCGCCTACTAAACGGCGATTGCAATTGACCCGCCGAAATTTCGGCGGGTGACGAACAGATGAAACAGGAAACGGATCAGGGTAGATCAATGGAAAAGGCAGAACTCCAGCGGCTGGTAAGCGAGCGCGTCGTGAAGGACGCATACGAGCAAACGGGCAAGCGCTTTGTGCCCGCCGCCGCGTCGAACCGCCACATCCATGTTTCCGCGCAGGATCTCGAAACGCTCTTCGGCAAGGGCTACGCCCTAAAACCAAGCCGCGCACTCTCGCAGCCCGGCCAGTTTGCCGCCGAAGAGACGGTTTCGATTGCGGGGCCAAAGGGCAAAATCGACAACGTTCGCGTGCTCGGCCCCGCGCGGGGAAGCACACAGGCGGAGCTCTTTTTGGCGGATACGTTTCGCCTCGGCATCAAGCCGGTCATCCGGATTTCCGGGGACATCGAAGGCACGCCGGGCGCGACGGTGATCGGGCCAAAGGGGTCCGTGGAACTTACGAGGGGCGTCATCGTCGCCATGCGGCACGTGCACCTTTCCGCCGGGCAGGCCGCGTTTCTGGGGCTGCAAAACGGCGACCGAGTCCGCATCCGTAAGGACGGCGCTCGCGCGTTGATCTTTGAGGACGTTCCGGTTCGCTGCGGAGAAGGGCACCATCTCGAGCTGCATCTGGACATGGAAGAGGCCAACGCGGGCGCCATCCAGAACGGCGAACTGCTGGAAATCGTCGGAATCGAGAGGAAGCCATGAGCCTGAGCGACACGCAGATCCGCCAGATCATTGAGCGCGTCGATCAGGCGGTGGACCCAAAGGTGAATCGCGTGCTGGACTGCGGCGATTCCGCAACGGTGGTGCTGATTCCCGGATATGTACCGTCGCCGAAGAAGGCGCTCGCGAGCTTGACCGAGCGCTACGGAAACGATCTTTGTCTGCTCTGCCTGGAAGAACCGGCGCTGGATGCGGGGGGCATTCCATGCTGCCGCGTTGTCTGGCCGGAGCAGAAGATTGCGTTCGTAGACCGGCTGGTTCGCGCACAGCGCGCGGTGCTGCTTTCTCCCGGTATGGGCCTGCTCAGGCGCCTCGCGAACGGGCAGGAAGAGGACGGCGCGGGAGAGGTGCTGCTTCGCCGGATACTCTGGGGAAAGACGGTGGACATCCTGCTGGATTTCGACCCGCCGAAGTTTCGCCGCGGCACGTATTTTGCGCAGATTGCGGAGGCGGTCGACAGCCTAACCTCCATGGGTGTTGGCGTCTTCGCCTATTCGCCCTGCGAGGCTGCGGCGGTTACCGCATGCTCGCTCGTCACGGAGCGGGACGTGATCGACGCCAAGCAGAGCGGGCAGAAGACGATTCTCTGCGCGGCGGAGGCAATTGTAACCCCGCTGGCGGTCGACACCGCGAAGGAACTGCAAATCAATATAGAGCGTGTGTGACGAAACAGTGCACACAGGGGAGTAGCATATGATGGTTGGAGTCGTAAAGGGCAGCGTGGTCAGCACAAACAAGTCCGAAACGCTGCTGGGCTTAAAGCTGCTGGTGGTCGTTCCGCTGGATCTGGACACCATGCAGCCCAAGGGGAATCCGCTGGTGGCGATTGACGCCGTCGGCGCGGGCGAGGGCGAGGTCGTTATGTGCTGCAGCGGCAGCTCCTCGCGCCAAACCGCGTTTACGGACGGCAAACCCAGCGATCTGGCGATTATCGCCATCATAGACTCCATCGACATGCGCGGATCGCGCGTGTTTGAAAAGTATACGAGTAACTAACCCGCCGAGCCGCGGGCGGAAAAGAGGACAATATGGCATATTCGGATACGCAGATCGACAGCATCATCAGCGAAACACTGGCAAAATTTCAACATCAATCCCTGCGCTCCCGGGGCGGCTGGCTCTGCGACACGGCGGAGGAGGCGATTGCGAACGCGAAAGCCGCGCAGAAGGAACTCATCAAACTGCCGCTGGAGAAGCGCGGTCGTTTTATTGAGGCCATGCGCAAGGCCGCGTTGAACAACGCGGAGTATCTGGCGCGCCTCGCAAACGAGGAGACCGGCTATGGCCGCGTTCCGGACAAGATAGCAAAGAACACGCTCGCGGCGGAAAAGACGCCGGGCATTGAGGACCTGCACGCGCAGGCATTTACGGGGGACTATGGGCTCACACTGGTGGAAGCCGCGCCGTATGGCGTCATCGGCTCCATTACGCCGTCCACCAACCCGACGTCCACGGTTATCAACAACTCCATCAGCATGATTGCGGCGGGCAACGCCGTGGTGTTCAACCCGCATCCGGCGGCAAAGCGTGCCTCGCAGGAAGCGATGCGCATTCTCAACGAAGCCATCGTGGCGGCGGGCGGGCCCTGCTGCCTGATTACGACCGTCAAGGAGCCGACGCTCGAGAGCGGAAAGACGATTATGGAATCGCGGGACATTCCGCTGCTCTCCGTCACCGGCGGCGAAGCGGTGGTCAGCGTTGCAATGCGCACCGGCAAGAAGGTCATCGCCGCGGGTCCGGGCAATCCGCCCGTCATTGTGGACGACACCGCCGACATCAAGAAGGCGGCAAAGGACATCGTCGATGGCGCGAGCTTCGACAACAATGTGGTCTGCATCGCCGAAAAAGAGGTGTTTGCCTACGCAACCATCATCGACGAGCTGGTCGCGCAAATGCAGCAAAACGGAGCCTACCTCGTTTCCGGCGCGGACATCGACAAAATCGTCAATACCGTTCTGGTCAAGCAGAACGATACATATGTCATCAACCGCAAGTATGTCGGTCGCAATGCCGCCGTGATCCTCAAGGACAGCGGCGTGAGCTACACCGGCGATCCGCGCCTCGTGGTTGCGCGCGTGGACAAGAATCATCCGTTCGTGCGCACCGAGATGCTCATGCCCGTGCTGGGCATTTGCAGCGTCAAGGACATCGACGAGGCGGTGGAGGAGGCGCTCTGTGCCGAGCAGGGACGCCAGCACTCCGCGATGATCCACTCAACGAACATCAAGCACCTCACCTACGCGGCAGCCGCGCTGAACACGACGGTGTTCGTCAAAAACGCCCCGTCGTACGCTGGGCTTGGGTTCCAGGCGGAGGGATACACCACGCTGACCATCGCAACGCCGACCGGCGAGGGCCTCACAAGCGCAAAATCCTTTACGCGCGCGCGCCGCTGCGTGCTGCACGGCGACCTCCGGATCGTATAAGAACGCGCAACCGAAAGACGGAATTATGGCAGATTTACTGGAAAACATCAGAAACGCGGGCGTGGTTGGCGCGGGCGGCGCGGGGTTTCCCACGCACGTAAAGGTCAACTGCAAGGCGGAGGTCGTGATTGCCAACGGCGCGGAGTGCGAGCCGCTGCTCAACGTGGATCAATACGCCATGAGGGACAGTGCGCAAGAGATTGTCGCCGGGCTCGAAACGGCAATGCAGATCACGGGCGCAAAACGGGGTGTGATCTGCACGAAGGAGCATTATCACGACGCGGTTACCGCGCTTACTCAGGCGCTCAAGGGAAACGAGTGCGTTTCGCTCAAGCTGCTCAAGAGCACCTATCCCGCGGGCGACGAGCAGGTGATGGTTTACGAAGTGACGGGTAAGGTCGTGCCCACGGGTGGACTTCCGCTCGACGCGGGCGCGGTCGTGCTCAACGTGAGCACGCTGATCAACGTGCACCGCGCACAGGCAGGCATTCCCGTGACGAGCAAGGTTGTGACCGTCTCCGGCGAGGTGAGTACACCCGTTACGCTGGAGGTACCCATCGGAACACCGTATCAGGCGCTGATCTCCCGCGCGGGCGGGCCAAGTAGCGCGGATGGCTACGTCGCCGTGATTGGCGGGCCCTGCATGGGCGCGCTGGAGCGCGACTGGAGCAAGCCGGTGACCAAGACCACGGGCGGCATCATTGTGCTCAAGGCGGATCATCCGCTGGTCTGCACGAAAACGCAGAACTACGAGCGGGACGTGAAGCTCGCCAAGGCCGTCTGCTGCCAGTGCAGCCTCTGCACGCAGATGTGCCCGCGAAACGCGCTGGGGCTCAAGGTGGAGCCGCACAAGGCCATGCGCGCGGTCGCAAACAACGACGGAAAGCTGCTGGGCGACGTCAACGGCGTGTTCTCCTGTTGCAGCTGCGGGCTTTGCACCTACTATGCATGCAATTTTGGATTAAACCCGGCGGCCATGATGACGCGGATGAAGGAAGGACTGAGCCGCGCGGGCGTCAAGCCCGAAAAGCGGATTGCCTACCCGGTTTCGGATGGCTACAGCCTGACGAAACTGCCGACCTACCGGCTGGAATCGCGCCTAGGCGTTTCACAATACGAGGCCAACGCGCCGTTCGTGCGCGAGGAACTGCCGGTTTCGCGAGTGACGATTCCGCTCAAGATGCACATCGGCGCGCCGTCGGAGCCCATCGTCGCGGTTGGAAATCGCGTAAAGAAGGGCGATCTGATTGCGCGGATTCCGGAGGGAAAGATGGGCGCAAACATTCATGCCAGCGTGGACGGAACGGTTCTGGCCGTCGACGGGCAGAGCATCACGATACAGCGATAGGAGCGATTCATGGACGCACTGGGAATGATCGAATGTCAGAGTATTCCAAAGGGAATTGAAACGGCGGACGCCATGCTCAAGACGGCGGCGGTGTCGTTGCTGACGGCGCAGGCGGTCTGCGCGGGAAAATACATCGTGCTGATTTCGGGGGACGTTGCCGCCGTCACCGCCAGCGTGGACGCGGGCAAGGCGCTCTGCGGAGCAAGCCTGATTGACAGCCTCGTGATTCCGAGCGTGCATCCGCAGGTGCTCGCGGCAACCGTCGCCTGCAGCGACGTGCCAAAGCCGAGCGCGCTGGGCATATTGGAGTCGTTTTCGCTTTGCGTGAGCATCAAGGTTGCGGACGCGGCGGTCAAGGCGGCGGATATCTCGCTCATCGAGATCCGCCTCGGCAGAGGGCTCGGCGGAAAGGCGTTTGTCGTCTTTACCGGCGATGTTTCCGCCTGCGAGGCGGCGGTGCGCGCGGCGGAGCAGGTCGAGGGCGCGCAGGGCATGCTGTCGCAGTCCGTCGTGATTCCCTCGCCAAACATGGATCTCGTTCGGCAGTCCATCTATTAAGGGCGAAACGGAGGGCGGTTTATGTATACCGGAACGGTCATCGGAACCGTGGTTGCGACAAAAAAATACGAAACGCTGTCCGGTATCAAGCTGCTGGTGGTGGAGACGATTGAAAACGGCAAGCCCGCGAAGGTCATCGTTGCCGCGGACGCGACACGGCAGGCGGGGTTTGGCGATTTCGTGTACCTGATTGGCTCAAAGGAAGCGGCTCTGCTGTTTCGGCAGAAATATACGCCGGTGGACGCGGCGATTGCCGGGTTTATCGACACCTATGACGTAGTAATTCAAAAGGAGAAACAAGCATGAAACTCGCACTCGGAATGGTAGAAACAAAAGGTTTGGTCGGCGCAATTGAAGCGGCGGACGCCATGGTCAAAGCGGCGAACGTGCAGCTCGTCGGCAAGGAAAAGATCGGCTCCGGTCTCGTGACCGTCATGGTGCGCGGGGACGTTGGCGCGGTGAAGGCCAGCGTCGAGGCAGGCGCAGCCGCGGCAAAGCGCGTTGGCGAGCTGTACTCGGTGCACGTCATTCCCAGCCCGCATGAGGATGTGGAACAGCTGCTTGGCGAGCAGCCGAAGGCGAAGGCGCCGCAGAAGGCCGCCGCGAAGAACTAGGGCGAGCGTATGCGATTGGCCAGAGTCGTCGGAAACGTGGTTTCCACCGTCAAGGAGCGCACGCACAGCAATTATAAACTGCTGATCGTGCAATATCTCGACGGCGAGGGGAACCCCGTGGAAACCGAACAGATTGTGTTTGACGGAGCCGACGCGGGCGTTGGCGATCTTGTGCTGGTCAATGTGGACGGCGGTGCGGCGAAGATGCTGCTATGCGATAAGGAGATCATTGCCGACAACACGGCTTGCGGCGTGATTGACCACTGGACGTTCGACGGGAAGGTGACGGGAAAATGAACATCAACGAAGTGGTACAAAAGGTAACGGAAGAGGTCTATAAACAGATGGGGGCGAGCGCAAAGCCCGCGCAGACGTCCGGCGGAAACCCGGAATTGGCGGGGCACATTGAGCACTCGATTCTGAACCCCGATATGACGCGCGAGAAGATCGTAAAGGAATGCGCGCTGGCAAAGCAATACAAGTTTGCCAACGTCTGCGTGACGCCGTATTTCGTCCGCGAGGCGGCTGAGGCGCTGAGAAGCTGCAACGTCGGCATCTGCGCGCCGGTCGGCTTTCCGCAAGGCGCGGCGAGCACGGCGGCGAAACTCTGCGAAATCAAGGAGTGCGTGGCAAACGGCGCAACGGAGCTGGACGTGGAGCTGAACATCGTCGCCATCAAGTCCGGCGAGTTCGACGAGGTCAAGCGCGAGCTCAAGGCAATGGTCGATGCGGCGGGTTTTGGTGTGAAGGTCAAGGCGATTTACGAACAAGGGCTCCTGACGGACGACGAAAAGCGTAAGACGCTGGAGATCATTCGGGACGTTGCACCCGCTTACGTGAAGATATCCAACGCGCTGACCGGCAAGGCCGCCTGCAAGGACGACGTTGCGTTCGTCAAGGGCATCGTTGGCGACGCGGTCAAGATCAAAATTGACGGCGGCATCAAGACCGCGGCGTTTGCGAGCGAAATCCTCGCGTCCGGCGCGGACCGCATCGGCTGCTCCGCCTCGGTTGCGATCGTAACGGGCGCATAAGGCTTGCAAAAGATGGAACTCAACCTAAACGGCAAGCATGCGATTGTCACCGGCGGCAGCCGGGGGCTGGGCGCCGCCATCTGCGAACGCCTCGCGCGCGAGGGGGCGGACGTTCTCCTGACCTACGCTGCCAACGCGGCAATGGCCGAGGACGTCGTCAAGCGCCTGACCGGCGAGTACGGCGTGCAAGCGGCGTGCCTGCGTGCGGACGTCTCCGTTGAGGCGGATGTGCAGGCAATATTCCGTTTTGCAAAAGAGATGTTCCAAACGGTGGACGTTCTTGTGAACAACGCGGGGATCTGCCCGGTTTCGCCCATCAAGGATACGTCGCTCGAGACCTGGAACCGCGTCATGGCGGTCAACATGGGCGGCGTGTTTCTTTGTTGCCGGGAGATGGTGAATCTAGCGATATCGCAGGGCAGACCTGCCTCAATCATCAACGTTGCTTCGGCGACGGCGTATTTCGGCTCCAGGAATGGCAAGACGCACTACGCCGCGAGCAAGGGCGGGGTGATCTCGTTCACCGTGTCGCTCGCCAAAGAGGTCGCGGCCTACGGAATCCGCGTCAATGCCATTGCGCCGGGCATCATATACACCGATATGACGGCGGATTTGCTGGAGCGCGACGCGGAGCACTATCGAAAGCAGATTCCGATCGGGCGGATCGCCGAGCTTGACGAAGTTGCCGCAGCGGTTGCGTTTCTCGCGGGGGATGCGTCCTCCTACATGACCGGCTCGACGCTCGATCTCAGCGGCGGACAATGCGGACGCTGAATTGAACCCAAACGGTAAATAAATTTGGCGCCAAACGGCGCCTTTTGTGCAGATAAAGGCGTTGCAACAGAAAACCGCCCGGATTGGGCGGTTTCTTCGCGTGCTTCCTCGAAAGAGGGTTGGCATAAGGATCGAAATTTCTTATGCCTCGCTTGCCTCCCAGGGCATGACGAGGCTTTCTCCGTCGTTTCCATTTAGAATGGCAATCATCCGCTCGGCGGTCTGCTGGCCGAGCTTTTCCTTGGGATGCTCCAGCGAACGAAAATCGACGGATTGTTTTCCGGTGATCGTTCCGTCAAAGCTGCGAACAGCGGTCACGCTGCCGGGGTTCGTCTCCAGATAGGCGAGCAACTGCGAAGCGACTTCGTCGTTGTAGCAGATAATCGCGGTGCATTCCGCGGTGAACCGCGTAACGTCGAGCTGGAGCTCGACCGAACGCTTGGACTCGGTGCTGAACCAAAGCACGTAATCGTCGTCCACGCGAAGGTCGGCCTGCGTCAGCGCGTCAATGTAGCCGGAGAAGCGACGGATTCCCTGAAGGTCGTCGCTTTTAAAAATGCCGCCAATCGAACGGTGCCCGCGCGCAATGAGCTCGTTGGTGAGCTCGCGCGCTCCGCCGTAGTCGTCCGTCACGACGGTAACGACCTTGCACTTCGGCTCCGTAATGAGTTCCGGATAATATCCGTTAAAGAAGACGAGCGGGGTGTTCTTGCACGCGAGATCGCGGTAAAAAGACAGGTTGGGGTTGGGCAGCGCCGTCTTCGTTCCCTCGACAATGATGCCGTCCACCGTGTTTACGGAGAGATGGTGCAAAATATCGCGCTCTTTTGCGATGCTGTTGTTCGTTGCCATCAGCTGAATGGAATAGCCGTTTCGCGTGGCGGCTTCCTCGATGCCGCGCAGAATGTAGGGGAAAATATAGGTGCTGATATAGGTGGTGATAACCGCGATGCGCATCGTCTTTTTCATGTGTTGCGCGCGGCTGGATACATAGGACCCGCTGCCTTGAACCTTGCTGATCAGGCCGTTTCGCTCCAGCAGTTCCAGCGCCTGACGTACCGTCTGGCGGCTGACCGCGTATTGCTCCGCAAGCTCCAACTCCGTTGGCAGTTTGTCACCGGAGGTATAGGAGCCATCACCAATTGCAGCAGTGATTGTTGCGTAAAGTTGTAGGTACTTCTTCTGTGAACTCACAGCATTTGCTCCTGAACTTATTTACTATATTGTACAATACATCTTGAGCGCAAGGCAAGTGCGTTTCATAAATACATATTTTTTCAAACAGGAGAAAATAAAAACGCAAATTTCACATAAGGAGCATTGACAGAGAAAAATCTTCGAAAAAACTACGATATGTACGCAAGATGTATTGACAAGATGAATTTGACGCTGATATTATTACAACAAAAAGCGCATAGTCGTACGGTGTCAACCGCGATTGTACGCTTGCTGCCGGGCAGATTGCTTCGTATCACGGCGATATTCCAACCATACGGGAAGCATTTCTTGATTTTTGAAACAAACAAATAGAAGTACAAAACCGAAACTGAAATCACGCGTATTTCCGCAAGACCAACAGAGAATCAAGGGCAACAGTTTGAACAAGTTCATCCGTAGCAATCATTTGTGATTGTCTTTTGCTTCGACAATCGAGATACACAAACAGTTTTCAATAATAGCGACAAATGAAGGAGGGCTTTGAGAAGAAGGAGTCGTAGCAGGTTCGGTTGGAGAGGAGAAACCCCGTCGCTCTTCCAACACGAAGAATTCAAACGATGGATTCGGCGTGACGGGTAAGTCTGTGTCTGGGCAATCCAGAGCACTCGAAGGAACAAATAAATAGAGGGAGTAAGCAATGGAGACGCAAAAGAAAAAGAAGCTATCCTCCGGAATGTGGCTGGTAATCGTAGCCGTATTCCTGCTGGTCAGCATGGTGGGAACCAATTTAGTGAGCAACGGTGCCGGTAAGGTGCAGGTAACGACCTACACGGAGCCGCTGAGCGACCTGGCAAACCAGGTGAAAGCAAACGCTGAAGCCACCGGAAGAACCGTAGACGTTCAGTTCGATGGAAACGACAGCGCGCAGATCTGCTTCTCGGTCTATCGCCCGCAGAACGCAACCGCCGATACCCCGGCGCCCTGCGTCGTTTGCGCGCATGGCTGGAACAACTCGAAAGAGATGCAGTATTCGAATTTCACCGAGCTTGCCCGCCGCGGTTTTGTGGTGATTGCGCTGGATCTGGCCGGGCACGGTCGCTCCGATGTAGCGGTCAGCCAGTACACGAAGGATACGGAAGGCTTGCTGGCGGTCGTAGAGTACGCCATGAGCCTCGATTTTGTCGATATCAACAAGGTCGGTCTGACCGGGCACAGCGCGGGCGATCTCGATTGCTCCAATACGATCAAGCTGATCAATGTGGAGGGCTCCAACAACCATATCTCTTCGTGGTTCTGCTCCTCCGGTACGCTGGGCGGCATGTTCCTGACGCCGGAGTTCACGAAGAACATGATCTGGGGACTCTCCGCCGGTAAATACGACGAGCTCGACACCATCTTCTTCAGCACCAGCCATTTCCTCGATACACCGGGCGCAATCTCCATGGTGCAGCGCATGTATCCGGCCTTTGCTGGAACGGAAGTGACGGAAGGGCAGTGGTATGGACCGAACGGCCCGCTGGACACACCGGCACCGGGCGCAGCGCTGGGCGTGACGGATGCGTTCGCCATCTGGAATCCTGCGTACACGCATCCGCAGGGCGTGTTCCACACGGAAGCAACCAAACTTTCGATCGACTTCTTCTACGCGGCGTATGGCACGCCGACGGGCAGCACCTATATTCCTTCGGACAACCAGATTTGGACGTTGGGCGCTGTGTTCCAGACCATCGGGCTCGTTGCGTTCTTCGCACTGGTTCTGGTTCTCGCCGGACTGCTGCTGAAAACGCCTCTCTTTAAGGACCTGAACCGCAGCGTCGCGAAGCAGGAATCCCTGCCCGCGTTCAAGAGCAGCAAGGAATGGATTCCGCTGGTGCTGACGTTTGTTCCGCTGATGCTGTTTACGGTGTTTACGTACTTCCCCTGCTACAATGCCGGAAGCAAACTCTTCGACAGCGCAACCTATGGCGCGCCAACCGTCAATGGCGTTGCCTGGTGGACGCCCTGCGCGGGATTGTTCTACCTGCTGATGATCGGGGTCAACAGCCTGCTGCGTAAGGCGTTTTACAAAGGCGACGCAATGACCGGCTCGTTCGCTCCGGCTCGGCTGGACGGAATCGGCCACTTCCTCAAGACGCTCGGATTTGCCGCGGCCGTCGTTGCGCTCGCGTACATTCCCTGCTACATCGCGTATTACGTCTTTGGCATGAACTTTGGCATCGCGGTCTACGTCGTCGGCGCGCCGCGCGCAAACTGGCTGCCGGACATCCTGCTTCGGTATCTGCCGATCTGGATCGTGTTCATGGTGCCCAACGCGATTTTAAACGTAAACACGCGCTTCCGGGACATTCCGGAATGGGCGTCCACGCTGTTCTGCGTGCTGGCAAACCTGCTGCCAATCGGCATTCTGACCTGGGTGAACTATGCAACCCTCGTCAACACCGGCGTATTGATGTTCCCGTATGGTGATCCGAGCATTATGGCGTTCAACCTGTTTGCTCCGATGATCTTCATTGGAATCAGCAGCCGCTACATCTACAAGAAGACGGGCAACGTCTGGGCGGCGGGCATGATCAACGCCGGCGTAGTCGCGATGATGGCGGTGGCAATCACGCGCCATGCCGTCGACTTCATGTTCCATTAAGCTTCCATTCAACATTCCATACCTCCCCCAGGTAACACACATACCGGAATGAGTGCAATCGCGGCAAGATTAATCTTGCCGCGATTGTACTTTTCTTGTTCGCATTTCGAATGAAAAACGCGTACTCGAGCAAACAATTCTCAACTTCGTTGGCTTCTAGAGAGGCGTTTTTATCGAATATTCAATACAAATAACACAATATCCTGAAAATATGTATTGAAATGGATGTAAAAGTACAAAAATATTACGATATGTATTAAACAAGTATTGACAAAATGAAAACATTGTGGCTAATATAATAACAAATCATATCCAACTTGCGGCATTTTTCCGCCGGACTGTACTTCTAGCCCGAATTCACGGGGTAAGAGCCATCGAAACGGTCATTCGACAAGGCGATCCGCATCTTTTGGTTCGATTCACCGGTAAAATTCAAAAAACAGATTCAGAAAGGAGGGATACTTCTTGAAAAAAGCGTTGATTTGCGTCATCGTCCTCGTTCTGCTGTTTGCGGTTGTCGGCTGCGGCACCATTTCGGGGGAAAAGGCGATCAGCATTGCGTTGGCAGATCTGGGGATTGACCGCGTTGGAACAGCGAGCAATAAAGCGATTCTCAACAAGGACGACGATCCGATGACCTACAAAGTCATTCTCAACATGAATTCGTATTATGAGAACTACATCATTAACGCGAAGACCGGGGAAATCATCTCACACGAAACCGTCGGCAACTAAACCTTGCTTGCACAGGAATCAACGGAACACACAAATAATTAGGGGGTAATCAGGATTCCATGGACACGAAGAAATTCACCTTTAAGACCGCAGAGGGTAGCTGGCGCCTGCTAGGGCTGTTCCTCGCGATCGTGCTGCTTTGCAGCATCGTCTCCCAGATGATCATTACGCAGGGGTACAAAATTCAGGTCAGCACCGTCAACTACGAAGTCCGCGGTGCAGAGCTGAACTTCGAGCTCTATAAGCCGACGACCGCCTCCAGCGCGGAGAAGCTTCCCTGCGTCATTCTGTCGCACGGCGGCTCGGAGAGCCTCGCCGCGAACAGCCTGAATGCCTGGGAACTTGCCAAGCGCGGCTTCGTCGTCATGAACGTCAGCATGTATAGCTGCGGCCTCTCCGGCCAGCCGGCCATCAACGACGGCGGCACGAACGAAGAGAACTACTTCCGCGGCGGCACGCAGGGCATGTACGACGCGCTGCAGTATGCGCGCTCCATCGCGTATGTTGACCCGGCTCGAATCGCCTTCTGGGGCCATTCCGCTGGCTACATCTGCGAAACGGCCGCTATCGTACAGGACGGCGAGTGCCTGACCCTGAACGATCGCCTGCTCAACGTGCTGTATGACGAGTTCGGCGTACAGATCACCGAAGCGCAGCTGATGGAAAATGCGGACGACATCGCCGCAGCCCAGCTCAGCCCGGATCAGCTCGCGGTCTACAACTACCGTAAGGCGGAAGTCCAGAAGATCGTGGACGGCTACGTCAAGGGCGCGAGAATCATTGAGTTCCTTTCCGAAGCGAAAGTAACCGTTGCCGGACACGAAGTCGTCCGCAACCCGCAGACCAACTTCATGGTATCCGTCGGCTCCCATGAGGACAACGGCACCTATTACAACGGCGAAACCGATCAGTACAAGTCCATCTTCCACACCGGCACCGCCAATGTGGAGCGCAACACCTGGTACAACATCGCCGATTACACCATGGACCCTGCCGCAACGTCAACGGCGATCGGCTCCTTCTTTGACACCACAGTGGGCAACAGCGAAGCGCTCGCGACCGCGATTCAGAACGGCACCGCGCGCATCTTCCTCAACCCCGAGACGTTCCACAACGGCATGCTCTGGGACGGCCGCGCCATCAGCACGACGGTTGAGTTCTATACCCAGGTGCTCGGCTACAACAATGGCAACATGGGCGAGAACGCGGCAACCGCGATTGACAGCAAAGATCTTTCCAGCAGCTACATCGCGCTTGGCTTCACGACCGTGGCGTTCCTCTCGATGATTGCCGGTCTCGTTGCGCTGACCTCGATTCTGCTCAAGACCAAGTTCTTTGCCGGTACGGTTCTGGCGCCCTACACGCCGAAACTCTCCACCAAGGAAACCGGGTTCTACATTGCGGCCGTGTTCGCCTTCATCGCGGCGTTCCTCGGCGTCTGGTTCAACTCGATGGCAGACCTGTCCTTCTCGCTCTCGAACGCGACGACCACCAAGTGGCTGCCATGGGAACCGGGCCAGATGCGTACCTTCATGATGGTCATCGGCACCGCGATTCCGGGCCTCATCCTGTTCCTCGTGCTCGGTCTCATCACGCGCAAGAAGAACAGCGAAACGCTCGCGAAGATCTCCGATGTCCACGTGGGCTGCGGCTGGAAGACCTTCTTCAAGACCTGCCTGCTCGCGCTCATCCTGTTCTCGACGTTCTACATTGCCGCCGCGTTCATCAAGGAGTTCTTTAACGCCCGCTTCCTCGTTGCGGACGGAACCTTCGAGATGATGAAGC
This sequence comes from Clostridia bacterium, assembly GCA_036804025.1. Classification (GTDB taxonomy): domain Bacteria; phylum Bacillota; class Clostridia; order Christensenellales; family CAG-138; genus UBA7703. Next base: position 10,573 of record DAIRTE010000027.1, on the reverse strand, counting down.
CCTACGGCTTTATGAGAGTCTTCAAGTACGCCCTGATCATGCTGCCGTTCACGCTCATCATCAGCACCCTGAACAACATGTGGTCGCTGAAGAACGTGTCGGATTCGAAGGATACGCTCATCAACGTGATCGTAACCTCGCTGGGCGCCGAAGTCCTGATTCTGATCTCGATCCTCGTCACCTACTCCACGCCGCAGGCGGCTGTGCTGTTCAACCTCCACACGCTGCTGCCGATCATCATCTACGCGCCGGTACTCAACTACATCTATCGCAAGATGTACAAGCTCACCGGAAACGTCTGGCTCGGCGCCATGATGGTTGCGCTCATCCTCGGCTGGAGACTCTCCTCGTATATCTCGCACCAGTTCATTTACTGGGGCCCGAACGAACTCTCCGCCTTCTGGGGCATCTATTAATCCGGGTAAGATTCAAAACCGCATCATACCTGGCTGGGCACGCAGGGGGAGTCGACCGCGCGGTCGGCTCCCCTTTTCCATGAAACATGATTAACCAATGAAAAACCGATTCACATAAACGAACGAATTCAAGACCATGCAGCATCCCAAACATACCATCCAAGTGGCGCTAAGGCGCCAAGACAATGATTGACAACGGCAGAAAGCAGCGCACGTTCGGACAAACGGAACAAGCATTCGAAGAAACAAAATCAGGAAGCGTCCATTTGCCCGCGCGCGATGAAACGATATAGAGTCCAGCCGCCAAACGGGCGGCAAGCCGAACAAAGCAAGATTCGATTTTTTTATTGATAAACCGAAATTTACACAGGAAGGGATCGGCGGAAAGCCGCTGAACAGTGAAACCGCACATGAGCAACAGCAAGAGAAAAATCAACGAGCGCGAATTCTGGTTTGTTGTGGGTTCGCAGATGCTATACGGGGAGGCAGTGCTTCGCACCGTAGAGCAGCGCGCACAGGAGATGGCGCGCGAAATGTCGAAGTCTCTGCCCTGCAAACTTGTTTATAAAACGACCGTCAAGGACGCGGACGAAGCCACGCGCATCATGAAGGAGGCAAACGCCGCCGACGAATGCTGCGGCGTTGTCACCTGGTGCCATACGTTCTCTCCCTCGAAGATGTGGATTGAGGGCATGCGCCTGCTGCAAAAACCGCTTTGCCATTTTGCGACGCAGTACAATCGAACGATTCCGGACAACGAAATCGACATGGATTTTATGAACCTCAACCAGTCCGCCCATGGCGACCGCGAGCACGGCTTCTTAACCGCGCGGATGCGCCTGCCGCGCAAGGTGATTATGGGATACTGGCAGGACGAAGCGCCGCTGCGCGAATTGGGCGAATGGATGCGCGCCGCGGTCGGCACGAGCTTTAGCCGGAGTTTAAAGATCATGCGCTTTGGCGACAACATGCGCGACGTAGCAGTCACCGAGGGCGACAAGGTAGAAGCGCAGATCAAGCTCGGCTGGAGCGTCAACACCTGGCCGGTTGGAACGCTCGTGGAGGAGATGTCGAAGGTAACGGAGGCGGAGATCGACGCGAAACTTTCGGAGTACCGTGCGCGCTACGACATCACCACCGACGACCTCGCGTCCGTTCGCTATCAGGCGCTCGAAGAGGTCGCGATGCGCCGCATCTTCGAACGCGAGCAGATCGGAGCGTTTTCAAACACCTTTCAGGATCTCTATGGCATGAAACAACTGCCGGGGCTTGCGAGCCAGAACCTGATGGCGGATCGCTATGGTTACGGCGGCGAGGGCGACTGGAAGGTTTCCGGCATGACCGCCGTCATTCTCGCGATGACGGAAGGCATGAGCGGCGGCAGCACGTTTATTGAAGACTATACCTATCATCTGGAGCAGGGCAACGAATACTCGCTCGGCGCGCATATGCTGGAGGTCGGCCCCGGGATTGCGGCACAGCGCCCGCGCATCGAGGTGCACCCGCTTGGCATTGGCGACCGGGAACCGCCCGCGCGGCTCGTGTTTGAAGGTAAGCCCGGCAAGGCGATTGTCGTCACGCTGGTCGACATGGGCGGGCGGATGCGGATGATCCTGCAGGACATCGAGTGCGTCAAACCGATCTATGCCATGCGCAACCTGCCGGTGGCGCGCGTCATGTGGAAGGTGCTTCCTGACCTGTATGCGGGCACGAAGATGTGGATTCTCGCGGGCGGCGCGCACCACAGCGTGCTTTCCTACGACGCAACGGCGGAGATGCTGACCGATTTTGCGGAGATGAACGAAATCGAGCTGGTGCACATTACGAAGGATTCGACGGTGGAAGCGTTCAAACAGCAGCTCTTCCTCAACGATCTCGCCTGGAAACTGAAGTCGTAAAAACTAGAAGAACTGACTGCTGAGACAGTCGCAGGGAATAAAAATGCTAGAGAAATTAAAACAATCGGTTTGCGAAGCGAACTGCCAGCTGCCCAAGCACGGGCTGGTGGCCTTCACTTGGGGCAACGTCTCCGGCGTTGACCGCGCGAGCGGCCTCATGGTGATCAAACCCAGCGGGGTAGAATACGAAGACCTCTCGCCGGAGCACATGGTCGTGGTAGAACTCGCGACCGGCAAGGTGGTGGAGGGAAAGCTGCGTCCGTCCTCGGATACGGACACGCACCTCGAACTCTACCGCAAGTTCCCCGAAATTGGCGGAATCGTCCATACGCATAGCCAATGGGCGACGACGTTTGCGCAGGGCCGAATGGGCATTCCCGCGTTCGGAACGACGCACGCGGACTACTTTTTCGGCGAAGTCCCCTGCACCCGCGAGATGACCAAGGCGGAGATCGGCGGAAGCTATGAGCTCGAAACCGGCAAGGTCATCGTGGAGACGTTCGCAGACAAAAACCCGATGGAGATTCCCGCCGTGCTCGTCTGCAACCACGGCCCGTTTGCCTGGGGAACCAGCCCGGATGACGCGGTCTATCACGCGGTTGTGCTGGAAGAGTGCGCCAAGATGGCTTGGCAGAACCTGCTGTACAACCCGGCGCAGCAGCCGATTTCCCAGGAACTACTGGACAAGCACTTTCTGCGCAAGCATGGCAAGAACGCCTACTACGGACAAAAATAGCGCGAGTACCGAGAAGAGCTCGACGCGAAACAGGAAATCGGGGAAGCAACATGTTAGGCAACCATCTGCTCGGCATCTATGAAAAGGCGTTGCCGGTCGATCTTTCCTGGAGGGAACGGCTGACCGCTGCCAAACAGATGGGCTTTGACTTTGTCGAAATCTCGATTGACGAGGCGGACGAGCGGCTCGCGCGGCTCAACTGGAACCACGAAGAACGCAGAGCCTTATCCGAGGCAATCGAGGAGACCGGCGTCCGGCTGAACAGCATGTGCCTCAGCGCGCACCGCCGCTTTCCCTTTGGCAGCCGGAGCGCCGCAACGCGGGAACAGGCGAAGCGCATTGCCGAGCAGGCGATTTCGTTTGCGGTTGAATTTGGCATTCGCGTGATTCAGGTGGCGGGGTACGACGTGTACTACGAACCGTCCGACGCGCAAACTCGCGCGTATTTTCTGGAAGGGCTGCGGGACTTTGCGGCAATGGCGGAGCGCGCGCAGGTCATGCTCGCCGTCGAGATTATGGACACGGACTACATCAGCAGCATCGACGCATATCAGGCGCTCAAGGCGGCGATTCCCTCCCCATGGCTGAACGTGTATCCAGACTTGGGGAACCTGTCTGCCTGGAACAAGAACGTACTGGAGCAGCTCGAGCAGGCGAGGCGCGAGATCGTCGCCGTGCACATCAAGGAAACGATTGCGCCTGCGCCCGGATGTTCCGGGCAGTTCAAGTGCGTTCCGTTTGGAACGGGCTGCGTCGATTTTTCCGCCGCGTTCGGCAAGCTGGAAGCACTCGGCTACCAAGGCCCCTATTTAATCGAAATGTGGTATCAACCGGGGGAAGACCCGAACAGATCGATTTCAGCCGCGCTGGAGTTTGTACGGGCACAGTATGAACAGGGGGTTCGCGCATGAAGTATTATATCGGGTTGGACAACGGCGGCACGACGACGAAAGCCGCCGTCTTTGATGAAACGGGCCGCGAAGTCGCCTCCTGCGGCGTCGGCACGCGCATGCTCGTTCCGCGGCCGGGCTTCACCGAGCGGGACATGGACGAAATGTGGGACGCGAACTGCGCGGTGCTTCGCAACGTGCTGCAAAAGGCGAACATCGCCCCGCAGGACGTAGCTTGCATCGCCTGCTGCGGCCACGGCAAAGGACTTTATCTCTGGGGCAAGGACGACCGTCCGGTTCGCCCCGGCATCATCTCGACGGACAACCGCGCCTGGGAGTATCCGAATCTTTGGCTCGAACAGGGCGTGACGGATCGCGTGTTTGCGCTTTCCTGCCAGCATGTGCTCGCGAGCCAGCCGGTTTCGCTGCTTGCGTGGCTGCGGGACAACGAACCGGGCGCGATGGAACGAACGAAATACATCTTCGAGTGCAAGGATTACGTCCGCTTTCGACTGACAAACAACGCCTGCGCCGAGCGGACGGACTATTCCGGCGCGAACTTTCTGGATCTGCATACGGGCGAATATTCGCCGGAGCTGCTGGAGCTCTTCGGGCTTGAGGAGTGCCTCACCAAGCTGCCGCCGTTGATTCGCTCCACCGACATTGCCGGGTTTCTCTCGCGAGAAGCCGCCGAGCGCACCGGACTACGTGAAGGCACGCCCGTTGCGGGCGGCGCGTTTGACATAGACGCCTGCGCCATTGCCGTCAACGTGGTCAACGAAGACAACATCTGCATGATTGCGGGCACCTGGAGCATCAACGAGTACCTTTGCCGCGCGCCCGTGACCGACGGCAGCGTGCTGATGAACTCCTATTCGTTTTTGCCGGAGTATTATCTCGTGGAGGAGTGCAGCCCGACCAGCGCGGGTAATCTGGAGTGGTTTATCACTACGCTGCTGCCGGAGCTCAAGGTGACGGCGGAACAAAACGGCACTTCCATCTACAGCCAACTCGATCGCTGGGTGGCTCAAACGCCGCCGGAGGCAACCTGCCCGATCTTTCTGCCGTTTCTCATGGCGAGCAACGTGCATCCAAACGCGATGGGCTGCTTTCTTGGCATGAGCAATTTTCATGCGCGCGAGCACCTTGTCCGCAGCATCTACGAGGGCGTTGCGTTTTCGCACCGGTACCATCTGGAAAAGCTGCTCGCGTCCAAGACGACGCCGACGCAGGCCATCCGCCTCGCAGGCGGCGCGGCAAAGAGCGCGGTCTGGACGCAACTGTTTGCGGACGTGATGAACCTGCCCGTCGAGGCGGTCAACGTGAACGAAACGGGCGCGCTGGGCTGTGCCGTCATCTGTGCGGTCGCCTGCGGGGCATATCCTTCGCTGGCGGAAGCAGCGGGGGCGATGTGCGATATGTCGCCGCCGTGCTTACCCAACGAACGAAACGTAGCCATCTACGAGTCGAAATACGCGGTTTATAAAAAAGCGATCGAGGCGCTCGACCCGTTCTGGAACGATCTGCGGGCGCTGAACGACACGCTACAAAAGTAAAGCGATCAAAGCGCTCGACCCGTTCTGGAACGATCTTAGAGCGCTGAAAAAAAGCTTCAATAACAAAAGGTAAGGAGAACGCATATGGGAAACGGTTCCATTCCGAAGACGATGAAGGCGCTGGTTGCGTACAGCAAGGATGCATACAAACTGGAAACCGCCTGGCCGGTGCCAACCTGCGGGGACGACGACATTTTGCTCAAGGTGGAAGGCTGTGGAATCTGCGCGGGCGACCTGAAATGCATGCATGGCGCGGACATGTTCTGGGGCGGCAACGGGCAGCCGAGTTGGGTGCAGCCGCCGTTCATTCCGGGTCACGAGTTCATTGGCGTTGCGGTTGAAATTGGCAAAAACGTGCGCGGCGTCGCGCTCGGCGACCGGCTGACCGCGGATCAAATTTACCCCTGCGGCGAATGCCGCTTCTGCAAAACCGGCAACTACTGGATGTGCCAGCCGCATCAGATCTTCGGCTTTTTCCACGACGTTTGCGGCGGAATGGCAGAATATATGCTACTGCCGGCCAAGTCGGTGGTGCACCAGGTGCCAAAGACGCTCCCTCTGGAGCAGGCGCTCCTGATCGAACCCTACGCCTGCAGCAAGCACTGCGTGGATCGCGCGCAGATTGGCAGCGAGGACGTCGTCGTGCTCTCCGGCGCGGGCACGCTGGGGCTCGGCATGGTCACCTACGCGCATTCCCGTAACCCCAAAAAACTCATCGTGCTGGACATCAAGGATGAGCGGCTGGAGAAGGCGAAGGCCTTCGGCGCGGATCTGGTGCTAAATCCTTTAAAGACGGACGTTGTCGCCGAAGTGCTCCGCTTGACGGACGGCTACGGCTGCGACACCTATATTGAAGCGACGGGGCATCCGTCCTCGGTGACGCAGGGCATGGCGATGATTCGCAAGCTCGGTCGGTTCGTCGAATTCTCCGTCTTCAGCGCGCCCGCGACGCTCGACTGGTCGATCATTGGCGACCGTAAGGAGCTGGACGTGCTGGGCTCGCACCTCTCGCCGTATTGCTTCCCGTACGTGATTGAAAACATCGCGAGCGGCAGGCTCAAGACCGACGGTGTGGTGAGCAAGACCTTCCCGATTGAACAGTGGGAAACGGCGTTCGATTTCGCAACCGGTCGCGCGGGCGACTTTAAGGTAGCGCTCACGTTTTAAGCGAAAAATTCAACCGCTCAGGAAAGGAGTAAGCAAAATGGAATCTGCGGAGCAAATCCGAATCGACCTGCAAACAGGCAATACGTTTCTTGGCATCGAACTGGGGTCCACGCGCATCAAGGCGTCCCTGATTGACGGCACGCATCAGCCAATCGCCTCCGGCTCGTTCGCCTGGGAAAACCGGCTGGAAAACGGCGTTTGGACCTATCGGCTGGAGGACGCGATTGCCGGAATACAGGCGTGCTATGCGGATTTACTGCGGCAGGTTCGGGCGAACTATGACGTGACCCCGACCCGCTACCGCGCCATCGGCATTTCCGGCATGATGCACGGCTATCTGGCGCTGGATCGCGACGGAAAGCAGCTCGCGCCGTTTCGCACCTGGCGTAACACCATGACCGGCGAGGCGGCCGAGCGATTGACGGAGCTGTTTTCGCAGAATATTCCGCAGCGCTGGAGCATAGCGCACCTGTACCATAGCATTTTACAGTGCGAGGCGCACGTGGAGCGAATCGACCTACTGACCACGCTAGCAGGGTACATCCACTGGCGGCTGACCGGCGAGCGCGTGCTCGGCGTGGACGAGGCGAGCGGCATGTTCCCGATTGACGCGGCGACGAAGCAGTTTCATCCGCGCATGCTCGCGGCATTTCGCCGGTTGATTGCGGATCGCATGTATCCCTGGACGCTGGAGCAGATTCTGCCGCGCGTCGCCGTGGCCGGAGAACAGGCGGGTTCCCTCACGCGGGAGGGTGCGCTGCTGCTCGACCCGAGTGGGGCGCTCGAAGCGGGCATTCCGCTCTGTCCGCCGGAAGGCGACGCGGGCACGGGCATGGTCGCGACAAACAGCGTGCTGCCGCGCACCGGCAACGTCAGCGTCGGCACGAGCGTATTTGGCATGATCATTCTCGAGCGGGAGCTCTCGCGCGTGTATCGCGAAATCGACCTCGTGACCACGCCCGCCGGAGACCCGGTTGCAATGGTGCACTGCAACAACGGCACAAGCGATATCGACGCCTGGATCAACCTGATTCGTGACTGCATGAGCGTTTACGGCTTGGAGCCAGACGAACGAACGCTGTATCAGACCCTGTTTCGCAGCGCGCTGGAAGGGGAGGCGGACTGCGGCGGCCTGACCGGCTGCAACTATCTTTCCGGCGAGCATATTACGGATTTTACCAGCGGACGTCCGCTGTTTGCCCGCCTACCGGACGCGCGGTTGAACGCCGCGAACTTCATGCGGACGCAGCTCTTTGGCGTGTTTGCGTCGCTGCGCATCGGCATGGATATCCTCACGGACGGCGAGTCGGTGAAGATTGACAACCTCAATGGACACGGTGGATTCTTCCGCGTGGAGGGCGCAGGCCAGCGCATCATGGCGGCGGCGCTACGCACACCCGTAACCGTCATGGAAACCGCGGGCGACGGCGGCCCATGGGGCATGGCGTTGCTGGCGGCATACATGGCGCAAAAGAGCGGCGGCGAAACGCTCGCGGACTATCTTACGCAGCGTGTGTTCGCCGATTCCAGGCGCGCAACCGTCGTGCCGGATGCGGCGGAGATGGCGGGGTTCGATGCGTATCGAGCGCGGTTCTCCAAACTGCTGGATGCGGAGCGCGCCGCGCTGGAGATTCGGTAAACTACCGACTCAGCGCGTCCACGTGCTCGGGAACGATCGCGAAGTAAAAAAGACCGCACTCCGAAATGGAATGCGGAGGAGGAAAACGAAATAGAATCGCTCAAAGCAGCCGCTCGGTCAGTCGACCGGCTGTTTTGCTGCGCTCGCCGCTGGGCCTCCATAAATGGCGATGGAGAGGACGTTTAGATTCTCTCGCGACGGAAGGTCTTCTATTTGGATAACCGTTTCAAACAGATGCAGGTTGGGCAGCGGGAGCAGCGTGGTAAGCAGAATATCATATTGCGGAGCCGACGACTGAAACGACGGCGCACAATACTCTTCCAGATCACAGGCCGTTACCTCAATCGTGGAAAAGTCCGAACCGTTGAACAGAGATTTCAGAAAGCTGGCGAGAAACTCCGCATGAATCCGGCCGGAATCGCTGACGACGAGCACTCGCTTCAAAACGGTTGCCCGCGCGATGCTTGGGAATCGGTAGCACACCTTTACGATGAGGTTGGACAGCATTGGTAGCATATCGACCTGCGTCCGCTCGGAGAACGCTTGCAGCTCGGCCCGAAACACCTGATGCAGCGCGGGATGATCCTGCTCCAGTGCGGAAGCCAGAAACTGCATCCGCCTCGGAAAATGGGAGAGGGCAATCGGAAACAGTTTTCGGTAAGAGTATATCATCACGAGCACGCGATCCAGTTGCTGCTGCGTTTCGGGGTCACAGGTCAGATGCAGGCGTTCAAAGAGCGACCGATAGAACCGGGTCACTTCGCGAGATATCAGGTCCGCTTCTTCGGCGGAGTCCGGCTCCAGCAGAATCTGCTCCAGCAGACATAACACGGGCGTCAGGTGCTGTCGCTCCAGCGCGGGAAACACCTGCTGCAGATAGTGAAAATCCGGATCGCCCAGCTCGCCGCGCAGAGTATCGGCGTCCTTTGCATGAAACCCCTGATTTTCCCGGACGAGCGAGATCAATACAAACGACGTGACCATCGCGAGTACGGCGTCGTCCAGACAGAACAGATCCGCGCGTTCACTGGGGATATTTTGCCGAATGTAGCGCTGCACAAAGTCAAACAGACGAATTCGGTCGATTTGCTGCGAAGCGCCGGGTAGAAAGAAATCACCCTCTTGCCTGCGCCGCATCATGATCTCCGGATTCAACTCCAGATAAAACTCGGCGAGCAGTTTTCGAAGGGACTGCTCGTTTTTAGCGACCAGACGAAAACGGGTGCCGATCTGTCGAATGCAGCCTCCGGTTTCGGCAAGGTTGCTGTTGATGGTTGGCAAAATGCGAATCAGCGTCGAGCGGCTTACGAACAGGCGGCTGCGATAGAACTCCAATCCCTGATCGGGGTACAGAATGATCTCCTGCAGAAACTGAACCGCGACGGAACGCTGGAACATGGCAACGGTGACGGCCTGCATGGCGGCGGAGCTATGGCTGGATAGACGCACGCCGTTTTTCAGCGAGACTTCAATGGGCAGCACGGTGCCCCATTCGTTCTTCATATAGTTCAGGTCGGACTGTACGGTGCGTTCGCTCGCGCCAATCTGCGACGCAATCTCTTCCACCGTGAGCCACCCGGTCTGGCGGGAGAGGAGATGGAGAATGCCGAGTCGCCGCTGATCCGTTTCCGGCAGGAGAGTAATCATCTGGAAACCTCAACACAACAAGGTATGATTCTTATTTTATCAACATTTTTTAAGCAATTCCACACTTAATGTAAACTAAATTCTAAAATTACATTGTAATACGAAAAATCTGAATACCACGTCTGCGGGTGCTTATATTATAATGCGAAATGTTACATTGTGATAATACACACAGAAGAAGTATTATTGTACTGTGAGTATAAAACGAATTATGCAGCGCATGGAGTAGCCCGGTCGCCTATATTCAGCGATTTCAGGCAATCGGACTATTTTTTATGGCCTAAGTCGGGCGAATGCCTGACTGCGCGGCTCGACCACGAGATCAATAAACAAGGAAGTAAGGCACGCTTTGGAACCCAAACGCAGAAAACCGGCAAGGCGCCGGAACACGCAGCGAACGAATCAGCGCAGAACCGCGATATGGTCTGCGCCGCTTGTGATTGCCGTGCTGCTGTTTGCGTTTGGCTACTGCTCGCAGCCTGCTTTCGCGCTGGACGGCATTCCCGCGCCAGCGGAAGAAACGCCGTTCGTCAGTCCGCTGCCTGAAGAAACACAGCCAGAGGCAACAACGCAACCGGAGGCAACAACACAGCCGGGCGCAGAAACGCCGAACCCGCTGGATAC
>DAIRTE010000026.1:0-25593 GCA_036804025.1 Clostridia bacterium | reverse complement strand
TCCACATTCCAGCAGAGCTGCCCAGCGAGGCCAAGCACCCAGATCAAAAGCCAGTTTTTCTTGCTGATATCGGTTTGCATGCAACAAAATCCTCCGAACACATATTCTTTTTTCGAAACGCGAAGCAAAAGGGAATTCGATTTTGCGATAGAAAATGGATAATAAATACAAAAAATGAATTGCAATTCAAAAAACAAGCGTCGAGCCCATTATAGCGCAATACAGGAGAGGGCGCAATGCACCGCGGCGCGAAATGTAGGCTGAAGTTACGAATCGACCATGCAAGGCGACTTGTGATATAATCACGGTAAGCGGAAGGCTTCGCCTGTACCATAAAATCCATATTCTGTAGCAGATGTTTTCAAAACAAACCACATGTTCGCGTTCAAACCGTATCTTCGCGATTGCGCGAAACAGAATAGAAGACAGAAGCAGAATCGGAAAGGAAGACCCCTTTATGAAGAAATTTACCTGGATACTCGCCGCTTTGATGGCGACGACCTTACTCTTAAGCGCGTGTACCGTCGCCCCGGCCACCTCGGGGAATGCGACCGCGGCCGACGCTTCCGCGGCAACGCAGGCGGCCAGCCCAAGCGACGCAACCGACGCGGCGGCGGACGCAACGGCAACTCCGAAATCGGACGGATCGCTTTCGTTCTCCATTGATACCCTCAATGGCGGAACGCTGGATCAGTCGGTCTTTTCCGATCACAAGCTCGTAATGGTCAATTACTGGGCAACCTGGTGCGGGCCGTGCGTCGGTGAGATTCCCGACCTCGTTAAGATCAACAACGCTTACGCGGACAAGGGATTTACGATCATTGGCGTGCTGACGGGGGACGACGACATCAAGGGCGCGCAGACCTACATGGAATCCGAAAACATGACCTACCCGGTCGTGCTGCCGGAGGCATTCTTTGGCGATCAGGCGGCGGGCATTTACGCGATTCCGACTACGATGTTCTTTGATTCCACCGGCAAGCAGGTTGGCGACACCATCGTCGGCGCAATGAGCTACGACGACTGGGCGAGCACGATTGACGAGAAGCTGGAGCAGGTTTCCTAAATGAGCGCGAAACGCAGCGCGCTTCCCTATATTCTATTGGCGCTGGGCGTGGTCTTGATCACGCTCGGCGTTTTTCGCGGTGAGGTAGCGGTTGTGCTGTCCCGCGCGGCAAATCTTTGCCTGGAGTGTATCGGCATTGGCTAAAAAAAGACAACGAAACAGCTTTCGGCACGTGATTCAGGGCGCATGGACGGTCGTTTCCAACGGCTATCTCGTGGGCTTTGTGAAGGGACGCATCTGGCAGGGCGATTCCAAGGCGGTCTGTGTGCCCGGCCTGAACTGCTATTCCTGCCCGGGCGCGCTCGGCGCCTGCCCGATCGGCTCGCTTCAGGCGGAGTTGGCCGCGCGTGACTTACGGTTTCCGACCTATGTGGTCGGCTTTTTGCTTGCGTTTGGCGCGTTGTTCGGGCGGTTTGTCTGCGGATTTCTCTGCCCGTTCGGACTGGTGCAGGATCTTCTCTACAAGATCAAATCGAAGAAGATCGGTGCGTTTCGGCTCGACCGCCCGCTGCGGTATCTCAAGTACGTTGTGCTTGTGGTGCTGGTGATTCTGCTCCCGTCGCTGGTGCGAAACGCAGCCGGGGTAGGAGCGCCGTGGTTCTGCAAGTGGGTTTGCCCCTCCGGCACGCTGTTTGCGGGGATTCCGCTCGTGCTCGCGAACCCAACGCTTCGCGCGGTGATCGGGTTTATGTTTAGCTGGAAGACGGCTATTCTGGTGCTGATTCTCGCATTATCGGTGTTTCTCTACCGCCCGTTCTGCAAGTACCTTTGCCCGCTCGGCGCGGCCTATGCGCTCTTTAACAAGGCCTCGTTCTATCGGCTGCAGCTCGACGAGAGCGCCTGTACGCACTGTGGAATCTGCAAGCGCGTTTGCAACATGGGTGTCGATGCGTCCAAAACGCCAAACGACATGGAGTGCATCCGCTGCGGGGACTGCGTGAAAAGCTGCCCGACAAAGGCGCTCCACGCGGGGTTCTACGTGGGCAGGCGTAAGAGCGAACCAACACTCGACGGGATGGAATCGAAAGAATAACCCGAATCGCATACCGAGCAACACAAAAAGGCAGGTACGACCTGCCGTTTCTCGCGTACGCGTTATTTACTGTTCATACTGGGCTAGCCGGGTGCCGAGCGAATCGTATAGCGTTACGGTATTCGTTTTCTTTTTGCTCAGCGGCTTGTCCTCGTTTGGAAACGCAACCTCGCCGCCTGCGCCGATGACAAGCGTTTGTCCCGCGGGCAGGAGCGTTCCTTCCGGAAAGCGAAGCAGCGCATCCGAACGGACGGAGAATAGGATGCAGCCGGAGAGATCCGCGTCGGAGGAGCCATTGTTCTCCAGCGTGACCGTTTGCGCTTCGTCATCGATGCTCTGGATCGAGACGTCGAGCGCGCTGTCCTTTCGCGCGGGATTGGACAACAGCATGGTATCCGGGCGGTCGAACGTCACCAGCAGGCCAATTGGGAAATCCTGCGTCAGGAAGACCATAGAGCTGGCAAGCGCGGTGGTTACGCGGGCGTTTGCGCTGTCCGTGTCCGCCTGCGTGTCGGTCGAGATCACGGCATACGAGGGGGAGACGAGAGAGGTAAACGATTCTCCCGTTGCGTCGGGATTGCCATGGTTGGCAACCTTGAGCACGTCCGCCTTCAGCGCCACACCGGAGTCGATCAATTCCTGCTCCTCGGCAAACTGCATGTCGCCCGCAAACAGGAACGTCTGGTTGTAATAGGAGAACCGCAGGACAAGCGAATTGTCGTTGTCGTCCTCCTTGTTGAGCGAGAGCGGGCCAAGCACGTCGAACGAGACGCCGTCGGCAACGGGAATGCTCTTGCCCGCCTGTAGCTCCTGATGCGGTAATCCAAGCTTCTCTGCGCGCTTGACGATTCTGCTCACGCCGTTCTTATCCGGCTCGGAGTAGAAGGGGGAGTAGACGATCGAGACGTTATAGTTCGCGGCGAGCGCGTCCAAGCCGCCCAGATGGTCGCCGTGGCTATGGGTGATGAACACCGCATCGATGGCGGTGACCCCCAGCGCGTTGAGTCCGGCGACCAACTGCGGCGCGGATTCGGCGGAGCCGGTGTCGATCAGCACGGTTTTGTCGCCAATGCGCAGAATCGTCGCATCGGCCTTGCCGACGTTGGCATAGAGAAGCGCGAAGCCGCCTTTACTCGGCAGAACTTCCTCTAGAGAGCCGGGTAATAGCCGGGCTGTATTCAGAACGTTGACTGGCGCGGTTGCGGCGGGCGCCGACTGTTCCGATGGGGAGTCCTCCACAATGGAATCGTCCGCGGTGCAACCAAAGAGGGCGAATACAACGAGCAGCATTGCCAGCGATGCCCGAAGCGTTCGAAAAACAGATTTGTGAGAATAAATCTTCATGGCTCGATTATAGTGAAAGCAAACGTTGTTTGCAAATCTATATCGTGAGTTTGAGTGGCGCGCGTGTAAGATTCACGTGAACAAGGCGGAAACTCTCAGATTGTTAAGATGACAACAGGCAAGAAATTATTGTGCTGATTCAATCACCAAAACATGAAATTTGTGCTATACTCGCCAATGAGCGGTCGAATGAACCGCGGATAACTTTGCCGGAGGATGCCATGCTCTACAACTTTATGAACGACTACAACGAATGCGCGCACGAACGCATTCTGGAAGCGATTGTGAAAGCCAACCGCGAACAGGACAACTCCTACGGGCTCGACTCCCGCTGCGAACGCGCGCGCGAACTCATCCGCGCCGAGCTGGGCGGGGCGGACAGCGCCGTGCATTTTCTCGTCGGCGGAACGCAGACGAACCTGACGGTCATCTCCGCCTGCATCAAGCCCTATCAGGGCGTGATCTCCGCTGTCACCGGGCACATCAACGAGCACGAAACGGGCTCCATTGAAGCGACGGGGCATAAGGTGCTCGCGCTGCCGAGCACGGACGGAAAAATCACCGCCGAGCAGGTGGAGCGCTGCGTCGCCGCGCACTATGCGGACGTGAACGCCGAGCACATCGTCCAACCGGGCATGGTTTATCTATCTCAGCCGACCGAACTGGGCACGATCTACTTCAAGAATGAGCTGATCGCCATCTGGAACGTCTGCCAAAAATACGATATGCCGCTCTATATCGACGGAGCGCGGCTCGGCACCTCGTTTGCGGCGGAGGGTTCGGACATTACGCTGCCAGACCTTGCGCGCTACACGAGCGCGTTCTCCATCGGCGGAACGAAGCTCGGCGCGTTGTTTGGCGAGGCACTCGTGCTCAACGACAAAGCGCTGCAGAAGGACTTTCGTTATTACATTAAGCAGCGCGGCGGCATGCTCGGCAAGGGGCGGCTCCTTGGCATTCAATTCGAAACGCTATTTACTGACGGGCTCTACTTCGAAATCGGGCGGCACGCGGTGACGCAGGCAAATAGAATTGCGGAGGGCTTCCGCGCGCGCGGCTACCGGCTGCTCGCGGAGTCGCCGACGAATCAGGTGTTCCCGGTCGTGCCAAAGGCAATTCAGCGCGAGCTGGCCAAGTCGTTTGGCTACGCCTACTGGTGCGCGGTGGACGACGAGAGCGACGCGATTCGCTTCTGCACCTCCTGGGCAACACCGCCGGAGATGGTGGACGCGCTGCTGGCGATGTTGCCGGACAATCGGTAAACAAAAAACAGAGAACACACCTCTGTTTCAAACAATCATTCAGACGGAGGCGCAAGCCTCCTTTTTTATACCGCGACAGCGGCGGCTTTCCTACGCTTACCCGGAATTCGCCAGCAGAGAAGGGAGAGAATCATGAGCGCAAAGCCTAGCTTGATCGCGATGCTGATCGGGCGGTAGTCCTCCCAGTATTGGCGAAGAACGGCGTCCGAAACCGAAAGCAAAACGGAGCCAATCGCGAGCAACAGGATGTTTCGCTTCGTGAACAGATCCCGCCAGCGCAGATTTGGAAAAAGGAGCTTGAGCAGAATCGCGAACAACCCGAAGAGCAACGCCGCGTTGAGTAATACTCCGAATATCACTTGTAAAAATGGGCTGAGCGCGGTGAACAAGAGGGACAGCAATGACAACAGCACCTTTCCAACCGCCCAGAAGGGCAAAAGGACAATGCCGCGAACAACGGACGGCTGCGAGAAGAACACGCTCTTGAGCCAACTGCGTAAGCGACTCTCTTTTTTCGACTCCGTTCGTTGCGCGGAACCGGACGAATCCGTCTCGTTTGACGACTGCGCGGCGATAACCGCCGTCGACGGAACACCGGAGAACAGCTCGTCCGGCGTGCTCGCGAGCGAACCCAGCGCCATCGAGCACGCGGCAACGACGCCCGCGCAGACGGCGAGCGTTTTCTTGCCAGCCTTTTTCAATTGTTCTCTCGATAGATGCATGGGCGCATTATACACCGCTTAGCCGCCTTCCGGCAACTGTACGAAAGTGTAAAAAAAGTATCCCGTCTTGCGACGGGATAGTGATTTGCCGTGGAACTTGTGCAGAAGAGAGATTATCTCTTGCTGAACTGGGGCGCTCTGCGGGCTGCATGCAGACCGTACTTTTTGCGCTCCTTCATGCGCGGATCGCGCGTGAGGTATCCGGCCTTCTTGAGGGCGGGACGCAGCGCGGGCTCCGCAACGAGCAGTGCGCGGGCGATGCCATGACGGATCGCGCCGGCCTGGCCGGTGGTGCCGCCGCCATAGACGTTGACGAACACGTCGAACTTCGAGAGCGTGTCGGTCAGGGTCAGCGGAGCGCGGACGATCATCTTCAGCGTTTCGAGGCCAAAGTAGTTGTCCAGCTCGCGCTTGTTAATCGTGATGTTGCCGCTGCCCGGGAGCAACCGAACGCGGGCAATGGACTTTTTCCGTCTGCCGGTGCCAAGATATTGCGTACTTGCCATGTTCTGTTTCTCCTTTCGTTATTTCAGCGTGAGGGGCTGGGGCTGCTGTGCGGCGTTCTTATGCTCGGGTCCGGCATAGATGCGAACCTTCTTGAGCATTTGATCGCCCAGCGGGCCCTTGGGCATCATGCGGCGAATGGCTTCGTAAACCGCGAATTCCGGTTTGGTCGCGAGCAGCGTGCGATAGCTGACCTCGCGGATGCCGCCCGGATAACCGGTGTGGTGAATGTACTTTTTCTGATCGAGCTTTTTGCCCGTCAGGCGCACCTTGGCGGCGTTGATGATGATCACGTGGTCGCCGGTGTCGACATGCGGGGTGTATATGGGCTTATGCTTACCCCTGAGAATGGCTGCCACTTGCGAAGAAAGACGGCCGAGAACCATATCCTTCGCATCCACAACGTACCAGCTGCGCTCAACGGTTTCGCCCTTTGCCATATAGGATTTCATGGCGATTCCTCCATTACATGAATTCGAATTTGGGATTGTCCTTCGTGTGATTGAGCGCTCACTCCCGGGGCTGTGGCAGTTCTCGACCCAATGGCACATCGATTAGTTTAACAAACGCGCCCGCATGTGTCAACCCTGAATCCGGGGAATCGGACGCTTATTTTCGAGAATCAGGCATGTATTTCGGAATACACACGAATAACGCTCTCAGACCAGATGTTTAGCGCGTAAGAATCCACGACACAGCGTTTTGCCACCTCCAACGCTTGCGTGCGTTCCAGCGCGTCGGGCGCATGAAGAACGCGCTGGATTGCGCTCGAAAGTGCAGCCGCGTCTTCCGGCGGAACGAAGGCTTCCGGCGGGAGAGCGAGGTCCTTTTGCGCGTCGATCGCGCTGGCGAGCACCGGTGTTTCGCAATAGGCCGCCTCGACGAGCGCGTAGCAAAAGCCCTCCTCGCGGCTGGGCGAAAGAAACACGTCCGCCAGATGATAGTAGGACGCAACGTCGCTTCGCGCAGGGAGCAATTTGATCCATGCGGGCAGTTCCTGCGCTTGCAATTGCTGCAGGATCGCCGCCTCGACTTCTTCTTTTCGGGAGGAGAGCACGACGGCGAGCGTAACCGGTTCGCCTGCTTCCCGCAGGGAACGAACGGCCTCCACCGCGAGGTCGACGCCCTTGCGCAGATAGTTGAACCCGAACATCAGCGCAACCTGCTCGCCCGAAGGGATGCCGAGCGAGGCGCGATCAACGGGGTCGAACGTATCCAGACGCTCGAACGCGATTGCGTTTTCCGCAATGGCAACGCGGGAAGGCGCGATTCCATCCGCAATTAACCGCTGCGCAACCGAGCGGCTGCAGCAGACGAAGCGCGAAACGAACGAAAGATAAAACCGTTGCGGCAGCGCGCGCAGGGGAGACTTCGGAATCGCGAGGTGGTTATGCAGGTGCAGCACGGTGTCCACGCGGTGTCCGCAGGTCTTTGCCGCAAAGAGTGCGGCGAGCTTCTCTTTATAATGAATGAAGTGCGCGTGCAGAATGGCAACGTCGTTTTCGCGCAACAGCTTGCGAATCTGCCGCGCGTAGGCGAAGAACCCGTTGCGCTCAATCAAAAACACATTGGGCTTTTCTCGGCGCATGTTCTGCGCCCAGGGCATATCGCCCGCGCGCTTGGGAAAGACATAGAGCATGCGAATACCGTCCGCATTGAGCCGTTGCTCCAACGCGCGCAAAGACGCGACAAAGTTGCCCTCATACGGCGCGCCGTAGTCGGTCAGGTGGAGGATGCTTTGGCTGTTTAGAGTTCGATGCATGGCTGGAGCCTTTCACGATCAATCGCTTCGCTCTTCGCGAGCATATATCCGTATTATACAGGACGATGCGGAAGCAACTCAACCGGAATCTGGCGGACTATGTTCTGTTCAAAAGAAAGCAAGGCTTGTATTTACTTGCGTGAAATCGAAGTGCGATAGGTGTATATACTGCTGACCGGTAAAAAAGACCCGAAATAGTAGACATAATGCTTAATTGTACGGTTTCTGCACGAGAAATGTGATATAGTGAGAGCATCAAGTGAAGGAGGAGTTTTGCAGATGCTACGCAAACTAACCGTATTTCTTCTGGTGCTTCTACTTGTATTCTCGTTTGCCTGCAAACCGAAAACTGCGGAACCGGCCGTCGCAGAAGTAACGGCAACGCCGGAACCAACTTCTGAACCTGCGTTGGATCAGGACCTTGCGATTCTGTATACCAACGATGTGCATTGCGCGGTGGATAGCGGAATCGGCTATGCCGGCGTTGCGGCACTCAAACAACAACTGCTGGATGACGGTTGCTACGTTGCCCTTGTCGATGCAGGCGACGCGGTACAGGGCGACGCCATCGGCACGCTTTCGAAAGGAAGCTACATCATCGACATTATGAACGAAGTCGGCTATGATGTGGCAACGCCGGGCAACCATGAATTTGATTATGGAATGGATCGCTTCCTCGAACTGCGCGATATGGCGAAGTTCCCGTATGTTTCGTCGAACTTTAGCGATCTTGCCACCGGCGAGCCCGTGCTAGAACCGTACACCATGCTAACCTTCAACGGTGTGAAGGTCGCGTTTGTCGGCGTGAGTACGCCGCTGACCATCTCAACGTCAACACCGGTCTTCTTTCAGGATGCCGACGGAAATTATATCTACGGGTTCGGTCAGAAGGACGGCGCGGACGGCTTCTATCGAATTGTCCAGAATGTTGTCGATGCCGCCATTGCAGAGGGGGCGACCTATGTAATCGCGCTGGCGCATCTTGGCATTGACGCAGTCACGTCGCCCTATACGTCCAGCGAATTGATTGAGAACACGAAAGGAATCGACGTCGTGATCGACGGACACTCGCATAGCACCGTTGAGTGCGAGCGCGTGAAGAACCTCGACGGCGAGCGCGTCTTACTCACGCAAACCGGCACCAAGCTCAACGCCGTCGGCATGCTCTACATCACGAAGGACGGGAGCATGTCTACGGGACTTGTTACGGATTATACGGAAAAGGACGCGGATGTCGAAGCGTACATTGCATTGATACAGGCGCAGTTTGAGGAACTGCTCAACAATGTGGTTGCCAGATCGGATGTCGATCTGACCATATTTGAACCGGGCACCGATCCGGCGGTTCGAATCGTTCGCAACAGCGAGACCAACCTTGGCGACCTCTGCGCGGATGCTTACCGCTATATTTCCGGTGCGGACATTGCGTTTGTCAACGGCGGCGGCGTGAGAACCGACATTGCCAAGGGCGACATCACCTACGGCGGCATCATCAAGGTGCATCCGTTTGGGAACGAACTATGCATGGTTGAGGCGACCGGCCAGGAGATTCTGGATGCGTTGGAAATGGGTGCCCGCGCAACGCCGGAGGAGAACGGCGGCTTCCTGCAGGTTGCCGGACTGACGTATGAAATTCACACCTATGTGCCGTCTTCGGTTACGCTGGATGAAAACAATATGTTTGTGAGCGTAGATGGCGAGTACCGCGTAAAGAACGTAATGGTCGGCGGCGAACCGCTGGATCTGACCAAAGTTTACACGCTGGCGAGCCATAACTACCTGCTCAAGAACGCCGGAGACGGGTATACCATGTTCCAGGACAACAAGTACCTGCTGGATTCCATCATGATTGACAATCAGGTGCTGATCAACTACATCGTGGATGGATTGAACGGCGTCGTTGGCGCAAATTATGGGGATCCGCACGGACAGGGGCGCATCGTTGCGGTGGAAACCGCTCCGTAACAACAGATGCGGGTAGAAAAAACGGCCGGATGATTCCGGCCGTTTTTTGCATCGATCTGACTCAAATGGCGCTCAGCTGTTCCAGAAACTCGTGAAACGGACAGACAACCCGCTCCACCGCCGGATGATGATAGAACACACAGAACCCCTGTTCGCCGTCGAACGGCGCGCTCGATTCCGACCAGAGCAGAATCCGCTTGTTCGCCGAGGAGGCAATCGCAATGCCGAGCTCCGCGTGCGTACCGAAACGCCCCGGCAGCAGCAGCGCGACGAGTTCCGCGTCGATCACCGCCTGTGCTTCCGTCTTTGCCACTTCGCGCTTTCGCTCCGGCGATTCGGCGGAAACGTCGCCATGCTTCGTCCAGTCATAAGTGCGCTGGTGTCCGTTTGCCGCGAGTACCTGCGCCGCCTGATTCACCCGCTCGGCGTTTGGCACGCCGCTTGCCACGTAAAATCTCATATTGTAATCGAACTCTCTCTAAATTTCTTCGTCTTCTTCATCGTCTTCCGGCAAGCCGCAGACGCCGGGCACCGCGCCTTTTGCGAGATCCTCCGCGCGTAGGCCCGGACCGGGGTCGCCAAGCAGCCAGTGCTTGCGGCAGAGACCGATGTACTTGTCGCTCGCGCCGAGCACGACCTGTTCGCCGACCTTCGTGATGCCGCCCTTGCCGTCGAGGCGCGCGTTGTTCGTCGCCTTCTTGCCGCACCAGCAGATCGTTTTGACCTCTTCAATCGTATCCGCGCGGGCAAGCAACCGCGCGCTGCCGGGAAAGAACTCGCCGCGAAAGTCCGTCTTCAGGCCGTAGCAGATGACGGGCACGTCGAACTCGTCCACAATGGGCAGTAGCATATCCACCTGGTCGGTGGATAGGAACTGCGCCTCGTCAATGATGATGCAGTCGTAGGCATGCGCGCGCACCGCGTCCCAGTCGATCTGATCAAAGAGAATGCAGTCCGCGACGAGGCCGCTGCGCGAGCGAATGGTGTACACGCCGTCGCGCGTGTCCACGCCGGGCTTGACGAGCAGCGCCTTCTTGCAGCGCTCCTGATAGTTGTACCAAACCATGATGGCGTTTGCGGTTTTGCTGGAACCCATTGCGCCATAGCGGAAGTAGAGCTTTGCCATATTGCCTCCGTTTAGAATCCGTTTTGTAGGGAACAGGGAATACGAATGCGGCGCCGCGGCGAATGCGCTTCGACGCGGCGCCGGTCAGGCACGATCAATTAAGGGAAAGGGGAACGATTAACGGCGGCCCTTGTCGTAAGGGATGCCCTCGGACTTCGGTGCGCGGGACTTTTTGCTCGTCAGGATCAGCAGAATCATCGTGACGACATACGGAACCATCAGATAGAGATATTCACTCTGGTTCAGATTGTCGAATTTCGGCAAGAACGGAATACTGCTCGAGTAGCTGCCAATGATCTTGAACAGCGCAAAGAAGAGGGAAGCGCCCAGAATATTCCAGGGTTTCCAGTTACCAAAGATCATAACCGCCAAAGCAAGGAAGCCATATCCGGCGACGGACGACTGGAAGGTCGATCCCGCCGCAACCGTATACGCCAGGCCGCCGATGCCGCCGAGCACACCGGAGATGAAGACGCCGGAATAGCGCATGCGGTAGACGTTGATGCCGACGGAGTCCGCCGCCTGCGGATGCTCGCCGCAAGCGCGAAGGCGAAGGCCAAACCGCGTTTTATACAGCACCACCGCCGCGATGATGAAGAGCACAACCGCCCAGATGGTGGTTTGGTAAAAGCTCTTGAAAAGCAGGTTCTGCCAGAAGACGTCCTTTGGGGTAATGCCGAGCGTAGCCTGCGTAATACGCGCCCAGGTCGGAATGATGATGTTCGTTTGGCCCTGCCCCTGAACGGCCCAAGTGACGGCGATTGCCAGCGCGGGCGCCATCATGTTCAGCGCGGTGCCGCCAATCGTTTGATCCGCCTTTAGACTGACCGAGGCGAACGCAAGCAGAAGCGAGAAGAGTGCGCCGGAAAAAGCGGCAACCAGTATGGCGATAAACATGCCAAGCTGCGGCGCGTTCTGACCAATCGAGGTGTTCAAATCAAGAGCGCGCAACGTCAAACAGGCAAAGAGCGCGCCAATGACCATGATACCTTCCAGCGCGATGTTGACAATACCGCTGCGCTCGGAGAACATGCCGCCGAGTGCGACGAGCAGCAGAGGAACAGCAAACAGCAGCGTTGCGCTGAGAATATCGGATAGGATTTTCATAATTTTGTTGCCTCGCTTTCTGCGGGATTCTCAGGAGCAATCTCCGGAGTTGACGAAGGTTCCTGCTCGTTTTCTCCCTTCTTGGGCGCGAGCCATTTGGCAATGACGGAACGCATCAGCAGGGAGAACGCGGAGAGGTAGATGATGACCGACACGATGATATCGATGATCTCGCGCACAAACTCCGGCTGCATGGCGTCGCCGCCGACCTGAATGAAGGAGACAAACAGCGCGGAGAAGATGGTGCCAACCGGGTTGGACGAGGCGAGCAACGCAACGGGAATGCCGTTGAAGCCCATCGTAACGAGCGCCTTTAGCAGCGAATACTGGCCCGTTCCGGCGAGATAGTAGAGCCCGCCGCCGAGACCGGAGAGAGCGCCCGCAATCACCATGGACAATACGATGCTGCGCTTGGAATTGATGCCCGCGTACTCGCTCGCGTTGCGGTTGAATCCGCATGCTTTCTGCTCGTATCCGAACGTGGTTTTGTTCAATACGATATACATCACAATTGCAAAGAAAATCGCAATAAAGATGCCGATGTTCATATAGCTCGAACCAAAGAATTGATCCAGACCGAGCTTTGGCAGCAGCGCACTCGGATTGGCCACGTCCAATGGCGCCGTGCGATCCATCTGCGCAAGCCCCCAGTCCTTTGCAAGCATTTGACTGAGATTCACGATTAAAAGATTGACGGAGAACAGGCCGATCCAGTTGAACATAATCGAGGTAATGACCTCGTGTACGTTAAACAGTGCCTTGAATAGACCCGGAAAGACGCCCCAGATTGCGCCGCCGACCATAGCGAGCAGCAGACAGACGTACCACGGAAGCTGCAGCTCGATTGCTCCAATCAGCGCAAACGCGGCGCCAACGGTGTATTGACCGGTTGCGCCAATGTTGAATAGACCGGTTCGAAACGCGAAACCGACGGAAAGACCGGTCATGATGAGAGGAGCCGCCTGATAGAGCACCTTTGCGAACTTGTCGCTCGAGCTGAAGCCGGCGGAGATGAGCGAGAGGAAGCCGGAACCGGCATAAGGAGCGTTGAAGCAGAGGAGCAGGATGAAGCCGAAGACCAGCCCAAATCCAATCGAGACAACGCTGGCGAGCAGACGCTGGAAGCCTTCGTTCTGTGCGCTCCACTTTTGGAGAAGTTTTTTCAGACTCATGCGCTGTGTACCTCTCTTTCACTCGACTGCCGTTTGGCGCCTGCCATGTACAGGCCAAGCTCCTGAACCGTGATGAATTTCGGATCGAACTCGCCGACGATTTCTCCCTCGTACATCACAAGAATCCGGTCGGAAACGTTCATAACCTCGTCCAGTTCAAGGGAGACGAGCAGCACCGCTTTGCCGTGATCGCGCGCGGCGATCAGCTGATGGTGAATGTATTCGATTGCGCCGACGTCGAGGCCGCGCGTCGGCTGCACCGCGACGAGCAGATCCGGATCTTTATCGATCTCGCGAGCGACAATTGCTTTCTGCTGATTGCCGCCGGACATGCTGCGCGCCGGGGTAACGGGGCCCTGACCGCTGCGGATATCGTATTGCTTGATCAGGCGTTCGGCGTATGCGCGGATTTGATCGTTGCGAATGAAGCCCCGATTCTGAAACTCCGGCTGCCAATAGCGCTCGAGCACGAGGTTTTCTTCGAGCGAATAATCCAGAACGAGGCCAAATTTCTGGCGATCCTCCGGAATATGGCTCATTCCCAGGATGCTGCGCTTTCGAATCGACAGATACACCGGCTTTGCCTTGCGCAATTCGTTTGCGGCTTGAACGCCTCTCTTGCCGCCCATTCGAAGGATCGGCTCGCCCTTGAGCGACACGTATCCGGCGGAGGGTTTTTCCAATCCGGTGAGCGCGTAGACGAATTCGGTCTGGCCGTTGCCTTCGATGCCCGCGAGGCAGACGATTTCGCCCGCGCGCACGTTGAAGGAAACATCCTTGACCGCGTTGTTCTTATGCGCCTTGCTGGGAACGGTCAAATGCTCAATCTCCAGCACGGTCTTGCCGGGAGTTGCGTCGCCTTTGGTGACGATGAAATCTACGTCGCGGCCGACCATCATGCGGCTGAGCTTGACCTTGTCCGTGTCCTTGACGTCCACAGTGCCGATGCACTTGCCCTTGCGGAGCACGGTGCAGCGGTCGGCAACGGCCATGATTTCGTTGAGTTTGTGCGTGATAAACAGAATTGACTTGCCCTCTTTAGCGAACGAGCGCATGATGCTCATGAGTTCGTCGATCTCCTGCGGCGTGAGTACCGCGGTGGGTTCGTCGAAGATCAGAATATCGTTGTCGCGATAGAGCATCTTCAATATTTCGACGCGCTGCTGCATGCCGACCGAGATATCCTCAATCAAGGCGTCCGGGTCGATCTTCAGGCCGTAGCGCTCGCTGAGCTCAACGACCTTTTTGCGCGCTTCCTTCTTCTTTAGAAATCCCATTTGACTGGGCTCCACGCCAAGGATGATGTTCTCCAGAACGGTGAACACTTCCACCAGCTTGAAGTGCTGATGAACCATCCCGATGTTCAGGGCGTTTGCGTCATTGGGATCCTTAATGTGGACGACTTCGCCGTCCTTCTTGATTACACCGGCCTCCGGTTGATACAGGCCGAACAGGACGCTCATCAGCGTCGACTTTCCTGCGCCGTTTTCTCCGAGCAGAGCATGGATTTCCCCGCGTTTGAGGCAAAGCGTAATATTGTCGTTCGCGCGAATGCCGGGGAACTCCTTCGTGATGTTCAGCATTTCAATGACATAATCTCCCATTCGATCATATCCCTTCCCATTAGACTTAGACGATGAATCAAGAGTTGAAGCGAGGATTTCTTTCTATTATAACAAATTGAAAACCATTCTAACAAACAGGAGTCGATGAAACTATAACAAATAATCAATCATTCTAACAAATTGGGCAAAAAGAGAGACGTTACTTCCGATCTATGTCAGGCGCTTGATGCGCCTATTATAGCAAACTGGTGATGTTGAGAAAAGTAAGCGGGTACAATTGCCGATAAGAGGCATTAATCGAGAAAAGGGGCCAGGCGTGAACCCGGCCCCTTTTTGGAGGTTTTAGTTTTAGCTCATGTAGTCGACCGCGATATCGACTGTCGGGGTAACGGTGGAATCAAAGCTGCCGTCGATGACGAGCGAGCCGTCCAGAATCTTGGCATACAGTGCGTCATACTCCGCAACGGTGAAGGTGCTGAATCTCCAGGAAGCATCCGCCGTCGGGATACCAACCGACTTGGTGGAGGCGCCGAGGACAACCTGCTGACCGGCGAGATCCGCGGGCCATTTGCCGCCGTTGTCATAGAGCTTCTGCAGGTAACCGGCCGTGGTGTTCGGCAGTTCCTTGTACGCAGAGGTCAGGAAGCGATCGGAGAGGTGGCCCTGGTCGGAGTCAACGCCAACGACCCAGCCCTTGGGGGAAGCTTCGCCTGCCGCCGCAACAACGGAGTTGAACAGACCGCCGCCGCAAGCAAAGACGACTTCGGTGCCATCGGAATACCAGCCGTCCATCTTGACTTTGATTTCATCGCTCGGAGCGAAGGACTGGGCATACCAGTACTTGATCGAGACATCCGCCGTTTTGCCAAGTTCGACAGCCGCCGCATTGGCGCCCTGAACGAAGCCATAACCGAAACGGATAACGGCCGGAACCGCCATGCCGCCGCAGAAGCCGAGCTTCGTGTGGCCATCCATGACAACCGCATAGCCCGCGCAGTAGCCGGCGATCTCTTCCTGATAGGAGCAGATCGTGGTGTTGGCGGTCGGGGTCATGTCAAACGTGGTCAGGTCGATGCCGAGGAACATGACTTCGGGATACAGAGCCTGGGCTTCGGTGATCGACGGCCCAAACATGTAGCCGGGGCAAACGATGACTTTCGCGCCCTTTTCCACAGCGGTTTTCATTGCTTCAACGCGGGCTGCGTCGGAGTCTTCCGTCGGACGATAGTAGCTGTAGGTCTTGTTGTTCGCTTCTGCAAACTGCTTCACGCCTTCCCAGGCGCCCTGATTGAAGGACTGGTCGTCAATGTTGCCAACGTCCGTAACCAGCGCAACTTCGTAGGTTTTCGGTGCACAAGCAGCAAAAGACAGAATCAAGGTCAGCATCAAGACAATCGCGATGACTTTTTTCATGAATCTTCCTCCTCATTCATTTGCGTTTGCATAAAACGCAGAATCTGACGTTAGTATACCACACCAGATTTTATGACACAATGAATTTCTGCCGACCTAAAACTTATATTTTTCAGGTATTTTTACATAGAAAAACCTGTTGACTTCAAGATATGCCTCACGTATAATGTCTTTTAGCGTCTTCTTAAAGGAAGAGTCGTCTAGGAGGGGAGGGGAGAAGCATGGAAATTCGCGTAGGTGAAAACGAGTCCCTGGAGAGCGCTCTGAAACGATTCAAACGCAAATGCGCGCGCAGCGGCGTCCTGGCAGAGGTCCGTCGTCGCGAGCACTATGAAAAGCCCAGCGTGAAGCGCAAGAAGAAGGCCGAAGCGGCCAGAAAGCGCAAGTATTAATCGCTCGGCGCAAGTATGCTAAAAAACGAACCGGCAACGGTTCGTTTTTTCGTGCGCGCACGTCTTGGCGCCGTTTCGCAGGCTTGCGAATAGTTAAACTCGAAGAAATGACGCCCTGCTGAAATCCCACTGGAAAAAACGCAATAGATCTGGTAGTATAATAATGTATAGTCCACAAAATAAGGAGCTTGCCATTATGAAATGCAGATATTGCGCCAGCATCGAGAGCAAGGTAATCGACTCGCGACCAACCGAGGACGGAAGCGCCATTCGGCGCAGGCGCGAGTGCATGAACTGCGGCAAGCGTTTTACCACGTATGAAAAGATTGAAGAAATCCCGATCATGGTGGTCAAACGCGACGGCAGGCGGGAACCTTTTGACTCCGAAAAGATTCGAAACGGGATTCGCAAGGCCTGTGAAAAGCGCCCGGTCGCGGCGGATGTTCAGGATAAGCTGGTGGAGGATGTGACCAGAGAGGTGTTTAACACGCTCGCCTCGGAGGTCACCACGCGCGACGTCGGCGAAATCGTCATGCGAAAGCTCAAGGACGTCGACGAGGTTGCGTACGTCCGCTTTGCCTCCGTCTACCGCGAGTTCAAGGACACGCAGACGTTTATGAAGGAACTTCAGCGTCTGCTGGACGAGAAGCAGGACTAACATTTTATATAAGGAACTTCAGCGCCTGCCGGACGTAAAGCAGGATTAACGAATTTAGCATTCCAGAAAAACGGTATCATGCAAAAAACGAATCACCGAAACATGAACGAAATCATGTCCGCCATAGCCCATGGTTCCAAATTTCGATACGTCAACGGGGTGGGGATTTATACCCTGCCTGCGTTGGAGCGGCTCAAGGGATTTGACCACGGCTTTTCCGCGCGCAGCGGCGGCGTCAGCGAAGGCGGATTTGCCTCGCTGAACCTGAGCTTTACGCGCCCGGAGCAGCGCGAGAACGTGATGGAAAACTACCGCAGGTTCTGCCGCGCGGCGGAGATTCCATTTGACCGCATGGTGATGGACAACTATGCGCACGAGACCACCGTGCTTCGTGTGGACGCGGCGGACGCGGGCAAGGGGTATCTACTGGACCCGCTGCCAAGCTGCGACGGGCTCGTGACGAACGATCCTTCGATTACGCTGATCACCGGGCACGCGGACTGCATGGCGTTTTACGTGGCCGACCCCGTCAAGCGCTGCATCGGTCTTGCGCACGCGGGTTGGCGCGGCGCGCTGGGGCGCATTGGCGCGGGCGTTATCGCCGAGCTGACAAAACACTACGGCTCAAACCCGGCCGATCTGATCGTTGGCATCGGGCCTTCGATCTGCCCGGACTGCTTTGAGGTTGGGCAAAACGTTGCGCAGGCGTTTGCGGACGCATTCCCCGGCCTGCCCTGCGTGCTGGAGATTCCCGGTCACCGGCCGCACGTCGATCTCTGGATGGTCGCCGTTTCGCAATGCCTCGAAGCGGGCGCACTGCCGGAACACATTTCGCTGTTTGGCGTTTGTACGGCTCAGACGCCGCGGCTGTATTCCCATCGGCGGGATCAGGGAAACACCGGCGGTATGGCGGCGTATCTGCGTCTGGTTTGAGACGATAAAGAAACCGCCCGGTTTTGCCGCATAAGCGCGGGCTTCGATCTGCCGGTTTCATTGACAAGACACCCGCGCAAGAGTATAATTCACTCGTTTCACCGCGTTTTGTGGAACGAGCGAACCATCGATATCCGGATCACGATTTTACATAGGGAGACAGATATTCATGAAACACAAGACATTGGTCACGGTACTTCTGGTTCTCGCGCTGGCGATGTCCGCCCTGCTTGGCGGTTGCCAGAGCAAGGACCTCCCCGCCGCGACGGTTGGCGACCGTGAGATTACGGTGCAGCAGCTCAAGACTGCTTATGCGAGCGGACTTGATTACGCTTCCTATTATGGATATGACACGAGCACCGCGGAGGGCAAAACCTCCTATCGTGATTATATGCTCGACAGCCTGATTGCCACAAGCATGAAGGTCTATCAGGCGAAGCTCGCCGGCATCACCCTCACGGCGGACGAACAGACCGCCGCCGAACAAACGGCGCAGAAGAACTACGACGATACCTTCCAGTCGTTTGTCGACCAGGCGACCCAAGCGGGCGCCAGCAATCCGGAGGCGTATGCCAAGACGCTCTTTACGAAGGCGCTGGTCTCCAACAAGACCACCGTTTCCAAGCTCAAGGACACGATGCTCGAAGACGCCGTGGACAACACGCTGATCTCCAAGCATAAGGAAGTGCTCCTGCAGGGGATTTCGCTGAGCGAAGACGAACTCGCCCAGAAGTATGCAGACGAGCTGGCGGCCCAGAAGGAAGCCTTCACCACCGATCCGTCGCTGTATTTCAGCTATGAGTCGTACTCGACCTACGGCTATTCCGCAATTCCGCTGTTCGTGCCGGAAGGATTCTTCCGTGTTCGCCAGATTCTGGTTGCGGACGAAGCCACCGCGGCATTGGTCAAGCAGAAGATTGATGCGGGCGAGGACTTTGAAGCGCTGCTCAAGGAGTATAACACCGACCCCGGCATGCAGGACGAAGCGAACGCCGCCGGCTACCTCGTTGGCACGGGCGCGAGCTATGTGGAATCGTTCCTGAACGCCGCGCTTGCGCTCGCCAAGGATGGCGACGTGTCCGCGCCGGTACAGTCCGACTACGGCTGGCACATCATCAAGCGCGTTTCCACCGAAGCGTCGCATGAGATTCCCTATGCGGACGTGAAGGGTCAGCTAGACGCCTATGAACAGACGCTCTATCAGAACCAGTATTATTCCGACCTCGTCGCCGGTTGGGTAGCGGACAACACGCTTGTCACGAAATACCCGGATAACTACGCATCGATCGGTCAATAATCGCGAGGGTAGAGAGAACATGAGTAAGGCACTGCGTATTTTCAGTTTGATCGTAGCAATCGTAATGGTGCTGGCAACGCTGGCGTCGATTGTCTTCGCGCTGCTGTAAGAAACGTATACGGTATCAACGGAGTCGGATGTTTTGTCCGACTCCGTTTTCATCTTTGAATATCGTCACGAACGAAACAAGCGATGACACGGAACAATTCTTGTAGAACCGGTTGAAATTGGATATAATACCATTATACAACTCGATATCATGGTCTTTTCACTTGAATCAGTAGAATTATACAATTGAAACTAGCACAACGAAAAGTAGCACAACTACCCCCAACAAACACGTTTGGAGGAGCGGCGAAATGAAAAAGAACGTACGCAACGTGATGACGCTGATCGTACCGATCATTTTAGTCGTGATTTTTGTGCTCGTTTTGTTGGTGTACATTCTTGGAAGAAGCGCGCAGGAGGAAGACCTGCGCAAAGACGCGCTGCTCTCGGCGGTTGCAGAGCAGAAAATGCGATACACGCTGATGCTAGAAAACGGATTTGCCGAGCTGGACGTGCTTTCGAGCATGATGGGTTCTTCGAAGGATCAAACTTCGCAGGAATTGCTCAAACAGGTGCACCAGCTGATTGATTCGACGAAGTTTCAAGAGATTCTTTTGATCAATTCGGAAGGGGAAATCTGGATTCAGGCCGGGTCCTTGATCCTGACCGAACCAACCACCTTTGTTCGCCATGCGCTGGTTGGCGAACGGACGATCTCTGCGCTCAACTCGCTGGATGGAGACGAAACCCGAACCGGACTGGCGTTTGCGGTACCCATTTGGCAGGATGGAGCGGTCGTCGGCGCGGCGGCGGGTGTACTGAGCGTATCGGCGTTGAACGAGCGATTCAACCTCGACGGACTGGATCTGTTTGAAACGGTGATGTTCGATCTCAAGGGGAACACCGTTTATACCGAAGACGGTTGCAGTCTCGGAAAGACCGGGGATTCACTCTATCAATGGCTGGGAAGCGCGACGGCGGATCAACGAAGCATGGCCAATCAACTGCGAACCGATTTGCGATTGGGCCTGGCTGGCGCGGGCGCGTTTCGGAGTGACGGCGAGCGATGGTATCTGGCATACGCGCCGCTGGATCGAAACGACTGGTCGATCGGGCTGCTGTTATCCGCGCAAAACGCGGAGGCGGCTCTGCACGTCCAGAGCGCAAGAAGTTATGAGCTCGTGGCCGTCATCATGCTCAGCGCGCTGCTGCTGTCGTTGTTTGTCGTGCTGTTCTTTCGCACGGAAACAACAAAATCGATTCGCGAACGCGAGCGTCTGCTCAACGCGGAGGAGGAGTACCGCATTTCCGCCAAGCAGGGCGGCATTATGGTTGCCCGGTTTGACATTGAGAGCGGTGCGCTGCTTTCCAGTCAGGGTACGATTGACCACATTCAGCTGCAACTCGATACCATCGGGTTCGCCTCTTATGCCGCGCTGGAAAAGCTGGTTGCTCCCGAAAGCGTTGAGGAATTTCGCGCGTTCTGGGCGCTGATTCGCGACGGAAACGCGAACGGGCAGGCCGAAATCTGCCTGAGCGGCGCGGGCGGAACGCAGCGCTGGTATAGCTTTGAGTTCGCCGCAATTGGCGACGGTGGGGGAACGAACGTGCAGGTGATTGTGACCATTCGGGACATCAACGAACTGCACGAGCGAATGACCTCCTACCGGCACTGGCAGAATCGAATTTTGACCTCGCTGGGAAAATACGCCGCCCTGATGGAAGTGAGTTTAACGACGGGCGTTTATGATCGTCTGGAAGGGGAGTTTCTGGATTGCGCCGAGTTGGAAGACACCGGCTGCCATGCGGAACCGCTGCTTGCCCGTTTTTCGGAGCAGATTGTGGGCGACACAAATCGAAGGCGTTTTCTGGCATTTGTTTCGCTGGAGCGGCTGCGCGAGCTGACCGCCCGCGGAATTTTGAAGGACGAGGTGGAGATCGGCCTGATACGAAAGGACGGCAGCGAGCGTCTCTGTCTGCTGACCGCGCAGATGGCGTTATCGCCAAAGAACAACGAGATCAAGGCGTTTCTTTCGTTGCAGGAGCTCGACGACATCAATCTGGAGATTGAACGCCTCAGCAGTTTGGCACTCTACGACGAACTCAGCGGACTGTTGAATCGAACCGCCGCGCGAAACGCAATTGAGGAAGCGCTTCGGTTTGGCACGGGTGAGCGCGTGGCGCTGTTCATGATTGACGCGGATAACTTTAAGCTCGTCAACGATACGTTGGGGCATCAGCACGGCGATCTTGCGCTGATTCAGATCAGTCAGGCGATTCAGAGCGTATTTCGCGCTTCGGACATCCTCGCGCGCATCGGCGGGGACGAGTTCTTTGTGTTTCTGCCGGAGGTACCGGGCGAGGAGTTTGCTGAAAGCAAGGCCGCCGCGCTCAACAAGGCGCTTCAAATGACCTATTCGGCGGGCAGCAATGCGGGTATTGCACTGACGGCAAGCATCGGCGTGGTCGTTGCCGCACGAGATCAGGTGGATTATGAGGCACTCTATGCCGAGGCGGATCGCGCGCTGTACGAAGCGAAGAATGCCGGAAAGAACCGCTATTGCATTCATACGCCGAATCAGGCCGAAGCGCCGGTGCCGAGACAGTCACACACCGTCGAATACGAGCTGCAATTGCAGCCGCTGCTCAAGCACCTGGATGGCGGCGTTGTTCTGTTTGAGGTTGGAGATCGGATTCAGCCGCTGTTCATCAGCGACGGGTATTTTATGCTGCGCGGCATCATGGCGGAAGCCATTCAGAACGGAACGTTTCCGGAGTCCACGATTCATCCGCACGATTTTCCAATGGTCGAGAACGCGATTCGCGCCTGCGCATGGGAGGGCGAGTCGATTCAGATCAGCTATCGAAACGTATTGGCCGACGGTGGCTATGGCTGGCGGCACATGAATGCCGTGCGCGCGCCGAGCATAGCCGAGGGGAACCCGGTGATTCTGGCAGTGATTACGGATATTACCGAACTGCACACCGCGTCGGAGCATCTCAAGGCGATTGCCGGACAGACGAAAACCGGCGTGTTCATCATGCGCGTCGGCGAGCGGCTGGAAATCACTTTTTTCAACGACGGCGCGCTGGAGATTACCGGGTTTACCTACGAGCAAATGCGCCTGTTCTCACGGGACGCTTCCGCGTTCTTCCGCGGGGACAATCTAAAGCGCTTTCGCGAAGAGGTAATTGCGGCGAACACGGAAAATAGAATGGTGGACTTTCTCTATGAATCGCATGGATTTGTGGGTAAAAGCGCGCATTCGACGCATCTTTGGGGCGTGAAGCTGGATGTTCAGAACGGCGTGCCTTCCTATTTAATCCTGATGGTGGATCAGGAGCCCCGCTCAGACAAATCAAGATAACACGGTTTGAACCGTATACAAACAGTGTGTATGCGTGCACCATGGCCGCCGAAATCGCAGAAACGAGTAAAAGTTAAGTGAGTGCTGTAACGAACGGTTTGCAGGAATTCCTGCGTGCAAGCTAGAACAATTTCGCCCGTCCTCGCGCAAGAACGAAAAAACGTACGAATTGAACGGATTTTCATCGGTACCAACGGGAAAGCGGAGAATTGTCCGGCAGTCGGGCCTTTGCTTTTTGCGATTTTTCTTGCACAAGATCGGGGGGTTCGATATAATATTTAGTTGTCAGATCAGAGAAGGAGGAAGAGGTTTTGTCACACAAATACGTTTATCTATTCAGTGAGGGCAGCGCGGATATGCGCGCGTTGCTCGGCGGTAAGGGCGCGAACCTGGCGGAGATGACCAATCTGGGGTTGCCGGTTCCGTTTGGATTTACCGTTTCGACCGAAGCATGCACCCGCTATTATCAGGACAAGAAGACGATTGCACAGGAAATCATCGATCAGATCGAGGCCGCGCTCGCCATTACCGAGAAGAACGCGGGCAAGAAGTTCGGCGATCCTTCAAATCCGTTCCTCGTTTCCGTCCGTTCCGGCGCTCGCGCCTCCATGCCGGGCATGATGGACACCATTTTAAACCTTGGCCTCAACGATGAAACCGTTGTCGGCATGGCAAAACTCACGAACAACGAGCGTTTTGCGTTCGACAGCTACCGCCGCTTCATCCATATGTTTTCGGATGTTGTCATGGAGATCGAAAAAGCGAAGTTCGACGAAATCTTTGACGACGTAAAACAAAAGAACAACTGCAAGCTCGATACCGAGCTTTCCGCTGAAAACCTGAAAGAAATCGTCATTCGTTTTAAGAAGCTCTATCACGAGGAGAAGGGCGTCGAATTCCCGCAGAATCCTCGAGAGCAACTCATGGAGGCCATCAAGGCCGTCTTCCGCAGCTGGGACAATCCCCGCGCCAACGTCTACCGTATGAAAAATGACATTCCCTACGACTGGGGCACCGCCGTCAACGTCCAAAGCATGGTCTTTGGCAACATGGGCAACGACTGCGGCACCGGCGTTGCGTTTACGCGCAATCCCAGCACCGGCGAGAAGAAGCTCTACGGCGAATTCCTGATGAACGCGCAGGGCGAGGACGTCGTGGCCGGCATTCGTACGCCGAGCCCCATTGACGAGCTCAAGAACACGCAGCCGGAAGTCTACAAGCAGTTTACCGAGATTGCGGACAAGCTCGAGCGCCACTATCGCGACATGCAGGACATGGAGTTCACGATTGAGCGCGGACGCCTGTTCATGCTCCAGACCCGCAACGGCAAGCGCACCGCCGCCGCCGCGTTGCAGATCGCGGTGGATCTCGTGGGCGAAGGCATGCTCTCCAAGAAGGAAGCCATCGCCAAGATCGACCCGCGCTCGCTGGACGCGCTGCTGCACCCGACGTTTGAACCCAAGGCACTGAAAAGCGCCAAGCCGATTGCCAGCGGTCTGCCCGCTTCCCCAGGCGCTGCCTGCGGACGCATCTACTTTACCGCTGCGGACGCGATGGAAGCGGCCAAGCGCGGCGAAGACATCATTCTCGTTCGCCAGGAGACCTCGCCGGAGGACATCGAAGGCATGTACGCCTCCAAGGGCATTCTCACCGCGCGCGGCGGCATGACCTCCCACGCGGCGGTCGTTGCCCGTGGCATGGGCACCTGCTGCGTGGCGGGCTGCTCGGAAGCGAATATTTCTGAAAAGAACAAGACCCTCGTAATCGCGGGCGGCAAGAGCTTTAAAGAAGGCGACTGGCTCTCCCTCGACGGTTCGACGGGTAACGTTTACGGCGAAGCGCTGCCGACCATCGACGCGCAGGTTTCCGGCAATTTCGCAACCATCATGGAATGGGCGGACGAAATCCGCACGCTCAAGGTTCGCACGAACGCCGACACGCCGCATGACGCGGAAGTCGCGGTTAAGTTTGGCGCGGAGGGCATTGGCCTCTGCCGCACCGAGCACATGTTCTTTGACGAGAGCCGTATTCCGGCCATGCGCGAGATGATCGTCAGCAAGGACGAGGATTCCCGCCGCCGTGCGCTGGGCAAGCTCCTACCGATGCAGCGCGCCGATTTTAAGGGCATCTACAAGGCGATGGGCGGTCGTCCGGTCACCATCCGCTTCCTGGATCCGCCGCTGCATGAGTTCCTCCCGACGGAAGAAGCGGATATCCGCGCGCTCGCCAAGGAGATGAAGCTCACCTTCGAAGACCTCTGCCACACCGTCGAGAGCCTGCATGAATTCAACCCCATGCTCGGTCACCGCGGCTGCCGTCTGGCAGTTACCTATCCGGAGATCGCCGAAATGCAGACCCGCGCGGTCATCGAAGCGGCGATTGAAGTGCGTCAGGAAACCGGCATCGAGGTCGTTCCGGAAATCATGATTCCGCTCGTTGGCGAAGTCAAGGAGCTCGAATACGTGAAAACCACCGTGGACGAGACCGCCAAGGCCGTCATGACCGAGCGCGGCGTCGAGATTCCGTACCTGGTCGGCACGATGATTGAGGTGCCGCGCGCCGCTCTGACCGCGGACAAGATTGCCGAGCAGGCGCAGTTCTTCAGCTTCGGCACGAATGACCTCAGCCAGATGACGTTTGGCTTCAGCCGCGACGACGCGGGCAAATTCCTCGACGATTATTATAAGAAGAAGATCTTCGAGTCCGATCCGTTCGCCCGCCTCGATCAGGAAGGCGTTGGCAAGCTCGTCAAGATGGCGGTTGACCTCGGCAAGAGCGTTCGCCCGAAGATCAAGCTGGGCATCTGCGGCGAACACGGCGGTGATCCGTCGAGCATCGAGTTCTGCCACAATGTTG
>DAIRTE010000025.1:0-26285 GCA_036804025.1 Clostridia bacterium | reverse complement strand
TCATGATTTCGCTTCGCCCGTCGACAATCGCCTTTCGAATCGCCGTTGCGCTCGCGTATTCACCAACGATGTCCTCGCTGTGATAGCCGGTTCCAACGCGCGGAATGGGCAGCGGTTCAATGCTCTGCGCAAACTGGCGAATCGCGCGGAGGTACTCCACCGCGAGAATGTTGTTTGGCTGGGCAATGGCCGTTAGCATGTTCTTTGGAACGCCGTACTCCGAGAGCGCGTCAAAACGCGCGCGCGGATAGCTCTTTCCTATGGAGAGGTGCTTTCGAATCGCCTCCTGCAACGCGGGCGGTTCGGAGGCAATGATGTCCGCAATCTGGTAGAGCAGCTGAAGGTCCGGCGCTTCGCAGCCAAAGGCGAGGTCAGTGACCACGCCGGTCGCGCCAAGGGTGCGCACCCCGCCGGTGGCAAAGCGTTCCGCCGGAGCAACGGCATAGACGCTCGGTAGCTCCAGCACCAGATCGGCGCCAGCGCGTAGCGCCCATGCGGCGCGCGTGAATTTATCCGTGCAGGCGGCTTCTCCCCGTTGGACAAAATTGCCGGAGAGCACAACGACGCAATAATCCGCCTTCGAGAGCGCACGCGCCTGCTCGAGGTGGTAGATATGCCCGTTATGCAGCGGATTGTACTCCGCAATGATACCGACCACGCGCATGGGAAATTCTCCACTAAACAACTAAGTATTTTCGTATATCCAGTATACCATTTTTGGTATGGGTGTGGTATACTCTAGCGGTTGGATACCAAAAATGTAAGATTGATGAAAGAAAACAACATCAATTGATCAAACAGATCATATGGAGGCGGAATAGCGGTCATGGCTTTGATGGACTCGATCAAGCAGAAAGCCCGAGCGGAGAAGAAACGGATTCTTCTGCCGGAGGGAACGGAGGAGCGCACCGTACAAGCGGTAGCGCAGATACAATCAGAAGGCCTCGCAGACGTAACGCTGCTCGGGAAGACGGACGAAATTCTGGCTATCGCCAAGAAATTCAACGTATCACTCGACGGCGTTACTCTCGTTGACCCCGAAAAAGACAAGGACTTTTCGGATTATGTTGCGGCGTATTACGAAATGCGCAAGGAAAAAGGGGTCACGCCGGAGAAGGCGGAGGCCATGATGAAGGACACCAAGTTCTACGCGGCAATGATGATTCTCAAAGGCCGCGGGGATGGTATGGTCGCCGGAGCCATCAGCACCACAGGGGACACGCTCCGTCCGGGCCTGCAGATCATCAAGATGGCAAAAGGCATTTCGGTTGTTTCGAGCTGCTTTATCATGGAGATTCCCAACTCCAAGTATGGCGACAATGGCCAGCTGATCTTTGGCGACTGCGCGGTCAATCCCTGCCCGACGGCGGAGCAGCTCGCGGCAATCGCCGTTTCTTCGGCGCAGACCGCCAAGTCGCTCTGCGGCATGGAACCCCGCGTCGCGATGCTTTCGTTCTCCACCAAGGGTAGCGCAAAGCATGAATTGGTGGACAAAGTTGTCGAAGCAACGCGCATTGTGCATGAAATCGCTCCGTCTCTCAACGTGGACGGTGAACTGCAGGCGGACGCGGCGCTCGTCGAAAAAGTCGGCCAGCTCAAATCGCCCGGCAGCCCGGTCGCGGGCAAGGCAAACGTGCTGATCTTCCCCGACCTGCAGGCGGGCAACATCGGCTACAAGCTGGTGCAGCGTCTCGCCGGGGCGGAAGCCATCGGCCCGATCTGCCAGGGGTTCAAATATCCGATCAACGATCTTTCGCGCGGCTGCAGTGTTGAAGACATAGTCAGCGTTGTCGCCATTACCGCCGTTCAGGCACAGAATCTGTAAGGAGAATCGAACGAATGACGTACATTCTGGTCATCAACGCAGGCAGCTCTTCGCTGAAGTATCAGCTCATTGACATCGATCAGGAAAGCATTATCGCAAAGGGCATTTGCGAGCGCATTGGCATTGCGAAGTCAACGCTTTGCTACAAACCCGCGAATGGCGAAGCGGTCGAAAAAGAGAGCCCCATGAAGACGCACGAGGACGCGATTAAGCTCGTTCTTGATGTATTGACGGACAAATCGGTCGGCGTGATCGAGGACATGAGCTGCATCCGCGCGGTGGGCCATCGCGTGCTGCACGGCGGCGAAAAGTATTCCGAGCCGGTGCTGATTGACGACGCGGTGCTCGCGGCAATTGAAGAGTGCATTCCGCTGGGACCGCTGCATAACCCGGCAAACCTCATGGGCATTCGCGGCTGCATGGCCGCCATGCCGGGCGTGCCGATGGTTGCGGTGTTCGATACCGCTTGGGGACAGACCATGCCGAAGGAAGCGTACATGTACGCGCTGCCCTACGAAGCCTACACGGAGCACAAGGTACGCCGCTATGGGTTCCACGGCACGTCGCACCGCTACGTCTCCGGCCAGGCGATCAAGAAGCTGGTCGCCCTCGGCATGAAGAAGGAAGACACCCGCGTCATCACATGCCACCTTGGCAATGGTTCGAGCCTCTCCGCCGTCAAGGGCGGTAAGTGCGTCGATACGTCGATGGGTCTGACGCCGCTGGAAGGCGTGCCGATGGGCACCCGCTGCGGCAGCATCGACCCGGCAATCATTCCGTACCTGATGGGCAGAACCGGCATGAGTGCGCAGGAAATCGACACCTACATGAACAAAAAGAGCGGCATGCTCGGCATCTCCGGCATTTCGAGCGATTTTCGCGATCTGTCGGCCGCAGCCAAGCAGGGCAACGAACGCGCGGCTCTCGCGCGCAAGATGTTCACCTATAAAGTACGCCAGTTCATCGGCGCCTATGCGGCGACGCTTGGCGGCGTGGACGCTATTGTCATGACCGCGGGAGTAGCGGAAAACGACGGGTACATTCGCGAAATGATCCTGCAGGGGCTGGAGTACCTTGGCATCGACATGAATTGGGAATTCAACCTGTCCTGCCCGCGCGCGACGGATCTGGAGATCACGAAGCCGACGAGCAAGGTGCATGTCTACGTGATTCCGACCGACGAAGAGATGACCATTGCCCACGATACCGCCGCCCTTGCGCTGTAACGCAAGATCGTGTATAATCTCAAAGAGCAAACATTTTTCGGAGGATATCAGCCATGAAGCATGTGCAAACCATACAGCAGCCCTGCATCAAATCGGGCAGCCATACCGCTTGCGGTGAATGCCAGGCGAGCTGCCAGTCGGCATGCAAAACGTCCTGCACGGTTGCCAACCAGAAGTGCGCAAAGGAAGAGAAGTAACCTTCTCTTAACAGGAATGCAGGCTAACCTTAGCCGATCCGCAAAGAAAGGCCTCCAATGGCCTTTCTTTGTCTGTTCTTACGCCATGTTAAGGAGAACCATTTGATCCATTCATTTCGATTTCAAACACTCAATATTTTACTGGATGTGGAAAGCGGCGCGATTCATACGCTGGACGACGACGCGTTTGCTGTTGTTCAGGCGTTGGAGCACGACGTGAATCCCTATTCCGTCGGCGTAAACGCCGAGACCGTCGCCGAAGTGCTCGCCGACCTCGAAGAGCTGAAAACCGGCGGCGCCTACGAAACGGAAACGCAGCAGGCGCCCGAAATTGCGGGCGGAAGCGCGATCAAGTCCATGTGTTTGCATGTGGCGCACGACTGCAACCTGCGCTGCCGCTATTGTTTCGCCTCCACGGGAGACTTTCACGGCGCGCGGATGCTCATGCCGCTCGAAACGGGAAAGCGTGCGCTCGATTTTTTGATTGAGCACAGCGGAACACGCCAGCATCTGGAAGTCGACCTCTTTGGCGGCGAACCGCTTATGAACTGGGAGGTTTGCAAACAGCTCGTCGCCTACGGGCGCGAGTTGGAGCGCGCGCACGATAAGGTGATTCATTTTACGATCACCACGAACTGCGTCGCGCTGGACGATGAAAAGATCGACTTTATCAATCGCGAAATGCACAATGTCGTCATCAGCCTCGACGGGCGAAAGGAAGTGCACGACGCGCTGCGCCCGACGGTCAATGGCAAGGGATCGTTTGACATCATCCTCAAGAACGCGCAAAAGCTCGTTGCAACACGCGGGGACAAGGAATACTACATCCGGGGAACCTTCACGCGCGACAACCTCGACTTCCTGGAGGACGTAAAGGCACTAACCGGTTTCGGGTTCGATCAGATTTCGATTGAGCCTGCTGTACTTCCGGAGGACAGCCCCTACAGCCTGAAGCAGGAGCATCTTTCGCACATCGACGCGGAGTACGACGCGCTTGCGACGTATTATCTGGAATCGCGCAAGAACCACGAAACCTGGTTTAACTTTTTCCACTTCCTGTTTGATCCAACCGGCGGGCCCTGCCTGCGCAAGCGTATCAACGGCTGCGGCGCGGGCACCGAGTACGTTGCGGTGACGCCGGACGGGGAGTTGTATCCCTGCCATCAGTTCGTCGGCATGCCGGAATGGAAACTAGGCAGCCTTGATTCCCCAACGCTTCGAACGGACTTGCAGCAGACGTTTCTCAACTGCAACGTCTGCACGAAGGAATCCTGCAAGACCTGCTGGGCAAAGTATTATTGCAGCGGCGGCTGCATGGCAAACGCGGCGCTCTACAACGGATCGCTGAACCAGCCACACGCGATCAGCTGTCATTTAATGAAGAAACGGGCGGAATGCGCAATTGGCGCATACCTGATGGAACGATGAACAATCGACTGATCCCGCGCCAGCCGGAGCAGATCGATCCGGCGCTGATTGAACAGATAACCGAGGTAAACGGCGGTTCTGCGCTGGTTGCGCGCGCGCTCGTTCGGCGCGGCGTATCGTCCGTGCTGGAAGCGCATCGCTTCTTACAACCTTCGTCGGAGGAGTTGCTCGACCCGTACCAGTTGCCGGACATGGAGCGGGCGGTTGCTCGCATCCGCGAGGCGATTGATCGCGCGGAAACGATCTGTGTCTACGGCGACTACGATGCGGACGGAGTCTGTTCCACGGCGATGCTGGTCAGGCGCTTGACCTTGCTCGGCGGGCATGTTCAGTTTTATATTCCAAACCGCCACAGCGAAGGCTACGGCATGAACGAGGAAGCCGTGCGCAAGCTCAAGGCGCGTGGCGTGTCGCTGATTGTTACGGTGGACAACGGCGTTTCTGCGTTCAACGAGATTGCCCTTTGCGGCGCGCTGGGCATCGACGTTGTTGTGACGGATCACCACAGCGTCGGCAAGACCGTACCGGAATGCGTTGCGGTTGTCGCCGCGTCCCGGAAGGATTCGACCTACCCGAATCGCTATCTTTGCGGCGCGGGCGTCGCGCTCAAAATGATTGCCGCGCTCTGCGACGGTGCGTTCTCCGAGGAAGAGCTCGCGCTCGCGGCGGTTGCTACGATAGCGGACGTGGTTCCGCTGTCCGGCGAGAACCGCGCGATTGTCTCGCTCGGACTGCCGTATCTAACGAGCGTAACCGGACTTGCTGCGCTTTTGCACGCGGCGGGGTTTCAGGATTCCGTACCGGACGAGCAGACCGTTTCCTTCCTGATTGCGCCGCGGCTCAATGCGGCTGGGCGCATGGCCTCCGCGATGGACGGCGTGGAACTGCTGCTTGGTAGCGATCCGGAACGCGCACGCGAATTGGCCGAACAGCTGAACCTGTACAATCAGAAGCGCAAGGACGCGGAAAACGCGATTCTGGAGGAAGCGGAGCGACAGCTCGAGGAACAGGGTCGGGAAGGGCACGTGCTGCTGCTTTCGCACCCCGATTGGAACCCGGGTGTGATCGGCATTGTCGCGTCGCGGCTCTGCGAACGGTTCCACCTACCGGTGATTCTGTTTGCGGAGCAAAACGGCGTACTCACCGGCTCCGGTCGCAGCATAGAGGGCGTCGATCTATTTGAAAATCTCAGCGTGTTTTCGCATCTTTTTGTGCGGTACGGCGGGCATGCGCGCGCGGCGGGCGTTACGATCACTGCGGAGCAGTATGAGTCGTTTCGAACGCGGTTCATTGAGCACATTGAGTCGACCTACCAGCCGGAGGATTTTTATCCGTCCTTTCCATACGACGAAGCGCTCGATTTTGCGGAGCTAACCACCGCGCAGGT
Organism: Clostridia bacterium; assembly: GCA_036804025.1. Classification (GTDB taxonomy): domain Bacteria; phylum Bacillota; class Clostridia; order Christensenellales; family CAG-138; genus UBA7703. The sequence goes on along the minus strand of DAIRTE010000025.1, from coordinate 20,222 downwards.
ACGCGCGCTGAAAAAGCTCGCTCCATTTGGCGAAGGGAATCCCGAACCGGTGTTTCGGTTCAACGGCGTACGGTTTGCGTCGCTGCGGGCCATCGGCAAGGACGAAAAGCACTTCTGCGCGAGCGCGGTGCAGGGCGAGCGCGTGATGCGCGTGGTTGCGTTCAATAAAAGTGAGCTGTTGGAGCCTTTGACCACGGCGGCGGACTGGGACTTTCTCGGCAAGCCGTCGATCAACGCGTATCGCGGCAACGAGACGGTGGAGCTGTTCTGGATCTGCGCAAACGCCGCTTCCGAAAAAGTTACTGTTTTTAATGCATTTTTCGAACAATGTCTGTATAATGAAAGCTGTTCGGAAGATCAACTGCGTGAGTGGTTCGCCGCCTGCCGCTTCTCCAACGCAACGGGATTTGGAGACGTTACCATGCGAAACCACTACCGGACGCTCCAGGCGGCGATTGCGCCGCAGCCGCGTTCGCTCAGTTCGCTCATTCGCACGCTGAAAACGGAGGAACTGCTCGCGTTGTGCGTCTTTACGCAGCTTTCCTTTTTCGTTTTTGAACCGGAGTCGCAGCTCGTTTCGTTTGCCGGCGCAACGCAGGCGCGCACGCTTAACGAGAGTTCGCTCTACCGAATCGTACACAAAACACAGGAGGCGTGAACCATGGATCTGAAAGAGAAAATTCGCAGTATACCGGATTTTCCAATCAAGGGCGTACTGTTTCGCGATGTAACCACGCTGCTGAAGGACCCCGAGGGGTATCATGAACTGGTCGAGACCATTGCAAACTCGCTGCGCGACCGCAAGGTCGACCTGGTCGTCGGGCCGGAAGCGCGCGGATTTGTCATGGGCGCGGCGCTGGCATATGCGCTCAACGCGGGCTTTGTGCTCGCGCGCAAACCCGGCAAGCTCCCCTGCGAAACGCTGAAGTACGAGTACGGTCTGGAATATGGCACCGACGTGCTGGAGATTCATAAGGACGCAATCAAGCCCGGCCAGAAGGTGGTCATCGTTGACGATCTTCTTGCAACCGGCGGCACTGCGCTGGCGACGGTGAAACTCGTTGAGCAGGCGGGCGGCGAGGTGGTTGGCGTTCGATTTGCCATTGAACTGAGTTCGGAGTTTGACGGACGCGCAATGCTGAAAGGCTACGACGTTCAATCCGTTCTTCAGTACTAAACAAGTATAAAACAGAGAGAATCAACGGTTCGCCGTTGATTTTTTCTACTCAACTAGGAAATCGCTCAACAGAACGCAAAGAAACCGTTCAATATAGCCGGGTATCGTGATTTACAGTTGACCGGAGCGCCGAAAGGCGGTATCCTATTTGCTAAATCCCCGCTTTGTCCGCGCATCGCGTGCACGAAGCGACGCTTGAGAGGAGGTGTTTGTATGGAGATGCAGGAACTGATTGCCGAGTTTTCCAAGCGGTATACTCCCGAACAGACGGAAGTCTTTCGCCGCGCCGTTGAATTTGCCGAAAAGACGCACTCGTCGCAGCTTCGCGAATCCGGCGAGCCATACTTCATACACCCTCTGGAAGTCTCGAAAATCGTCATGGACATGGGCATGGACGCGGCAAGCGTGACCGCCGCCGTGCTGCACGACGTGGTGGAAGACGGCGACAACGTGACCATCGAGACCATTCAGCAACTCTTTGGCGACGACATTGCTAAGCTTGTCGACGGGGTCACCAAGCTGACCAAGAGCGGAAAGCAAACCTACATCACGAAGAAACAGGAGCAGTCCGAGAATCTTCGAAAGCTCTTTCTGGCGATCGCGGCGGATGTTCGCGTGGTCATCATCAAGCTCGCGGACCGATTGCACAACATGCGCACACTCGCATACTGCAACCCCTACAAACGCGTTCGTAAAGCGAAAGAAACGCTTGAAGTGTACGCACCGCTGGCGCACCGCTTCGGCATGGGCGCCATCAAGGGCGAAATGGAAGACCTCTCGTTCATGTACCTGATGCCGGAGGAGTATGCGAACATCAGCAAGCAGTTCCGCGAAAAACAGGCGGAACGCGCGGAAACCCTCGAAAACGCAAAACGCATCATCGGCGAGGAACTCAACAAGTCCGGGATCGAGTGCAGCATCAGCGGGCGCCCGAAGCACCTCTACAGCGTCTATCGCAAGATGCAGCGCCAGAGCTCCAGCATCAACGAAATCTATGACCTGATCGCGATTCGCGTCATCGTGGACTCCGTCAACGACTGCTACGCCGCGCTTGGCGTGATTCACGCAAACTGGAAGCCAATTCCGGGTCGATTCAAAGATTATATTGCAACGCCAAAACCAAACATGTACCGTTCGCTCCATACGACGCTGCTCGCGCCGAACGGTATTCCGTTTGAAGTGCAGATTCGTACCAAGGAGATGCACCGCACCGCGGAATACGGCATTGCCGCGCACTGGATGTATAAGGAAGGCCGCGCGGTTCAGAGCCTACTCGACCGAAAAACCAGCTGGCTGCGCGAGGTCATTGAAGCGAAAGACACGACCGAGGACAGCAAGGAATTTGTCGACAGCATCATGAAGGATTTCCTCGGCGAGTACGTCTTCGTGCTCACGCCGAAAGGGGAGATCATCGACCTGCCGAAGGGCTCGACTCCTCTCGACTTTGCCTACCGCATTCATACGAACATCGGCCACCACACGCAGGGCGTCAAGGTCAACGGCTCCCTCGCGCGGCTCGACTATAAGCTCAAGACAAACGACGTTGTCGAAATCATCACCTCCAACAGCCAAGTGGGGCCAAGCCGCGACTGGCTCAAGATCGTAAAGACGCAGGCCGCTCGCAATAAGATTCGCCAGTGGTTTAAAAAGGAAAATCGCGAGGAAAACGTCGCTCGTGGCCGGGACGCGCTGGAGGATCTGGCCAAAAGGCAGAACCTTGTGCTCTCCGACGTAATCAAACCGGACTATGTAAATCCGCTGTTGACGCGCTTGAACGTCAGCAGCATTGACGATATCTACGCGGCCATCGGTTTTGGCGGCATGTCCGCAAGCCAGGTGCTCCATAAGCTCACCGATCTCAAGAAAAAGGACGATAAGGCGGCGGAAATCGCTGAGAAGATTCGCCGGGGCGACACGGATGACGCAACCAAGACGCATGTTCCGGTCAACGGCATCATCGTCAAAGGCGATCCGGGCATGGCGGTTCGGTTCGGCAACTGCTGCAATCCTTTGCCCGGTGACCCGATCATAGGCTACATCACGCGCGGGCGCGGCGTATCCGTCCATCGCGCGGATTGTCCGAACGTGGCAAACCTGCAGTCCGACATCGACCGGATCATCGAAGTCGAGTGGGCAATCAACACGAAGAGCTCGTTCAACGCCTCGCTCCAGATTGAAGGCGACAACAAACCGGGCACGCTGTCCGCGATCTCTGCACAGATTTCGAGCCTCAACGTGAGCATTCAGTCCATCAGCGGAAAGCCGATGCCGGACGACCGCTATATCATTGAAATGACGTTTGAGGTAGCGAACACCGATCAACTCAACGTGATTATTCGCAACCTCAAGAAGCTAAAATGCGTCAGCGACGTCTATCGCATGAACCGATAACATTAGGCGGGGGATATGAGAGCAGTTTTACAGCGCACGACCGCGGCGTCGGTCGAAGTGGAAGGTGCCATCGTCGGCGAGATCGGAACGGGTCTCGTTGTGTTTTTGGGCATCGAAGAGGGAGACATGGAAGCGGACCTGATCTACATCTGCGACAAAATCGTCGGCATTCGCGTGTTTGACGATGCAAATGAGATTCCAAACCTTTCCGTGCAGGACATCGGCGGCAGCGTACTGCTCATTTCGCAGTTCACGCTCTGCGCGGACGCGCGAAAGGGTAAGCGCCCCAGCTACATCAAAGCGGCGCGACCGGAGCAGGCGATTCCGCTCTACGAAGCGGCGATTGCGCGTATTGGCGCGAGCGTTCCCGTTCAGCACGGGGTGTTTCAGGCGTATATGCAGGTGCGTCTGGTCAACGACGGCCCGCATACCACGCTGCTCGACTCCAGAAAGGCATTCTAATGCGATTTCTTCAGATTACAAACGGCTCGCTTGGCGAGCATGCATACCTGCTTGGTGCGGACGACACGAAGGATTGCGTCATCGTCGATCCTGGCCTGCCGAAACCCGTTTTGGACGTGCTGGAGCGGGAGGAACTCAACTGCGTCGCGATTCTGCTAACGCACGGGCACTTCGACCACATTGGCGGCGTTCGCCAAATCAAGGAACGATACGGCGCGAAGGTCTATATTCACGAACTCGACGCGGGCATGCTCACGAGCAACCGCCTCAGCCTCGCGGTACTGACCGGTGATCTGGTCAAGCCTTCGGAAGCGGACGTGCTGCTCAAGGGCGGCGAAACGCTTAGGCTGGCGGGGCTGACGATTGACGTGATCCACACGCCCGGCCACACCAAGGGCGGTGTGTGCTATGCGCTCAAGCAGGAGCGAAAGTTACTCGTGGGCGACACGCTGTTTCTGGAAGGCGCGGGCAGAACGGACTTTCCAGGCGGAAACGAACGCGAGCTCTATCATTCCATTGCGGACAAACTCTTTTCGCTGGAAGGCGACTTCGACGTCTACTGCGGGCACGAGGAAGACACGACGCTGGAGCACGAACGTCGGAACAATCCGTTTGTCGAAATCTGCCGTCGCTCCGGCTGGTAAACAACATGATTGCAATCCGCACAAACCGAATCGATTATCGAAACGACATAGCCGAAGAAATTCGGCTGTTTTCGGGTTTGTCGGAAATCGCGTTGTATGAGGAAATTGAACCCGATCAGGTGGAACTTGTCTTCGATCTGCAACTCATCAGGGATAAGAATCAATACAGACTCTCTTCGAGCGCGGGTGATATCTTCGCGCAAGAATCATTTGAGATTTCGGCAGACGCTTCCGCCTTGGAGCGTAAGAAAATCGAGAAGCGCGCGCTCAAACTCGCTTGCTATCATCTGCTGAAGCAGCTCTACCCGGAAGTTGCGACGCCCTGGGGCTCGCTCACCGGCATCCGCCCGACAAAACTGTTTCGCGAGCTTTCCGAAGTGGGCGGGGCGGAATATGCAATAGAAATGTTTTTTGAGACATTTGATGTTTCGAACGAGAAAACGACTCTTGCAAAGCGAATTTGCGCCATTCAGGAACCGTATATTCAATCGATTCAACCAAACGACGTGGACATCTATATCGGCATTCCGTTCTGCAAGACGAAGTGCCTCTATTGTTCGTTTCCCAGCGAAATACTGGGTAGGAACGATCGTTTATCCGGCTATCTGGACGCGCTCAAGCGCGATATCGCGGCGGGCGCGATGCTGGTGAAGGAAAACCATCTTCGTGTGCGTTCGTTCTATATGGGTGGCGGAACGCCGACGGTGCTCAGCGCAGCACAACTGGAGGACTTGCTCGCCTACACGCGGATGCAATACGGCTCGCTCGGCGGCGAAGCGACGGTGGAAGCTGGACGACCAGATACGATTGACCACGAGAAACTCGAAGTACTCAAGCAGGCTGGGATTCAACGCATCTCGATCAACCCGCAAACGATGAACGACGAAACGCTCCTTCGCGTTGGACGAACACATACGGCGCAGGACGTTCGGCATATGTACGAACTTGCGCGCAAGATCGGCTTTGATTCCATCAACATGGATCTCATCGCAGGTCTGCCCGGCGAAACACCGGAGGATATGGAACGCACCTGCCAGGCCATTCTGGAGCTGCAGCCGGAGAACCTGACCGTGCATTCGCTTGCGATCAAGCGCTCGTCGCTCCTGAAAACGAAGCTCGGCGAGTTTCCGCTTGCCAGCGCGGAACAGGTAGACGAGATGACCCGCATCGGCGCGGCGTATGCCGAACGAATGGGAATGAACCCGTACTATATGTACCGCCAGAAGTACATGAGCGGAAATCTGGAGAACGTTGGCTACGCGCTGCCGGGCAAAGAGTGCGTCTACAACATCGACATGATGGAGGAGACGGCGAGCATTCTGTCCCACGGCGCGGGAACCATGACCAAGCGCGTGTTCGGCGGAGAGAACCGGATTGAACGGCTACCGAGCCCGAAGGACGTGCCGACATATCTCGAAAAGTTGGATCGATTGATCGAGGATAAACATCAGTTCTTTTCTGATAAAACCGATCGATAAAGAATGTTTTTCCGTCAAAATGCCGGAAAAAACGCGAAAAGATCAACAACGAAACGATTGACAGCGTTTTGACGGCTCGTTATAATGTGTTGAAAAGGTTGAGACCGGAAGAGTAGTCCGAGCGAAATCGCCAAAGAGAGCGAAACGCATGGTGGAAGTTTCGCAAACGAGCCTCGGATGAACGGCACCCGCGAACCGCGCAGCAGAACGGCGGACAACGCCCCAAGCTGCGACGCTTACCGGCGTTATCGGCAATGAAGCGGAATGAGCGCGGCAATGACTGCCGGTTTGTTCAATCAGGGTGGCACCGCGGGTTTCCCGTCCCTAATCGGATCGGAACCTGCTTTTTTTATACCGTTTTCTGGTATAATGGTGGGGAATTCAACAAACGGAGGACGGTTATGGCAGCCATCAAGGCCCCAAAAGGCACAAAGGACGTTCTTCCCGAGCAAAGCTACCAATGGCAGCAACTGGAAGCGTTGATTCGGGGAATCGTCAGCAAATACGGTTTTCTGGAAGCGCGAACGCCGATCATCGAGCACACGGAGCTGTTTCTGCGCGGCGTCGGCGAAACGACGGACATCGTACAGAAGGAAATGTACACCTTTACGGACAAGGGCGATCGCTCGATTACGCTCAAGCCGGAGGGCACGGCGGGCTTCGTGCGCATGTTTGTGGAGAACAACCTGTTCGCTGAAATCCAGCCGACCAAGATGTATTACCTCTACAACCCCGTGTTTCGCTATGAACGCCCGCAGGCGGGACGCCTCCGCGAGCATCACCAGTTTGGCGTCGAGTTCTTCGGCGCGAGCAAACCCAGCGCGGACGCGGAGTGCATCGCCATTGCAACGGAGCTGCTCGGCACGCTCGGTTGCGGCGGGTTGACCGTTCGGCTCAACAGCATCGGCTGTCCGAAGTGCCGTCCGCAGTACCACGAAGCGCTGAAGGCGTATCTGCGCGAGCACTACGACGGGCTCTGCGAAACCTGCAAGGTGCGCTTTGAGCAAAATCCCTTGCGCGTGCTGGATTGCAAGGTGGAGTCCTGCCAGAAGATCGCAAACGGTGCGCCCGTCATCAGCGACTATCTCTGCGACGAATGCCGAGATCACCAGTCGGTGTTGCTCAAGCTGCTGAACGGCATGGGCGTTCGCTACGAGATGGACCCGCGGCTCGTGCGCGGGTTGGACTACTACACCAAGACCGTGTTTGAAATCACCTCGGAGAGCATCGGCTCCCAGAGTGCGGTCTGCGGCGGCGGACGCTACGACGGCCTCGTGGAGGAAATCGGCGGCCCGCATACGCCCGGCGTCGGCTTTGGCCTCGGTATGGAGCGGTTGCTGCTCCTGCTCGAAAACACGGGCTACCAAATGGAGAAACCCGTACGCTACGACCTCTACATCGCCTCCATGGGCGAAGCGGCGGAGGAGCAGGCGTTTCTACTTGCCACCGCGCTGAGAAAGCGCGGCGTGAAGGTGGAGATTGACCACATTGGACGCAGCGTCAAGGCACAGATCAAGTATGCGGACAAGGTCGGCGCGCGGTATGTGCTCGTGCTCGGAGAAGACGAGCTGGCGAAAAACGAGGGCAAGCTCAAGCGCATGAGCGACGGCGAAGAAACCATTACCGCGTTAGACGCGGACAATATGCTGAAAATATTGGGTTGAGGAGCGAACAACAATGAGCGAATTACTGGGTGGTTGGAAACGAACCAATTACTGCGCAAATTTTACAAAGGAAGACGCGGGCAAGCAGGTCACGCTGATGGGCTGGGCGAACGTTCGACGCGACCTCGGCGCGCTGGTGTTTGTGCAGCTGCGTGACCGCACGGGGCTGATACAGATCGTGTTCAACAGTAACACCATGAGCGAGGCGGACTTTACGCGCGCCTGCACGATCCGTTCGGAGTTTGTGCTAGCCGTTCGCGGCGAACTCGTGCTCCGCACCGGCGACATGGTCAACAAGAACATGCCCACCGGCGAGCTGGAAGTGCTGGTCAGCGAATTTAAGATTCTGAGCAAGAGCGAAACCACGCCGTTTGAGATTACGGACGACTGCAAGGCAAACGAACTGCTCCGCCTAAAGTATCGCTATCTCGACCTGCGCCGCCCCGCGATGCAGAAGAATCTCATCATGCGGCATAAGATTGCGTTTGTTGCGCGGGAATATTTTGACGAGCAGAATTTCCTCGAAATCGAAACCCCGATTCTGACCAAGAGCACGCCGGAGGGCGCGCGGGACTATCTCGTTCCGAGCCGCGTTCACCCCGGCAAGTTCTTCGCTCTGCCGCAGAGTCCGCAGCTCTTCAAGCAGCTGCTGATGCTCGCGGGCTACGACCGCTATTTCCAGATTGCCCGCTGCTTCCGCGACGAGGATCTTCGCGCGGATCGTCAGCCGGACTTTACGCAAATTGACATCGAAATGTCGTTTGTCGAGGACGTGGACGTCCAGAGCGTCAACGAAGGCTTCCTGAAGCGTTTGTTCAAGGAAACACTCAACGTCGATATCCAGCTCCCGCTGCCGCGCCTCAAGTACGAGGAGGCGATGGCGCGCTATGGTTCGGACAAGCCGGACACGCGCTTTGGGCTGGAGCTCGTCGACCTGACCGATATTTTCAAGAAGAGCGAGTTCTCCGTGTTCCAGAACGCGATTGCCGCTGGTGGCAGCATCCGCGCGGTCAACGCCAAGGGCGCGAGTGCCGATTTCTCCCGCAAAGAGCTGGACGCGATGGGTGAGTTCGTGAAAACCTACCGCGCCAAGGGACTTATCTGGATGAACGACAAGACGGATGGGCTTGCCTCGCCGGTGCTCAAGTTCCTCACCGAGGACGAGATTGCCGCCGTGCGTAAGACCGCGAATTTCGAGCAGGGCGACGTGCTGTTTGTCGTTGCGGACGTGAACAAGACCGTGTTTGCCTCGCTCGGCGCGCTGCGCCTCAAGCTCGCGGAAAAGCTGAATCTCATTCCGGAGAACCAATTCAACCTGCTCTGGGTCACCGAGTTCCCGCTGCTGGAGTGGGACGAGGAGGAGCAGCGCTTTAGCGCCATGCACCACCCATTCACCAGCCCCATGGACGAGGACCTCGAAAAGCTCGACACCGACCCCGGCAATGTCCGCGCCAAAGCGTACGACATCGTGCTCAACGGCGTGGAGATCGGCGGCGGCTCGATTCGGATTCACTCGCAGGAGCTGCAGAAAAAGATGTTCCGTGCGCTCGGCTTTACGGACGAGCAGGCGGAGTACCGCTTCGGCTTCCTCATGGACGCGTTCAAGTTTGGCCCGCCGCCGCACGGCGGAATGGCCTACGGCCTCGACCGCCTCGCGATGCTGATCACCGGCTCGACGAGCATTCGGGACGTCATCGCCTTCCCGAAGGTGCAGAACGCATCCTGCCCAATGACCGGCGCGCCGGACTTCGTGGACGACAAGCAGCTCCGCGAGCTGAACATCGCCTGCACGAAGATCGAGGAGTAGCGCGTTGGACAGCGTGAACGGGCACGTCGGCCTCGTGGTCGGCCTCAACGGAAACATGGCGCAAATCCATTTTCTGCGCGGCAAGCAGTGCGCCAACTGCGGCGCCTGCCTGACCGCCGGAGACAACGAAATGGAGATTGCGCTGCCCAACTCGCTCGGCGCGAAGGTCGGCGACCGCGTGGTTGTCGATCTCTCGCCAAAGCGTGTGGTACAGGCGAGCCTGCTGGCCTACGCCGTGCCGCTTGCGTTTCTGATTGCGGGCGTGTTCCTCGGTGGCCTGGTCAGCGACTGGTTCGGGCTGGTACTCGGCGTTGTCGCCTGCGGACTGGCCTACGGCATTCTTCGGCTGGTCGATCGGCGAAACCAGAAACGCCACAGCTTTCAGCCGCGTATGGAGCGCATTCTGGAAGACGGGGAAGAGGCGTAAACGCGTAATCGGCCAAACCTTACTTTGCATCGGTCTATGCCCCGGCGAGCACGTCGAGGCGCATAGTGCGGAAATAAAAGAACAGGAATACGAGAGACATGAATTGGTTAGAGTCCCACGAATTCGTGGCGCAGGCAGACCCGGAAATCTGGCAGGCAATCACGCTCGAAGTCGGCCGCCAGCGCGACCACATTGAACTGATCGCCTCGGAAAACTTCGTTTCTCGCGCGGTGCTCGCCGCGATGGGAAGCCCGCTGACGAACAAGTACGCGGAAGGGTATCCGGGAAAACGCTACTACGGCGGCTGCGAATACGTGGACATGGTCGAGCAAATCGCCATTGACCGCGCAAAGAAGCTCTTCGGCGCGGAGCACGCAAACGTGCAGCCGCACGCGGGCGCGCAGGCGAACCTCGCGGTGTATCACGGGCTACTGAACCCCGGCGATACCGTGCTCGCGATGAATCTCAACCATGGCGGGCATCTGACGCACGGGCATCCCGTCAACGCGTCCGGCCGGCTCTACCACTTCGTGCAATACGGCGTCCGCGAGGACACGGGGTATATCGATTACGACGAGCTGGAGAAGCTCGCGCACGAGCACCTGCCGAAGATGATTGTCGCGGGCGCGAGCGCGTATTCGCGCGTCATCGACTTTGCGCGCATCGGCAAGGTCGCAAAGGACATCGGCGCGCTGTTCATGGTGGACATGGCGCATATCTCCGGCCTGATTGCGGCGGGTGAGCATCCCAGCCCGTTTCCGTATGCGGACGTCGCGACCACAACCACGCATAAGACGCTCCGCGGGGCGCGCGGCGGGTTGATTCTCTGCAAGGAGGAGTTTGCCGCCAAGATCGACAAAGCGGTGTTCCCGGGGCTCCAGGGCGGCCCGCTGATGCACGTTATCGCCGCCAAGGCCGTTTGCTTCCACGAGGCAATGCAGCCGGAGTTTAAGACATATCAGCACCAGATTGTGCTCAACGCGGCGGAGCTTTGCAAGACCTTGCAGGAAAATGATCTCAAGATTTTCTCCGGCGGAACGGATAACCACCTGATGCTCGTCGATCTGCGCGGGCTGGATGTAACCGGCCTTCGCGTGCAGAACCTGCTGGACTCGGCGAACATCACCGCGAACAAGAACGCGATTCCGTTTGACACACGGAACAAGGCGGAGACGAGCGGCATGCGCTTCGGTACGCCCGCTTCGACCACGCGGGGGATGAAGGAGCCGGAAATGCGGCAGATCGGCAAGCTGATCGCGAGGATCATTCACGAAGGCGAGGCGGCGGTGCCGTCGGTCAAAGAAGAAGTGCTGGAAATCTGCAAACGGTTTCCGCTGTATGAATAAGTAACGTAATGAGGGCGCGCCATGTGGTGCGCCCTTTAAAACTAAGTTAAGATGACCCGATTATTCAAAATCGCCAAATAGAGCCTTACCCTTGATTAAAAGCTTTGATATGGAAGACTGCATTGCTTCGGTTACGCTCAAATACTCCGACAAGTCAGCTACTAAAAACTTAGCAGCCTGATTAAGATAACCTTCTATTCCAATAATGGATTCAGCACTTTCTTTCATGCTCGTTACTCCAACATTAGAACTAGCTATTGCTTCATTCAGTTGATGTAACGATAGCAAGTAACCTTTTAAACTCGGAAGGTTTTTTTCGGTAGATGCATACTTATTATCAATTAGATCACTAGAGCTGAATTCTATATCACTCCACTTCTCGGCGATTTTTATATTTGAAACGCGCAGTTTCTTACTGAACTCTTCAATATAGCTTGCTGCGATTCTAGTTTGACTGCGAAGGATTGCTGGATTTACAGGGCCTGTGCTTTTTAATCGTTCTATTTTCTGAGAACTATCTGCGATTCCAGCTGACATAGTTCTCATATCTGTTGATATAGAAGTGATCACGCCAGTCAGTTCTTCAGAATTTTGATTAATCTCTTCAAGATAGTCTAAGAAACCGCGCTCTTGGATTTGGCTCTCGGCTTTCTTATTGACTGTCATCGGATACATATTTGTATATGGGTTTAGCTCTAGAAAATCCGACACTGGGTTGCCGAACTTTACATTTCCGTTTATTGCTCCTTCAATAGAGTCAGAAATGAACTCGAAAAGCTCATCGAATTTTGCAAAATGAGTTGTATAGTCTTTTGCTCTATACGATTTAAGATCGAAGGGTAATTCGTTAATATCATCCCTAGTAATAATTATTACTTTTTTATTAAGGGCATGTGCAACACCTAGTTCATATAGCACATTGGGATTATTGCTTGTTAAATCGGCAATTACAACGTCTGCTTCACGCATCATTGACAAAATGTCTACTAGAATATTCTGAATATTGTCAGTTTTCCCAGCGTGGGTTATCACGTACACATCTTCGAATTTTCTTTTTAGGATGTCATATACTTTGAAAAATTCATCTTCAAACGGCATAATCATAAATACATTGGCTTTAATCATATAAACCTCCTAACTCCATTCAGTGGTATAATACCATTATACTTGCACTTATCAATAGATGTATAATAAACTGATATAGTATTTTGAAAAAGTTCTCGTTTTTCAATTACTTTTCGATTCTTCTTTATATTTGTGTGTATAATACAAGTAATACATTACAGGAGAAAAACCTTGGACCCATCAAAACTTTACGTCGAATACTACGCAAAACTCCATGCCGAACGAGCCATGAAGCTTTGGCCCATGCGCTTTACCAAGAACGAACGCCCGGACTTCATCACGAAGCACGGCGAAATCGGCATGGAAGTCACCCGCGCGGCCATCGAAGAATGGGCGCAGCAGGAAGCGGACATGAACCGCACCTTCGGCGACGAAATGCCCGGTGAAGCGGTGGAGCAAACCATTCTCGCGGACTGCGAGGACGACGCAATTGCCAGTGGCACGAAGGATGGGGAAGAGCTGCCGCTCTTCGAGCTCCCGCCGGACGTAAAGGAAATGCACATCGGCCGCGTAATCGAGCGCATTGGCGACAAGACAGCCGCGCTCAAAGAATACCACCTCTGCAAAGAAAACTGGCTCTACGTCTTCAGCGAAACAACCGGCATCGACCGAACCGATATGCTGCGCGTGCAGGCATACGTCGACGCACAGCAAGGGGCGCTGCTGTTCGATAAGGTGCTCGTAAAGGTTGGCTGCCTGCTATACGTGCTCTGTCGCGGAGAGGAGCTGACCTCGGTTGAACTCGGTGGGCGGACGCTCTATCGCCTGTATATGCGCGCGAGACGTCTCTCGCTTCGGCATAACTGGTGAGAAATAGCTATAAACAGACGAACAAACGCCTCGTTGCGATAGCGTAACGCGGCGTTTTACTTGTATTAACTTTCAAGAGGGATATTGCAGCCAGGCAGGCACAAAACGGAAATACTTGAACACTTCTTTGTTATGTGTTAAATTTAAAACAATAGAGGATTCTATCTCGATCAATTTTGTCGAGGAATGATGCGAATCATGCTGATGTTACAGATGGCAATCTATAGCTACGCCCTGCTTGTTCTGCTGTTTCTTTTGGTCGACAGCAGGAACAGGCGCGGTTCGTATTCCCGAACAACGGGCCTGTTTCGAAAGGTTGTTTGCGTAACGATACTGATGATCGTGGTGGAAGCGTTTACGCTTGCGGTTGACCGTCTGCCGGGCAAAGCGATGCACTGGGCGGGCATCCTCTCAAACGCGCTGCTGTTTGCGATTATTCTGGTGCCGCTCAGTTTCTGGCTGAGCTATCTGGACGAGTGCATTCTGACGGATGAGCGCGAGAAAAAGAGAAAACGAATCGTATATTTCGCGTTTAACCTGATCACGGTGGCCATTGTCGCCATCAACTTTTATAATGGCGTTTTGTTTACGGTCGACGCAGACAACGTGTATTCCCGCGGTCCGGCGGTCATGTGGGTGACGGCGCTGAATGCCGTGCTGTATATCGGCTATTTACCGTCCCTTTGGAAATATCGAAAGTTCATCAACGGCCGAATCTACGAACTGATTCTGGCGCTCGGGGGATTGCCGTTCCTCGGGGCGGCGGTGCAGCTGGCCTTCTACGGAACGCCGATGATCTGGCCGATGATGGCGCTGGTCGCGCTCGCCGCGCATTTTCTCGTCGAGAAAGAGGAAATTCGCCGAGACACCCTGACCGGGCTGCTCTCCAGAATGCAGATGGAGGTGCGCGCGCAGTTTCTCATTGATCGCCGACAACCGTTCTCGCTGATCCTGCTGGATATCGACCGGTTCAAGTCCATCAACGACACCTACGGACACGACGAGGGCGACCGCGCGCTCTGCGTGATTGCAAACCTGCTCAACAAATCAATCAAGCAGATCGACAGCGCATACCGCTATGCAGGCGATGAGTTTGTGCTCATCATCGAGTCCAACCAGGAAGAAGCGGCGGATTGCGTGGTAGAGCGTTTGAAATCGAATTTGGAGAAGTACAACCATGCCAGCCGCCTGACGTACGCGTTGTCCTTTTCCTACGGCGTTGTGTTTTACAACGCAAACGCAAGTGAGAGCGTCATCGGCCTGTTTTCGGAGGCGGATCAACGGATGTATCAGAATAAAAAGCTGACTTACGAACAAACGAAAGCCGAGCAGGCGAGCAACTCTTAGTCAATCAAATTCGATTTACTTCAGATAGTTCAATCAATTCGACGCAAAGTTGCTGCCAGACGTCATACGCGTCGGACAGCGTATTTGGTTTGTCGCTCATTTCGACTACCCGAAGCAAGCGTTCTTCGCAATCGCGCGGTTTGATTCGAAACGAAGCAACTTTCTCCAATGAACGTTTGCGGCTGGGGAAGTAGACGCGGTTGAGCGCAAAAAGCGCTTGCAGAAACGAATCCAGCGCAAGATCAAGCATCGAGTGAAAGAACAGCACGTCCCCGCGCCGAATCGCGCGCTGAAAGTCCTCCTCATCGTCCAGCTTTGGCAGCATGGCGCTCAGCATCGTGTTTCGCAGCGAGTCGGGGTATTGCTCGCAAACCTGCTTGAGCTTCGCGAGAAACGCGTCCGGGTCGTAGAAC
Organism: Clostridia bacterium; assembly: GCA_036804025.1. Taxonomy (GTDB): domain Bacteria; phylum Bacillota; class Clostridia; order Christensenellales; family CAG-138; genus UBA7703. The sequence goes on along the minus strand of DAIRTE010000025.1, from coordinate 5,131 downwards.
GGGTGCATGCCAAGAATCGAGGCGCAACGCCCGGTCGGATAAAAATAGTTTGCTTCGCGCTCTGTTCGCTCGCCGCGCAGGATGGAGCGAATGGAATCGACGAACGCATCCTGCGAAAAGAACATCGGGTATACTTCCTGTTCGCCAAGCAGAAGGGAATCGACCAGCCCCCAATGCGGATGCTCGAATTCACCGTAATCTTCGACCGAACAATTACCTGAAAGCGAACGATAAAGCGTTTCGCGTTCCGCGTGTGTAGGCAGCCGCTCGCAGAACACAAACAGGTCGATGTCGCTGAAACCATCCGTTGGCAGCGCAGCGCCGCCGGTCTTTCCGATGGCGCGGACGCAATCGAGGCGGGAGAGCGCGCCGACAAGCGACGAAAACGAGGATTCGAGCGTTTTCATAAACAGGCTCCTTTTGATGGGAAGAGTCTTCATTAAGGATAGTATAACAAAAAACGCTCGAACATCGGACGTTTCTATTTCTGCCGAGAAGCCATTTTAAATGCGAAGTAAGAAAAGAGGGAAGGGGGGGCGTAACACTGAATTACTAAATTCTGTTTACTCAATACGCTGGCCCGCTTCCTTCGACGCGTTGAAATAATCAATCGACACAGTTCGGAAGGCTAAAGTAAACAAAATTTTACGAATGACATGATCAAAGAACTCTTTGTGATATACACAACTCAAATCATACATGCTATAATAACTGGACTGTATTTTTATAATTTTTACTGCTTAATTTTTTCACATGAGGCGTTGCAATGAAATACACAAAAACGAACATTCTTCGACTTTCACTCTCGCTCGTTACAATCCTTATCATTTTTATGCTTTGTGCCTGTCAAACAAATGTTGAACAAACAAGTGAAGCATCCGTACCCGCGGTAACGGAGGAACCAGTAAAAGAACTTCCCGTGCTTCACGACGACGATCCTGCTGTATTCACCGTTCCTTTGTTAGAAGATTGGGTACGTCAAGAGCTGAACAAGCCCGATAGCGACCCAATCTATATTAAGGATTTGGATTCTATAACGGAAATCTATCTTGCCGGTTCCAAAGCGATTACTGCCGACGATTATGTCGAAAGCAATGAATTCTCATTTGGTGGCGTAATCGTTGGAAACGAGCGACTGATGGGTTGGGATTTCTACTCGCTTGAGGACTTCCGTCAATTTCGAAATCTTACCCGCCTGACGGTTGCTGGTCAGCAAGTGACAGATCTCACCGGAATCGAAGATTTACCGTTGGAATACCTGAATCTGACTTACAATCATATTTCCGATCTTTCTCCCTTATCCAGCGTAAAAACGCTACGCAGTCTGGTGCTCGCGCAAAATCCGGTGGACGATCTGACGCACGTTGGTAAAATTGCGCAATTGGAAGAATTGGATTTGAGTCGGACGAACGTTACCGATCTGTCTGCGCTGGCTGCCAACCAACAGTTATGGAACCTGAGTGTAGCATATTGTGGTAATTTGACGGATTTAAGTCCGCTTTCAAAATTGAGTTCTCTTAGGAATCTTTCGCTCCGAGGGAAAGATTTTGATCTGTCTCCGCTGCAAAAATGCACAAATCTGGAATATCTGACCGTCAGCTTTCTGACGCAAGACGACGTAGAGTACTTAAAGAGCCTGACTCAGTTATATAACATGGAAATCCATGCTACGCAACCAGAAGATTTAACCTTATTAGACATTCCATGGTTGCAGGAACTGCAGCTGGCGGATTGCGGGTTTACTAGCCTCTCCTTCCTGCAAAATTGCACACAGCTGCGCAATCTGTATATTTTGCGCATTCCGAGCGAAACGCTGGACATTCCCCAAACGCTGCCGCTTGAAACACTGGAACTGCTTGGATGCAACATTTCCGATGTTTCCTCGTTGATGTCCTTTCATGGTCTCCAAAATGTAACACTTCCTGAAATGGCGCAGAATAGCTATGATCAGATCGCTTCTCAGGTAAGCTGGACGCCCAATTTTAACGGCGGCGGATTTGAGGCTTATTTACAAAATCCAATTATTCCACAATCTACCGAAACCTTTCCCGAGCCGTGTGCAGCGGCTCTGATGGAACCGGAGTATGTTCCGATAGCAGACGCAACCGAGTACAATCATGAGATCATTACAGACGAACTGCTGAATGCTGCCAGCACGCTGCCCGAGGCGAGCAATACCGCTTTGCCGTATTGGACGGGGTTTACCTCCGAAAGCAAAGGGCGTACCACAACCGACTTTCTAGCCGTGCCATACTGGTTTGAGGATGAATTTCGGTTTCTTACGGAAAATGGGTTTAACTTTTACCGTGCATTTTATGATTTCTCTTTTCTAAGCGATCCCAACGATTCGCAAAACGTTAACATACATGCGCTGGAAGAGATTGATCAGCTGATTTCCTGGGGCATGAAATACAACGTTCATGTTCAAATATCGCTCGGTGGCTTGCCCGGGTATTACGGAACCGAAGATGGCGCGATTTCGAACAATGGGACAACATACTTTATCGAAAACCCAGACGAACAGGCGCTGCTGAAGCAGTATTGGACGTTGCTGGCGGAGCGTTACGCGAGTATCTCAAATAAGTATTTAGACTTTGAGCTGATGGCCGAACCTTCTTATCGCGGCAGTATGGAGTTCGACGAAACCTGCAATGCATACAATAAGGTAATGTCCGATATCCTACAAGGTATCTGGCACGCGGAAGGGGATAAAAACGAGCAGGCTCGACGGATTGTGATGATCATGCTCCCCGACTCAAGCACCGACAGCAAGCTGATTGCCGCATTTGCTTCGCAGGGGTGCGTCGTTACGCTGCATTCCGGCGGCCCGCACTGGCTGGCTGCCGGCGGAGCGGGTACCGTAGGCCTTGGCGTGTATGATCATCAGTCTTATCTGCCACCGCTGGATACGGTTACCTGGCCTGTGCTTTTTTTACCGGAGATTATGGTTCCAACGAAAGACTACACGCCGCTTACGATTACGTCGGAGTCCGAATTTCCGGCAGGAACCGTGTTCAAATTCCAATTCTTCTACGGTTGTGCCGGCACGATAACCGCCACTGCCGATGGAACGAAAATCGGCAAAATAGCACAGCCTGAGGGCTGGACGAGGGAAGGGAAGGCATCCTACTCGATCACCTTGGACAGTGCCGCATCTTCGGTTGTTTTTACAGTGTTCGACAATGAAATGAATCTGGGCTTGATTACCATTGAAATTCCTGAGAAAAAGGCTATCTATTTGGTGCCGCATTCATTTTACAGGGATAATACCGCGTACACGGATATGCCTGAGATCACCATTTTGGATAACGGTACCGCAACTGGCAAAAAATACGATGCGCAGGCTATACTAACTTACGATATCAATCCCTTTAAGGATACGGTACTGGCATCCGGCGGTGGCTTCATGCTGACCGAACTTCAAAACGGCGCCTGGACGCCCCTCTCGCTTGTAACGCAGATAGACAAAGATATTTATAGCGTTATGCAGCAAAACCGAATCCCTTGGTCGGGCGCGTGCCTCTGGGATGTGTTGGAATTCGTTGTGCGGCCAGGCACCACGGTCGCGCCTTTTGAAGGGACTTCATGGTTCTATGATAAGGACTATATTGACGCCATCAAACAGTACGCAGCCAACGCTGAGAAATGAACTTCAGAGAGTGTTGTTTTTGAAAGAAACGACATAGTTCTTAGGGTTAGAATTCTCACGACGAATCTGAGAATTACAACCAAAGTCATCTAAAAACATACATGTTACGCAAAACGCCCTTGTAGGGCGTTTTGCGTATGGATAGGCAAAGAAAAATCCCACCGAAGTTGTTTTTGCTTCAGTGGGATTGTCTGGTGGAGCTTACCGGATTCGAACCGGTGATCTCTACACTGCCAGTGTAGCGCGATAGCCAACTTCGCTAAAGCCCCAGGCCGCATGTGCTATTATAGAGGAATCCGGCCACTTTGTAAAGACTCTTTTTTTCGGAAATCAACAGAAAGTCGAGCAATACAGAATCGCTCTTTCCTCCAATCCGGTTAATTGAATTTTATTCGGAATTCTGCAAAAGTATGAACTTTTTGCGGCATTTCACCATGAAAAGGCGCCGCTATGCTATAATACGAACGATTTCATTGAGGTGTAAACACGAATGGCGAAAAGCAACCCGTTCTACCGACTGGAAGATTCAAACGAAAAAACGCATGGGCACGACTCCTACGAGGAGAACGCGCCGCTGTTTACCGAACGGAAACGTCCGCGTTCGTTTGCGCTTGCCGTTCTCTTTACTTCGCTGAAGCTCAGCATTTTTGCGTTCATCGTCATCGGCTTCATCGGCATGGGGCTGTTGCTTGGCGTGGTGAAAGCGTATGTGGAAACGACGCCTTCGCTGGATACCGCGCAGCTGACCATCTCCGACTACACGAGCTATCTCTACGACATGAACGGCGATCTGATCACCACGATTGCGGACGTGGAATACCGCGACTGGTCGGACATCGAAGAGATTCCGGACATGCTCAAAAACGCATTCATCGCAGTAGAGGACGTGCGATTCTATAAGCACAGCGGCGTCGATTTCAAGCGCCTGTTTTCCGCCGCACTGGAAATCCTAGGCAACAGCAACTCCTCCGGCGGCAGCACGATTACACAGCAGCTCATCAAGAACAAGATTCTTGGCTCTCAGCGCAACTACAAGCGCAAAATTCAGGAAGCATATATGGCGCTGGAGCTCGAAACGCTCATCAGCAAGGACGATATTTTAGAAGCGTATCTAAACGACGTGCCGCTTGGCGAGAGCAACTACGGCGTCAAAACCGCGGCGAAGGACTATTTCGGTAAGGAACTCTCCGAACTGACCGTTCGCGAGTGCGCCATGCTGGCTGGCCTGCCGCAGGCGCCGTACCGCTACGACCCGCGCAAGAACATGTATCAGCGCGACAAGATGGAAGTGACGGACGAACGCACGAATCAGGTGCTCTCGCGCATGTATCAGGCGGGCTTCATCACGAAGGAACAGTATAACTCTGCATTAACGGAGCAGGTCCATATCATTGAGGTCAGCCAGCAGAAGCAGCTGTACCAGATGGCTTACTTTGTCGAATATGCGGTCAACGACGTCATCACAAACCTGCTGCAAAAGCG
>DAIRTE010000024.1:25842-26921 GCA_036804025.1 Clostridia bacterium | reverse complement strand
ACCAGATCGGCTCGCTGACGGAAACGCTGGAAGCCATCGAGATGGCGCAGCGCGCGGGATATACGGCGGTAACGTCGCATCGCTCCGGCGAAACGGAGGACACGACGATTGCGGATATCGCGGTTGCCACCAACTCCGGGCAAATCAAGACCGGCGCGCCTTCCCGTACGGATCGCGTCGCGAAGTATAATCGTCTGCTCCGAATTGAGGACGAGCTTGGCGCGGCGGCGCGCTACGCGGGCAAGCAGGCGTTCGGCAAGATCGGCGCGCGCATCGGCTGATGAGCACGCCTGAAACGCACATAAAGAAAGCCAGTCTCCCAATCGGAGGCTGGCTTTTTCGATGTACGTGTGTTACTTCGCGGCGGGCTGTTCCCGGCTGCCGGGCTTTTCGAGGGGAATGGTTCCCGCGCGGCAGATCGGGCAGTCGTCCGGCTCATACGATTCAATCGTGAGTTTCTGCGCGGCGTAGACCGGCAGGGCAAAGTCGCAATCCTCCGCGCGGCGATCCACCACGCAACCGACGCCGACGACCTCCGCGCCAAGATCGGTTAGCACCTTTACGGTTTCCATCGTGGATTTTCCGGTGGTAACCACGTCCTCCGCAATCAGAATCCGGTCGCCCTTGCCAACCGTGAAACCGCGGCGCAGCTGCATTTCGCCGTCCTTGCGCTCGGTAAAAATGCTTTCGACGCCGAGTTGCCGCGCGAGCTCGTAGGAAACGATGATGCCGCCCATCGCCGGGCCGCAGACCTTCGTGATGGTCAGGTGTTTCACCTGCTCCGTGACGCTACTGAGCACTTGCTCGGCGAGCACGGGATGACAAAGCAGCTTTGCGCACTGGCAGTAGCCGCCGCTGTGGCGGCCGGAAGAGAGCAGAAAGTGGCCCTCTAAAAACGCTTCGCACTGTTTTAGGATCGCTAGATTATCCGACATCGGTTTTCCTCCTCATATGATTCCGCAGATTTCCTGTAGATTGTTGAGCCGTTCTTTTGCGCAGTAGGCCGAAAGACCGTCGATGATCTCCAGCATCGCGCCGGGGTTTGCAAACGTCATGGTGCCAACCTGCACCGCGCGCGC
>DAIRTE010000024.1:0-25742 GCA_036804025.1 Clostridia bacterium | reverse complement strand
CCAGCATCGCGCCGGGGTTTGCAAACGTCATGGTGCCAACCTGCACCGCGCGCGCGCCCGCCATGAGAAACGCAAGCGCGTCCTCCGCGGAGGCGATGCCGCCCATGCCGACGACGGGAATCTGTACCGCGTGCGCCACCTGATGCACCATGCGAAGCGCGATTGGCCGAATCGCGGGGCCGGAGAGCCCGGCGTAGACATTGTCGAACACGGCCTTCTTGCGCTTAACGTCAATCGCCATGCCGAGGAAGGTATTCACAAGGCTCAGCGCGTCCGCACCCGCCGCTTCGCAGGCGCGCGCAACGGCGACCAGATCCGGTGCGTTCGGCGAGAGCTTGACCATCAGCGGATGGCGCGTAACCGCCTTGACCTTCTTCGTAATCTCCGCTGCCGTGTCGGGAAGCAGGCCAAAGGCCATGCCGCCCGCCTTCACGTTCGGGCAGGAGATGTTGAGCTCCAGAAAATCGATGTCCGCCTCGTTGAGCAGCGACGCGCCTTCGAGATAGTCCTCCTCGCAGTGCCCGCCGAGGTTGCAGAGCACCGCGGGTCCGAGCGAGCGGAGATAGGCCGCTTCGTGCTCCACAAAGTGCTTCACGCCGGGGTTTTCCAGCCCGATGCTGTTGAGCAGGCCGGAAGGGGTCTCGCAGATGCGCTCACCGCGGTTACCCGCGCTGCCGCGAAGGGTCAGCCCCTTGCCGCTGATGCCGCCGAGGCGCGAAACGTCCATTCTCTCTGCGTACTCGCGGCCAAACCCGAAGGTGCCGCTCGCGGCGATGACCGGGTTTTGCAAAGCGACGCCGCAGAGGTTGAGCGAAAGGGGATTAGAGGACATGGCGCACCTCCCGATAGTCGAACACCGGCCCATCCTTGCAGACGCGCTTTGCGCCGCTCTCCGTCTGGCAGGTGCAGCCGAGGCACGCGCCTACCCCGCAGGCCATGTGCTTTTCGAGCGAAACGTAGAGACGCGCGTTTGCCGCCTCCGCCTGCTCGGCTGCCGCGCGAAGCATCGGCGCGGGGCCGCAGGTATAAAACGTTGCGTCGAGCGAAAAATCTACATCGCGGGTAACGATTCCGCCAATGTTGGTATGAACCGAGCTGGCGTAGCGCTCGAAATCCGCCCGGCAGTAGGCTTCCTCGCGAAAACCGAGGTACACGTCAATCTGTCGTGCGGGGTCGCTTTTTCGCAGTTCCTTAACGAGCTGGTGCAGCGGGGCAATGCCAATGCCGCCGCCGACGACGACCGTGCGGCCCGGTTCCAACGGAAAACCGCTGCCGTAAGGCCCCTGCGCGTCGATTGCCTGCCCAGGCAACAGCGCGGCGAACTGTGCCGTTCCGCGCCCGACCGTTTGATAGACAAACGTGGTTTCGCCGCTCGCTTCGTCCGCTTCAAACAGGCTGATGGGCCGCCCCAGCAGCGGGTCGAGCGCACCCGGCACGCATAGCAGATAGAACTGCCCCGCGCGGCCAAGCGGCACGCCGGAAATCGACATGCGGTAGATGTCCGGCGCAATCCATTCGTTTGCTTGAATTATAGCCACTTGAGAATATCCTGCTTCATGTCGAGCACGGCCTGGCGGACGTAGACGGCGAAATCCTCGCCCTCCGTCTTGCCCTTGTGCGCGGTGATCAGTCCGCGGGAGGAGTTGACCACGCCGCGAATGCCGTCCCGGAAGAATCCGGCGATGTCCTTGCCCGTGCCGCCCTGTGCGCCGTAGCCGGGAATCAGCAGAAAGGTATGCGGCAGCAGCGGGCGAATGCGCTCAAACTCCTCCGGATACGTTAGCCCGGTCACCGCGCCGATGGCGGAGAATCCGCTCTCGCCGAGGAACCGCTCGCCCCACGCGGACACCTTTCGCGCGGTGCGTTCGTAGAGCGTTTCGCCGTCCACCAGCAGATCCTGAAAGTCTTTGCCGCTTGGGTTGCTGGTTTTCACCAGCGCGAAGACGCCCTTGTCCTTCGCGAGGTAGGGGTAGTAGGGCGAAACCGCGTCCTCACCCATGAAGACGTTAATCGTCATCACGTCCGTCTCAAAGTCGCCGGAGAAGTGCGCCTTTGCGTACTGCTCGGCGGTGGAGGCGATGTCCCCGCGCTTCGCGTCCGTAATGGTCACGTTGCCGCGAGCGCGCGCGTATTTCAGCGTCTTGGCAAACGCCTGCATGCCGTCGAGCCCCAGCGCCTCGTAGCAGGCGATCTGGAGCTTGAAGCAGCCCGCCTCGTCCTCCACGGCGTCGATGATCAAACGGTTGAACTCAAAGAACTTTTCGCCGTCCGACCAGTCCTTTTGCTTGAGATAATCCGGTAGAAACGAAAGCTGCGTGTCGAGGCCAACGCAAACGGGGCCCTTCTTTTGCGCGGCGCGCACCAGTTTGTCCATGCTCATGCTCAATAATCTCCTTCTATGCTGATTTGGTTGTTTGTTCTGTCGCGTCAGCCGATTTTTCCATATTCGTAGCGAGTTTCGCCTTCCACAATCGTGGTTTGAACCCTGCCGCGCACCCGCCAGCCGTCAAACGGCGTGTTGTGCGAGCGTGAGAGCATTTGGTCCTTGTGGACGAATCCCTCTTCGTCCGCGGAGAGAATCGTGATGTCCGCGGGGTAACCGGCCTGCAGCAGCCCGGCTTTGCGTCCGAGGCGCTTTGCGGGCGCGAGTGAGGCCATTTCAGAGAGCCGCGTGAGCGGGATATTGTGTTCCGCAAAGACCTTTAGGAACACCTGCATGGCGTATTCGATGTTGGAGATGCCTGCCGCGCCATTCGCCTTGTCCGCGTCGGTATGCGGCGCGTGGTCGGTGGAGAGGCAGTCGATGGTTCTGTCCAGAATGCCCTCGACCAGCGCGAGCGTGTCGCGTTTTGTTCGCAGCGGTGGATTGACCTTGTAGTCGCTGTCGAACCCGATCAGGTGGTGCGGGGTCACCTCGCAGGTAATCGGCAGCCCTTCCGCCTTGGCGGCGCGAATCATGTCTACCGTCTCCGCGCGGCTGATGTGCCCGACGTGGAGGTTGCCGCCCACCTCGCGCAGCAGCGCGATGTCCCGCGCGACGGTTGCCCGTTCCGGCTGGCAATGCGTGCTGATCACGAAGCCGTAGCGCGAGGAGTCGAGCAGGAGCTGGCGCATGAACTCGTCCGAGAGGATGGTCTTTCCGTCGTTACTCACGAGCTTGGTTACGCGGCTCAGCGCGGCGCGGTCGGTCGGCGTTTCGTCGTTGAGCTGGCTTCCCGCGGCGGCGGCCTGCGTCAGGCGGCAGAGGTGCAGCGACGCGGCTTTTGCCTGATTCGCTTCGACCAGCGCGGGTGTTTCCATGACCGGATTGGTGTTTGCCATGGCGCAGAGGTGCGCGTAGCCGCCCGCGAGCGCGGCCTTCATGCCACTTTCCATCGTTTCCTTCTCCGGGTAGCCGGGATCGCGCAGATGGCAATGCAGGTCGATGAACGCGGGCATGAGTACGAGCCCGCGAACGTCCACCGTTCGATCCGCGCGCCGCCAGTTCAGCGGGCCGCAGAAGACGATTTCGCCGTTTTCGACCACGAGGTCGCCATAGCGATCCCCGGTTGCGTCAATCAGGCGCGCGTTTCGATATTGCGTGATCATGTTGCGAGTCCCTCCCAGTTTAAAATTACAGATTACAGGCGCGTCCGCGCGTCGCAGTATTCGCAGGCGTATTGGTTCGTCTTAGCGTCCACCAGGTGAAAGTGAATGTCCTTTATGTGCTCCTGGTTCGAGATGCAGCGCGGGTTTTTGCAGGTGAGAATCCCCGTGACGGTCTCCGGCGGCGAGAGCTTGATCTTGTCGACGCAGACGCCTTCCTTTACGTAGCTAATGGTGACGTCCGGGTCGATGAGGCCGAGGACATTCAGATTCAGCACCATGTTCGTTTCGATTTTGATCAGGTCTTTATGCCCCATCTTGGTGCTTTCGACGTTGCGCATGAGAACGACGACGTCCTCCAACGTATCCAGCCCCAGCTGCTGAAAGATCTTATAACCGTGGCCGGCGCGAATGTGGTCGATCACGATGCCTTCCTTTAGTTTCGAAACGTTAATCATTCGTTGTTTCCTCCTCTGCTCAATTCGTTCAGGCGCGCGGTTCGTCAATGTTCAGCAGCTTCATGATGAGCGCCATGCGGATGTACATGCCGAACTTCACCTGCTCGAAGTACGCCGCGCGCGGGTCCGCGTCCACCTCGGTTGCGATCTCGTTGACGCGCGGCAGGGGGTGCATGACGATCATGTCCGGTTTGGCCAGCGCCATCTTTTCCATAGTGAGGATGAAGTAGTCCTTAAGCCGGAGGTATTCCTCCTCGCTGATGAACCGCTCGCGCTGCACGCGGGACATGTACAGTACGTCGAGCTGACCAATGCAGCCCTCAAGGCTGGTCGTTTCGGTGTACTGCACGCCTTTTGCGTCGAACTCTTCCTTTACAAAGGCGGGCATACTCAGCTCCTCCGGCGAGATAAAGAGGAACCGCACGTTGGAAAACCGCGCAAGGCAGGTGGTCAGCGAGTGGATCGTTCGCCCGAACTTGAGGTCGCCGCAGACGCCGACCGTCAGCCCGTCGAAGCTCGACTTGTAGTGCCGAATGGTCAAGAGATCCGTGAGGGTCTGCGTCGGGTGATGGTGCCCCCCGTCGCCCGCGTTGATCACTGGACAGCCCGCATAGCGGCTCATGAGCTTCGCCGTGCCTTCCTTGGGGTGGCGCACCACGATCAGGTCGGCGTACTGTCCAACCGTCCGCGCACTGTCCGCGATGGTTTCGCCTTTGGCCGTGCTCGAGGTGCTAGGGTCGGAAAAGCCCAGCGTGCTGCCGCCGAGGCGGAGCATCGCCGCGTCAAACGAGAACTTCGTTCGGGTTGAGGGCTCGTAAAACAGGCTCGCGAGGATTTTTCCTTTGCAGACGTCCGCATAGCGCGATGGGGTTTCGATGATGCGCTGCGCAAGCGCAATGAGTTCCTCCAGTTCCGACAGGGTCAGGTCGCTTGGCGCGATCAGGTGTTTGTTTTCCAGCATCATTTCGGCACGCTCCTTTTCTCTCGTTTGAGTTTCAGGCAAAAAAAAAACACCGGTTCTTAAAAACCAGTGTTGAAAAACGAATGATAAATTGGAAAGGAAACGGATGAAACACGGATGACGCCAGAGCATTTTCTTTTATCGGGTTGCAATCTGCGCGGACTCATACCGTTTTGGCCTCCGTTCCTGTTTGACTCATTTTGAATAGAATACGAGATACGAAGGCGTTTGTCAATAAGAAGTTTTCGTTTTGCGAAAGAACGCTTTATCTATTCCGCAAAATCGAGCCAATTGGACAACGCAGACATTTTTCGGTAGAATAAAGCTCGTGGAATAAAGTGAAACGTACATTCACCACACGAAAGAGAACAGACAAAATTTTGGAAATAGCCAGTGTCATTGAATTCTTTGATCAGCTTGCCCCAACTTGGGATGCACACGAGGTGCGAAATGAGTCTCGTTTAAAGCGCATTCTCGACTACGCCGATATCCGCGCGGGGGTTTCCGTGCTGGACGTTGCCTGCGGAACGGGCGTTCTGATTCCGGACTATCTGGAAAGAGACGTTGCGCACGTAACGGGCGTTGACGTTTCGCCCGCGATGATCGCCTGCGCGAAGGCCAAGTTTACGAGTCCGCGCGTTACGCTGCTTGCGGCGGACATGGAGGAGACGAGTTTTTCGGTTCCCTTCGACCGCTGCGTGGTGTACAACGCGTTTCCGCACTTCTTATCACCGGAGCGGCTGATTCGGCACCTATCGCGCCAGCTCGTTCCCGGCGGACGGCTGACGATTGCGCACGGAATGAGCCGCGCGGCCATCAACCGCCATCACTCCGGCTCGGCGTCGAAGGTGTCCGTTGGGCTGATTCCCGAAACGGAGCTGGCGGACATCTTGCAAGAATGGTTCGCGGTGGACGTCGTGGTCTCCAACGAAGAAATCTATGTTGTCTCCGGTGTGCGGGCCGAATCCAGCGTCGTTGAATGAGCATGTATAGCGGCCGCGTGATCCAGCTCGAACTGCGGGCTTCTTAATCGTAAACGCCCATCTCCGGCGCGCGGTCGAGTGCCTTGGAGCGCAGCGCGAGCCAGAAGATACAGCCGATGACGCCGAGCACGCCGCCGATGGCGAGATTTAAAAACAGAAACAGAATAGTGACCCCTTTGCTGTGGTCGATGGAGCGAATGATGGCTACCGCGTATTCATGATTATTGCAGTGCAGAATCTGTTTGGAGAAACGCAGATCGAGTATGCTCTGGACAATGTTCCAAACACCGCACGCAATCATCGCAAACCCGTACCCGACGCCGGTCAGGAAAATGCCGATGATGATCTGGTAGAGCGCGATCAAGAGCCAAACGATGCCGTTTGCCTGTACCCGGCGGGAAAGCCAGTTGGTGGTTGCGTTAGGCAGTTCAACGATTCCAACGGTATCGGAATGCATCTGACCGTCCGAGGTCAGCTGTTGCCCGCAGGAAGGGCAAACCATGGTATTGCCAGAAAGGGTCGCTCCGCAGGATTTACAGTACATAACGCATCCTCCCAACCTCATATGCCTGCATTATACACAATTCGAATGCGTAAAAACAGAGCGTATACAAGAAAAAAAGCCTGCAAACGCAGGCATTTTTTGTCGAATTCGTTATTCCAGTTCGAAAGCGCCGGTATAGAGCTGGTAGTATTTACCCTGCTGCTCAATCAGGTGCGCATGGCTGCCGCGCTCAATGATGCGCCCGTGTTCGAGCACCATGATTACGTCGGAATTCTGCACCGTCGAGAGCCGGTGCGCAATCACGAATACCGTTCGTCCCTGCATCAGCGCGTCCATGCCGCGCTGCACGATGGCTTCCGTGCGCGTGTCGATGGAGGAGGTTGCTTCGTCGAGAATCATCACCGGCGGGTCGGCAACCGCCGCGCGCGCAATCGCGAGCAGCTGGCGCTGCCCCTGCGAAAGATTGGTGCCGTTGCTGGTGAGCTTCGTTTGGTAACCCTCCGGCAGGCGGGAGATGAAATCGTCCGCGCCCGAGAGCCGCGCCGCCTCGACGCATTCATCGTCCGTCGCGTCCAGCCGCCCATAGCGAATGTTTTCGAGCACCGTTCCGGTAAAGAGGTTCGTGTCCTGGAGCACCATGCCGATGGCGCGGCGGAGCGACGACTTTTTGATCTTGTTGATGTTGATGCCGTCGTAGCGAATCTTTCCGTCCGCAATATCGTAAAAGCGGTTCAACAGGTTCGTAATCGTGGTTTTGCCTGCGCCGGTCGCGCCGACAAACGCAACCTTCTGGCCGGGTTCGGCAAAGAGCGAAATGTCGTTGAGCACCGGCTTGTCCGGCTCGTAGGCAAAGTCCACGTTCTGCAGGCGAACGTCGCCAGATAGACGCGTGTAGCGGCTCGTGCCATCCGGCAGCGGCTGCTTCCAGGCCCAAAGGCCCGTGTGCTCAGCGGTTTCCGTCAGCTCGCCGTCCTGCTCTTTGGCGTTGACGAGGGTAACGAGACCGTCGTCTGTCTCTACCGGTTCGTCGAGCAGCTGGAAGATTCGGTTTGCGCCCGCGAGACCCATGATGACCGCGTTGAGCTGCTGGGACACCTGATTGATGTTGCCCGAAAACTGGCGCGTCATGTTGAGGAACGGAACGACAATGCTGATGCCAAACGCCAAACCGGAGATGCTGAAGTTCTGCGCTTTGGTGAGCAGAAACACGCCGCCCGCCATCGCAACCATGACATAGAGCAGGTTGCCGATGTTCATAATGATCGGCGGCAGGATGTTGGCGAACTTATTCGCCTGATTTGCGTCGTGAAACAGCGCGTCGTTGACCGCGTCGAAGCCCGCCTTGGCCTCCGACTCGTGGCAGAACACCTTAACGACCTTCTGCCCGTTCATCATCTCCTCGACGAAGCCCTCCGCCTGACCGAGCGAGCGCTGCTGACGAATGAAGAACTTGGCGGAGTTTCCGCCGACCTTCTTGACCACGAGCAGCATGAGCGCGATTCCGCAGAGCACGACGAGCGTCATCCAGACGCTGTAGTAGAGCATGATGGACAGCAGCGTGAACACCATGATGCCGGAGACCAATAGCTGCGGCATGCTCTGGGAAACGAGCTGGCGCAGGGTGTCGATGTCGTTGGTGTAGTGGCTCATGATGTCGCCGTGCGGGTGCTGGTCGAAATAGGGAATCGGCAGATCCTCCATGTGCTGAAAGAGCGTTTCGCGCAGCTTTTTGAGCGAGCCCTGCGAAATAATCGCCAGAGCGCGGTTGTAGGTCAGCGAGCTGGCGAGCGCCAGCACGTAGAATCCCGCGAGAATGCCAGTCAGGCGCAGCACCTGCGGGCCGATAACCGCCCAGCCCGCGCCGGCGTTTTGCTCCAGCACCGCGATGATGTTTTGCATGAACACCGCCGGAAGTGAGGATACGACCGCGGAAAATACGACGCAGACGATGACGAGCGGCAGCGCGACGGGATAAAACGAAAACAGCATACGAAGCAGGCGCTTCATCGTGCCCTTTGGTACCATTTGCTTTGGCTTCATTTCGATTCACCCGCCTTGTTCTGGGATTCGTAAACCTCACGGTAGATTTCGTTGGTTTGCAGCAGCGTTTCGTGCGTGCCGACCGCGACGATTGCGCCGCGATCCATGAGCACAATGCGATCCGCGTCCATCACGGAGGCAACGCGCTGCGCGATGATGATCTTCGTCGTCTCGGGCAGATAAGCGCGTAGCGAGGCGCGAATCTTCGCGTCCGTATGCGTGTCCACCGCGCTGGTCGAGTCGTCGAGAATCAGTATCTTCGGGCGCTTGAGCAGCGCGCGCGCAATGCAGAGGCGCTGCTTCTGTCCGCCGGAAACGTTCGTTCCGCCCTGCTCAATGCGCGTGTTGTAGCCGTCCGGGAACTGCGAGACAAAGTCGTCCGCCTGCGCAAGCCGGCAGGCCTCGTGGAGCGCTTCGTCCGTTGCGTCGGGGTTGCCCCAGCGCAGGTTTTCCGCGATGGTGCCGGAAAAGAGCAGGTTGTTTTGCAGCACCATCGACACCTGATTGCGCAGCGCATCGAGGTCGTAGTCCTTTACGTCTCGTCCGCCAACGCGCACCGTGCCCTCCGTTGCGTCGTAGAGCCGCGGAATCAGCTGAACGAGCGAAGACTTGGACGAACCGGTGCCGCCGAGAATGCCGATGGTCTCGCCGGATCGAATGTGCAGGTCGATCTGCTCCAGCACCATGTGCTCCGCTTTTTCGGAATAGCGAAAGCGCACGTGGTCAAAGTCCACGGAGCCGTCCGCAACGGTGGTCACCGGGTTTGGCGGGCTGGTCAGCGAGCTGGATTCGCCCAGCACTTCCAGTATGCGATGGCCGGATTCGTCCGCAATGGTAATCATGACGAACACCATCGAAAGCATCATTAGGCTCATGAGCGTTTGGAAGCTGTAGACCATCAGCGACGAAAGCTGGCCGACGTTGAAGTCGAGCCCCTGCGTGGTCGCGATGGTATACGCGCCAAAGGTCAGAATGAACACCATGTTGATGTACAGGCAAAACTGCATCATCGGGCCGTTGAAGGCGAGAATCTTCTCCGCCGTCGTGAACTCCTTACGAAGGTGTTCGACGTTTTCGCCGAACTTCTGCTTCTCGTAGCCCTCGCGCACAAAGGATTTTACGACGCGAATGCCCTGCACGTTCTCTTGAACAGAGCTGTTGAGATGATCGTATTGCCGAAACACGCGCCGGAACACCGGAAACGCCTTCTTGATCATGATGTACAGCCCGACGCCGAGCATGGGAATCACGACGACAAACACCAGCGCGAGCTTGCCGCCCATCAGAAACGACATGATCACCGCAAAGAGCAGCATCAGCGGGCTGCGAATGGCGATGCGGATGATCATCATATACGCCATCTGCACGTTGCTCACGTCCGTGGTCATGCGGGTGACCAGCGACGAGCTGGAGAAGCGGTCGATGTTTTCAAACGAGAACGTCTGAATGCCGTAGAACATGTCCTTGCGCAGATTCCGCGCAAAGCCGCTCGCGGCGAGCGCCGCCGCCGTACCCGAGAGCCGCCCGAAGAAGAGCGAGACACTCGCCAGCACGAGCAGAATCAAGCCGTATTGCAGGATCACGTTCAGGCCGCAGCCCGCTTTGATCTGGTTGACGAGCAGCGCCGTGATAAACGGAATCGTGCATTCGATGATGACCTCCACCGTCACGTAGACGGGCGCGAGGATCGAAGATTTCTTGTATTCGCGAATACTCCTGAGCAGGGATTTCCACATTTGGGTATGAACTCCTTATCGAAATAGAAGATAATCTGTCAATGGAATGATCGCGGGGCTTACCGGTGCGAACAACCGGACAGCGCCTCCGCGGTCTGCGTAAACAGCGGGTCGGCCTTCAGCTCGTCGAGATGTTGGGTCAGCACGCCGAGCAGTTCCTCCAGCTGATCCCGCTGCGCATCGTCAAAACACTCGAAGATGCGCGTTAAGGATTGGTGGTAGTTTTGTTTGACCTCCAGAGCAACGGTGTTGCCGTGCGGACTTAGCATGAGGTCGACCTGACGCTTGTCGTCCGCGCTTTTCGAGCGCTCAATCAGGTTCGAGTCCTCCATTTTCTGGAGGATCTCGCTGAGCGCGCCGGAGCTGACCTCCAAACGATCCTGCAACTCCTTTTGCGTCATGTGCCCGAGGGTATGCAGCGTCATGAGAATTCGCTGCTGCCCGGTTTTTCCGCCCACCTGATAAAACAGAAAGCGGCCGCAAGTCTTCAGCCGAACCGCCAGAATATGCTCCTGCCTTGGATCCATGCCGCATGCCCTCCTCAAAATCGCTCTGTACCAAGCGAATTACCATCTTGCGCTATTTTACATGCAATAAAATTTGTTTGCAAGCGGTTTTTCAGAATTCTACGAAGGGTAGAGAACAACAACGCGACGTCGCAGAAAACGCAGGAGGGAACTCTACGAAGAGTAGATCGAAAAAACAGAACGCCGCCTGAATAAGCGACGTTCTGTTGAGAAACGAGCGTTTGTTACGCCTTGGTGCGGACGGATTCGAACTCCTGTTGCAGTTCTTCGCTCGGCTTCTTGGTGAGCAGCGAAACGACGACGATCACGATGCAGGAGAAGAGGAACGCGGGCAGCAGCTCGTAGATGCCCCAGACGCCGCCGAGCTTGCTGATGAAGAAGTTCCAGATGAACACCATCGCACCGCCGGAGATCATTCCCGCGATTGCGCCGGCATAGGTCGTCCGCTTCCAGAAGAGCGAGAAGAGCATCAGCGGGCCAAACGCCGCGCCGAAGCCTGCCCAGGCAAAGTCCACGATGGAGAAGATGACCTGGTTCTTGCCCGTTGCGACGAAGACCGCGAAGAGCGAAATCAGAACCAGCACGATGCGGGAAACCCACATGGTCTCCTTGTCGGTGGCCTTCTTGCGAATCAACCCCTGCCAGACGTTCTTGGAGATGGCGGAGGCGGAGATCAGCAGGTAGGAGTCCGAAGAGCTGATGGCCGCGGCGAGAATGCCCGCGCAGACGAGGCCCGCCAGCAGCGGCGGCAGCATCTTGGTGGAGAGCAGAATGAAGATGTTCTCCGTGTTGCCGGAGCCATAGACCATGTACGCGTCCGAGAAGAGCACGCGGCCGATGATGCCGATGAACACGGCGGTGGTGAGCGAAATCACGACCCAGATGGTCGCAATGCGGCGCGAGCGGGTCAGTTCATGCTCGGAGCGGATGCCCATGAAGCGCAACAGCACCTGCGGCATGCCGAAGTAGCCGAGACCCCAAGCCATTGCCGAGGCAATCGCGAGGCCGGAATACTTGCTTGCGTCGCCAAAGAGCGCAACGCCGTTTGCCGACTCGCCGGTCGGGTTCGCGGAGGTAATCAGGCTCAAGAAGCCCGGAATCTTCTCCGCATTTGCGATGACCGCGTTGAGTCCGCCCGCGGCAGCCACGCCGAGCGCGACCACGAGTATGAGCGCGAGAATCATGACCACGGCCTGCATGAAGTCCGACGTGCTCTCCGCAAGGAAGCCGCCAAGGAAGGTATAGGTCAGCACGAACAGTGCAGAAACGATGACCATCGTGTTGTAGTCCGCGCCAAAGAGCTGGCTGAATAGCTTGCCGCAGGCCATGAGGCAGCTGCCCGCATATGGCGTAAAGAAGACGATAATCATTACGGAGGCAATCGTCATCAGCACGCGCTTGTTCTCGTGGAAGCGGTTGGAGAAGTAGTCCGGAATCGTGATCGCGTCCACGGCGATGCTGTAGCGGCGCAGGCGCTTGGAGACGATCAGCCAGTTGAGGTAGGTGCCGATCGCGAGGCCGATTGCCGTCCAGCCCGCGCTGGCGAGACCGCTCCAGTATGCCAGTCCCGGCAGACCCATCAGCAGCCAGCCGGACATATCGGAAGCTTCCGCGCTGAACGCGGAGACCCACGGCCCGAGCGTGCGGCCGCCGAGGAAATACGCCTCGGTGTCCTTGTTTGCGCGCTTGGCAAAGACAATGCCAATGACGATGACGACCGCCATATATGCGACAATGGCAATCAGATGCTGAATGTTAGCAGCAGGCATATGAAAGAAACCCCATTCCCTATAAGTTTTTTACGTTTGGATATTCATGCAAATTGACGCGAGTATTATACAATACTGCGTGGAGGAGTGCAAGGGGGAAGGAAATGAAAAACGCATATACATGAACAAAAAGGACAATTCTTGGTATTTTATGGTAGAAATACAAATGAATTATTGGTATAGTAATTACTATAGACTGTGTCCGCGACATCATTTTAATGGAGTGCATGACAAAAATACTGGAAAACTTTTAGCTCAGACGTCTGAGAAAAGAAGAAACACGCTGCCGAACATAGACTGTTTTTAGAACGACGCAGAATTGATTGCGAAGAATCTAGGTCATAGATTCACTGTTCACGTTGAGTCAGTTTAATTCTTTGTTGTATTTCGTGAAAAACGGAAGAAGAAAGGAAGAGAATATGAAAACAAGACGGTTAATTGTAATGATTGTGATTCTTACAATGCTTGCCTCCGGTTGCAGTAGCCTTGCTCCGCAGCCAACACCCGAACCGACCGCGACGCCCGTACCAACTCCGACGCAAGTGCCGACGTTGAGCCCGGAAGAAGAGGCAGCCGAGCTGGCAAAGATTGAAGCGGAGCTTGAAGAGCAGAAACATCTGGAAAAAGTGGAGCGGGCCAAGGACCTGAAGATCGTTTTTCTGATTCCGGGTACGCTGGAGAATCCCATGTACAATTCCGCGTATATGGGGCTGAAGAAAGTGGAAGAAGAGTTCGGCTCAACCATTTCGTATGTTGAGATGGGCAATAAGCCACGAGGGTGGGAAGCGCCGTTCTTGAGCGCGCTGGACGAGGACTGGGACTTTATTATTACGCTGGACGATTTTGTTTATGATAAAAATTCAAACGTAATGACGAATCTCGTCAGTGAACATGCACCTTCGCATCCGGAGAAAACCTTTGTTCACTTGTGGGGATTTTACGGAAGCATTCCCTCAAATGTTGTAAAGACGAATTACAATATGAACGAGGCCACCTTCCTCGCGGGCGCGTGCGCCGCCTTGGTGACCACATCGGGTATGGAGCTGGCAAACGAACAGCCGCTGATCGGGTTCGTTGGCGGAATGAGTTTTTACCCGATTAAAAACATGATGATGCTTGGCTATATCGAAGGCGCAAAATACGTCAACAATGACATCAAGATCGCGATTTCGTATACCGAGGATTTCAACAACAAGGGCTTGGGAGAAAAGCAAGCGGTAAAGCAGTACGCAACGGGCGTTGATGTCATCTTCCAGGCGGCGGGTCAAACGGGATATGGCGTGATCGACGCCGCGCAAGCAGCCGACCGATATGTGATTGGCGTAGATACTGATCAGGCGAAAGAGCTGGAAGCGGATTACCCCGAAAAGGCAGCCCATATTTTAACTTCGACACTTCGAATGTATGATGGGGTGATCTTTTGGGTTATTGATCAATATGCGGCGGGAACGTTGGAGCCCGGCATAGAGTATACCCTGGGTATCGCTGAGAATGCGGTTGGCATCGTAAAGAACAGCTACTATGACCAGCTTGATTCGAATATTAAAACCGAGTTAGCGGAGATTGAAGAGAAAATTAAATCGAAAGAAATCGACCTGAGCAACTTAGCGGGGATGGATGACGGCAGCATCGATGATCTCGTGAGATCGGTAGAACCGTAATCGACGAAACATTTTCTCGATAGTAAACGATATAACGGGTTCTTTTGGCACTGAACCAAAGGAGCCCGTTATTTCATATTCCATTCGGGTTTGCCAACTACCGGATACATCCTGCGAGCGCTCCCGACCTCTCGGCAGCGCTCGTTTTTTCTTTCGTCATCCCAACATCGCTCAAACCGAAATCGAAACGCACCGTTTCTATATGAGAAGACACATCAAAACAGCAAGAATCATGAAAAACGGATTGATTCGATCTGTTATGCTAAAATAGTTTGATCCATCGCCGGTCGAAAGGAGGGTTCGCAAGGTGACCAATCGACGTATTAAGAATACAATGCTTGCAATCGAGTATATCGAAGCGCATTTGACGGAACCGATCGATCTGGATTCGATTGCAGACGCGGTGCACTACTCGAAGCATTATCTGCACCGAACGTTCACCAGCACGGTCGGCCTGACGCTGCACGACTATGTACAGCGCCGCAAACTGACCGAAGCCGCAAAGCTGCTCGTGTTCTCTGGCAAACCCATCCTGGAGATTGCCTTGCTTGCAGGATACGAGAGCCAACAGGCGTTTACAAGCATCTTTACCGCCATGTATAAACAGCCGCCCAGCAAATTTCGCGAAAACGAGGAGTTCTATCCGCTGCAATCCAAGTTTGAGTTTGAGGGAGCGTATGCCATGCTGAATCAGGACGAACCCACGCAATGGGGCATTCGCTATGCCACGCAAGACGACATTCCCGGTTGGATGGCTTTGGTGCAGGACGTGATTGACGGCTTTCCGCATTTGCACGAGGAGGAATACCAACAGGTGCTTTCCGAGCGAATCGCAACCAGGCAGGCGCTGGTGCTCAAGGACAACGCAACCGTGATTGGAGCGATGCTGTTCACCAAGCGGACGGGGAACATTGATTTTCTGGGGATTCATCCGCTCTATCGCAACAAGGGGATTCCGAAAGCCTTTCTGGACCGGATGATGAGCGAATTGCTCGACGAACAGCAAATCACCATTACGACCTATCGGGAGGGCGACAAAGCGGATACCGGACAACGCAAATGGATTCGGGAACTGGGCTTTGCCGAGGCGGATTTGCTCGTAGAATTCGGGTATCCCACCCAACGATTCGTTTTACCAAAGGAGAGCATCATTGAGCACGGAACAACAGGCGAAGGGAAGTAGCCAAACCGCTTCGAATCACGACAGCAACAACGAAATTCCGTTTCCAGACGAGCTGCTCCATCTGGAACAGATCCATCGCAATCTGGAAAACGCGCTTGCGCAGGCGGACGCCGACATCCGCCGGTTGGACGGGGAGTATGTTTCGTTTCAGCGCTACATGGTGGAAAACCGCGCGGAGATTGACCCGCACGAGATGTTTCAGAACGAACTCGCCCTCAAGAGAATCGATCATACCGGCGCATTTGCCGTAGGCGTTCGGGACAAAATTGCCCGGCTCAAGGACTCGCCATACTTTGCCAGAATCGACTTTCGAACGAACCAAACCGCGGCGTCGACGCCATACTACATCGGCCTATTTTCGTTTCGCTCGGAAGATTGCATGCAGATAGTCGATTGGCGCGCGCCGATTGCGAGCATGTATTATGACGACGAAATTGGTGCCGCCGGGTATGACGCGCCGCAGGGAAGAATAGAAGGCGAGTTAACGCGAAAAAGGCAATATCGCATTCGAAACGGCGTGCTGGAGTATGTGCTGGAGAGTTCGTCCGGCATTCAGGACGAGGTTCTGCGGCAGGAGCTGAGCCGCACCTCGGACGAGAAGATGAAGTCGATCATCGCCACGATTCAGAAGGAGCAGAACCAGATCATTCGAAATGAAAAGGCGCACACCTTGATGATTCAGGGCGTTGCCGGCTCCGGGAAAACGTCGATTGCGCTGCATCGAATTGCCTTCCTGCTCTACCGCCAGAAAGGTCGCCTCTCTGCGGAGAACGTAACGATTCTGTCGCCAAACAAAGTCTGGGGAGACTATATTTCAAATGTGTTGCCGGAATTGGGCGAGGAGCCCATCTTCGAAGTAAGCTTTGCGGATGTCGCGAGCATACAACTCGAAGTGGTGATCGGCTTCGAAGCGGAGCGGGACCCAATTGAAACGAACGACCCCGCCTTGGCGGAGCGGGTGCGGTATAAGTCGACGCTCTCGTTTGTGCGCCAGATGGAGGCTTATATCGCTGAGCTTCCCGAGCGGGTGTTCGTTCCCGCTGATTGTTCGTTTGGACGTTTCTTTGTATCGGCAGAGACCATCCGCGAACGCTTTCTGATTTATCAGGGGGTTCCGCTCAAGCAGCGGCTGCAGATGGTTGCGGAGGATTTGCTGGATCGTTTTGCCGCCGACTGTTGCATGGACGAGGAAATCCCCGCCATCCGGACGATTCGAAAAGCACTGCGAACCATGCTGAAAGCCACCGGCACGCTGTCCCTCTACCGCGCGTTTTATCAGGCGATCGGCAAGCCGGACATGCTCGTTCTGCCGGCAAAAAATCGCTTGGAATGGTCGGATGTGTTTCCCTTTCTCTATCTCCATGCCGCATACGAAGGGCTGAAGCAGAGCAGCAGCATTCGCCATCTCGTGATCGACGAAATGCAGGATTATACGCCGATTCAATATGCGGTAATCAATCGGTTGTTCCCATGCCAAAAGACGATACTGGGGGATTTCGGGCAGTCGATTCATCCGTTTTTCGCGCATTCGCTGGACGACATTCGGCAATTATACGCGAACGCCGAGTTCGTTAAGCTCACCAAAAGCTACCGCTCGACCTGCGAAATCATCTCGTTTGCGCAGCAGATCAAGCAGACGGGGAAGATGGACACCGTCGAACGACACGGCGAGCCTCCGAAGGTGATTTCGTGTACGAATCGAAGCGATATGCTGGCGCAGATCAAGCGCGCGATTGCGGGCTTTCTCGAATCCTCCTTTGGTTCGCTTGGCATTCTTGCCAGGACGAATCGGGAGGCAAAACGCCTGTTCGACGAGTTGTCGACGGAGTATGACGTGCATCTGATTTCGCCGGAAAGCAACCGCTTTGCAGACGGCGTCTCGATTACCTCCGTCGGCATGTCCAAAGGACTGGAATTCGATTCGGTTCTGATTCCCGACGTAAGCGAATCCGTCTATGCGACGCAGCAGGATCGAAACCTGCTCTACGTTGCCTGCACACGCGCGATGCACCGGCTGACGCTCTATTATACGGGGGAACGCTCGCCGTTGCTGGGGGCAATCGACTGAGGGAATCGCTGAAATGATTTGCGTAATGCAATCGATCAACGCGCAGACGGTTCGTCGCTTCAGCACTCCACGCAGCGTAGAGCGTCATTTCGCCAAACATGCGGTATAATACCCTCGACGGCGCATCCACCCCAAAACCTCCGTGCCGTCACGGGAGAAAACCAACATGAAACCCCAAAACAAAAAAGACCTGCTTGCAGCCTACAAGCAGCGCAAGCAGATTGGCGGCATCTACGCCGTAACAAATACGAAAACAGGGCGGATGCTTGTGCTCGCCAGCGCCGACATCGGCGGGATTCAAAAGCGCTACGAATTTGCCGAGATGACCGGGGGCTGCTTCCACCCGAAGCTCCAGCGGGATGCGGAGACCTACGGCAACGGCGCGTTTGCTTTCTCCGTACTCGAGACGCTGGAGAAAAAGGAGACGCAGACCGACCGCGAATTCCAAAACGACCTCGAAACGCTTCTTTCCATGCGGCTGGAGCAATACGAGAAGCAACAATTGTATTAACCGCCGTTTTTCAGCGTGCGCCGCAATTGGCGCACCTTTTCTTTCTACGGGCAATTGTGGTAAACTAATCGGGCGTTGGCAAAACGTCCGGCGCAGAAGGATTAGCACAATGGAAATCAAGATCAAACGAAACGCATTGGATATCATCGAAATGATCGTCAGCCTGCTCTGTCTGGTCGGCGTCGTCGTCTACTTGATTGACATGTGGAGCCGGATTCCGGATCAGATTCCCGCGCATTTCAACGCCGCGGGCGAGGCCAACCGCTGGGGCAGCAAGAGCGAACTGATCGTGCTGCCGATCATCAGCTGGGTGATTTACGGATTCATCACGCTCGTTGAGCGCTATCCGCAGATTTGGAACACGGGCGTAACGGTGACGGAGGAGAACCGCGCGCGTGTGTATCGCATCCTGAAGAACATGATCGCGGTGATCAAGATGCTGATGTTAGCGGTGTTTGCGTCCATTACGGTGCTTTCGTCGCTTGTGCTGCGCCTGCCAATTTGGTATCTCGGCGTGTTCCTGCTGGCGGTGTTCGGGTCCATTGCGCTCTTTCTCGTTCAGCTCAACAAAACCAGACGTGGAGACAAACCGGCGACGGAAGTCTGATCGGGGCGAATCGTCAGTTGGCGCAGAGACGGGTCGCGTTTTCCAGAAAGCGTGCAACGTTGATGTGCAGTTCGTCAAATAGCTCGTCCCCGCCGGAGAAGCCGCGCGCGGGCAGAATCTTTTCTTTTAGAATATAATCAAACCGGTTCGGATCGGGCGTTTGCTCGTAGTCCGTGCCGGTTTTTTGCAGGCGGGCAAACACCTTTGCCTGCGTCTTGCGGTTCACGCCGGAGAGCCAGACCTCCAGCGAGCAGGTGGTGTGCACATAGGCAATCACAATCTTGAGCCCCTGCTCGCGCAGTGCGTCGCTGGTGAACTGAAAGTAGGAATAGTCCATGCCGTTCTCCATGATGCCGCCAAGAAACGAGCAATCCGGCAGCTTCTGCTCCAGCGAAACGCGCAGTTGCTTGAAGAACTTGACAAACTCCTGATAGTCCCGCTGAAGATGCGTCGTTTTGAGCAGGGACTCGTATTCCTGAATGTACTCAAAGTGAATGCCCATGTGAATTCCTCCGTATTACAATCGAGTTTAGATTACTAGTCACTATTTGGATGGGTGAATTCTTGTGTTGCACTTATTTTAACAGTTCGGCAGAGAAATCACCATACGAATCTAGATAGGAATTACGGAATAATAGTTGCAACATGCAACCGATGCATGATACAATTCTACTAGAGTAAGACCAACGGAGGCGAATCGATGGAACACGGCGTGGAAGCGCTGCGCGATCTGTTTCGAACCGTCGCGCGGGACATGGGGCTGTTCGATAAAAGCGAGGCCACCTGCTGCGGGGTTACGACGGCGCAGAACCGAACGATTCTGGAACTCGGCTACGGCGGGACGGTCTCGCTGCTCGATCTGGCCGAGCGGCTCGGCGTCGATAAAAGCACGATGAGCCGAACGGTGGATCATCTCGTTCGAGCGCGACTGGTGGAGCGCAGGCAGGACAGCGAGAACCGCCGCTACATCAAGGTGTCCCTGAGCGAACAGGGAGAAGCGATCTTTCGGGAGATTGACGGCAAGCTCAGCCGGTATTATGAGGCGATTTTGAGCGCCATACCGGAAGAGAAGCGAGAACAGGTGCAACAGAGCGCACTTCTGCTGGCGGATGCCATGGAGCGCGTCACCTGCTGCGAATCATGCGACGAATAGGGGAAGAGACAATGGCGCGCATTCAGGAAGAAATCAAAAAGCGCTACGGTAAAATTGCCCGGCGCGTCACGAGAAAATCGACGGGCGGCTGCGGCTGCGGAGGAGGCGGATGCTGCCCCACACCGGCCGCATCGGCAAACGGATACCGCGCGGAGGAGTTGGCAGGCTTGCCGGAGGACGCCGTTCGCGCGTCGCTCGGTTGCGCAAATCCCGTTTCGCTGGCAAACCTGCAGCCGGGGGAGACGGTGCTGGACCTTGGCAGCGGCGGGGGAATTGATGTGCTGCTTTCCGCGCGGCTCGTTGGCGAAACCGGAAAGGCATACGGCCTGGACATGACGGACGATATGCTCCGCCTGGCCAACCGAAACCTCAAGAAGAGCGGGCTAAAGAACGTTGAATTCCGCAAGGGGTATCTCGAACACATTCCGCTGGAAAACAAGTCGGTGGACGTCGTTACCTCCAACTGTGTGATCAACCTCACGGAGAACAAGTTTGTCGCGCTGTCGGAAGCATACCGTGTGCTGAAACAGGGCGGACGTCTCGCGGTGGCGGACATCGTTCAGCTCAAGCCGGTGCCGGAGTCGGTGAAGAAGAGCATCGAGCTCTGGGTCGGCTGCGTGTCCGGCGCGCTCACGCTGGAAGCGTATCAGGAGACGCTCCAGCGGGCGGGATTTACGCAGATTGAGATCGTGCCCGTGAGCGTTTACGGCAAGAGCATGATCGAGGAGATTGCACGCGACCAGAAGCTGGAAGGGATGTATTCGGCGCAGGACGCGGATCTGCTGGACGGCGCGTTTGCAAGCGCACACGTAAAGGCAAGAAAGTAACGACAAAAGAAACGGCCTGTGCACAGGAGACCGCCGTGCAGGCCGTTTTTTGTTTGTTAGAACAACAGCAACAGGAAATCGTAGAGGTAGCCGAGCGCAACCGCGCCGATCAGCAGGCAGGCGACGTAGTAGAGAATCGCGCGGCGCTTGAGAATGGTTGCGATTCCGGCGAGCACACCCGCGCTCGTGCCGGGGCCGGTGATCAGGAACGCAAGCATCGCGCCCGGGCTGACCCCGCCCGTCAGCAGCGACTGGAGTAGCGGAATCGCCGCGTTGCCGGAGACGTAAAGCGGCAGTCCGATCACCGCCGCGAGTGGAACGGCGAATGCGTTCTGCACGCCGAACACTGCGAAGATCCACTCCGACGGGATGAACCGGTTGATCAGGTAGCCAATGGCGGCGAACCCGGCGAACATCGGTACAATCTTTTTGATACCAAGGTCAAACACCGCCTGCCCGAGCTGGTCGAGCTTCCAGCGGCGAATC
Source organism: Clostridia bacterium (assembly GCA_036804025.1). Classification (GTDB taxonomy): domain Bacteria; phylum Bacillota; class Clostridia; order Christensenellales; family CAG-138; genus UBA7703. The sequence continues at coordinate 4,682 of DAIRTE010000024.1, read as the reverse complement.
CAACTCGAAACGCGGGGCGCTTCCACCGGTTGTTGCGCCGCGGCGGAGCAGCAGGCGGAAGCGGCGGGTACCGGCGCGGGTGCGGCCGAAGCACCACAGCAGGACGGTTTTTTTGGTTCCGCAGCGGGTGCTGTCGCAAGTACGGCTGCGGGTTGCTGCTGCGCTAGGGACGAGCAACCGCAGCTCGCCGTCTCTTTGCGAGCGGGTGCGCCGGAGAACCGGAGCTGATCATTGAAGAAGGTTGTTTTCTTTTGCAGCGCGTTCGCCAGATAGCCGGAACCGAGGCCAATCACAATCGACGCGACGGTCAGCGCGACGGCAAACGGGACGCCGATCATGCCGGAGATCAAGATGAAGCCGTCCGGGCTCATCAGCGGCGAGGACGTTAAAAACGCCATGATCGCCGCCCAGGGAAGCGCGGTTGCCAGCATGCTGAGCACGACCGCCATGGTTCCGCAGGCGCAAAACGGCGTAAACGCGCCAAACGCGACCGTCGCGGGAACGGAGAGATACGGGCGGTTCATGAGCCAGCGCTTCATCTGCTCCGCGTCGATGTAAACGCGCAGCGCGCCCGCCGTGAGGATGCCAAGCAGCAGAACAAGAAAATTGTGCTGCAGGGTTTGGAGGACGTAAAGAACTGCGTCCCAGAGGATGGAAAGTACGGTTTGCATGGTTGCTTCCCCTAACGTATCGTATTTTCACGATATTATTTACGAAAAAAAAGAGGCGACAATTTCGAAATACATCGTATTTTTACGATATTATTTGCGAAAAAAAGAGACGCCGATTCCAATATACATCGTATTTTTACGATGCATCCGAGCAAAAAAAACGATCACTCAATGATGGCCGAGCGAATCCCCGCGCAGAATTCTTCCAGCACGGCGGAGTTGAGGAAAAAGCACGTCCATTGCCCGCGCTTTTCGCGCTGGATGATGCCCGCCTGCTCCAGCACAGAGAGGTGCTGGGACACGGTGGACTGCGCCAGTCCGGTCGCCAGAACAACGTCCGCAACGCTGGCGCCGTTTTCAAAGTATTGAATCTTTCCGCAGCAGGTACCGATGGTTCGCTCTTTCAGCGCCTTGACGATCTGAAAGCGCGTCTCGTTGCCTAGCGCGTTGCACACCTTGACCGGGTCCATGGTTGCTCTCCAAACGCATCGGTTTCTTACGATGCAAATATATCGGCATTTTACGATGTTGTCAAGCACTTTTTTCGGAAAACCGATTGACACGCGGTATTCGGAGGAGTATTCTACACATAAAATTTATTTGATGTATATAAGTAAGACGTTTTTCTGCTGGAAACGGCAGACTATAACGGACAAATAGAATGGAGCGGACAACATGGATTTCGAGATTCGAGCGTTGACCGAAGCCGACTGGCCGGACGTGAGCCGCATCTACCAACTGGGCATGGACACGAACCGCGCGACGTTTCAGAGCGAGTGCCCAACTTGGGACGAATGGAACCGCTCGCATCTGAAACCTTGCCGACTGGTGATCACAAAAGACGCGAAAGTGCTCGGCTGGGCGGCGCTGACGGCGGTTTCCGGGCGTTGCGTCTACGCGGGCGTCGCGGAGGTGAGCATCTACATCGATCCCGACGCGCAGGGCAAAGGCGTCGGCACGCAGCTGCTCAACGCGCTGATCGTGAACTCCGAACTGGAGGGGTTCTGGACGCTGCAGTCCGGCATCATGCAGGACAACGAGCCGAGCATTCGCCTGCACGAGCGCTGCGGGTTCCGCATGGTCGGTTATCGGGAGCGAATCGGAAAGGATCGGTTCGGCGTTTGGCGAAACACCGTGCTCATGGAGCGGCGGAGCAGCAGCGATCGCTTCTCCGGCGACTGCTCCTGCTGCGGCTGTAAGTAAGATATACTCCGATTCGAATGCGCGAAAAAACACTTCGCTCCCTCTGAACTTGGGGAAGCGAAGTGTTCTTTTTTTGCTCGATTTGCGGTTACTCGTTTGTCACAGGTGCTTGGTAGAACGTCTTACCAAAGCGGTAGAGAAGGGCGACAACGGCCAGCATACCTCCGGTCAGCATCATCAACAGCGGCAGGGAAACGACGTCGGCAAGCGGGCCGAACACAGACATCCCGACCAGCAGAAATCCGCTGTACATCGTGCCGATCAGGCCGAACATGCGCCCCTGCATGGCGGGCTCGGCGCGCTCCTGAATGAGCGTGGTCACGGCGGTTTGCGCCATGGTAATCGCGATGCCCATCAGCAGAATCAACGCCAGATACACGACAAACTGCCGGATGGCGCCCATCCCGACGGTGAGCAGGCCGCAGGCGGCGATGCCGACCAGCAGCGTTTTCACGCGGTTTCGGAACCCGCCCCAGGAACCAATCAGAATGCCGCCCGCCGCCATGCCCGCAAAGCCGATCAGCTCCACGAGTGTGAGATTGAGATAGCTCCCGCCGTAGATTCTCGTCACAAGCAGTGCGGAGAGAAACCCGCCGGGCACGCTGAGCAGAATGAACAGCCCGTAGAGCAGCAGCAGTCCGCCGAAGAACCGGTTGAAGCCGACGTAGTGCAGGCCCTCCTTCAGATCGCTCGCGAGTGGCGACTGTACTTCCGAAGCTGGCGCTTGTTTCGGCAGCGCAAGGCACGCAAGAACGCCGATGCCGACGGCGGCGGTGGCGATATCGATCCAGAGTGTGGAGCGCAAGCTGCCGAGTGAGAGAATCGCGCCGGCCGCCGCAGGGGCGGCGAATTGCACGATGGATTGCAGCGTCGCGTTCACGCCGTTGGCGCGCATCAGGTGCTCTTCCGGCACAAACTGCGGAAGGATTGCGCCAACCGCCGGGAGCTGGATGCCCGCGCCGATGGAGCGAATGACCGAGGCAATCAGCAGAGCAATGAGCACGGGCGTGCCGTCGCCGAGCGAGGGGAGCAGCAGCGCGAGCGCGAGCGTTGCGGCGGCAATTGCCGCATCCGCGCCGATGATCAGCCGCTTTTTCGAGTAGCGATCCGCCAGTGCGCCGGAGACGAACGAGACCAGCGTCTGCGGCAGAAACGAGCAGACGGTCAGCGCCGCGACCCACCCGCCGGACGCGGTTTTGAGCGTAACGTACCAGACGATCGCGAACTGAACCACCGAAGAGCCAAACAGGGTAATGCACTGGCTCGTGAAGAAGAGAGCCGCCTTCTGTTTCCAGGCGGAGGGACGTTGTTCCATAAAAAACCTCCGTTTCAATTTGTTTACCCGGATAGGATAACAAAGAAACGGAGGGTGGTGGTTTACTGGAGGGTATCTTTTTTTCAGATGGTGGATTCCGGCGCGCGTTCCTTGCGCGTAGTCTTCGAAGAAAAGTAGTACAGTGGAATGGCGGCGACCTGTGCGCCGACGGAGACCGCAATCATCGCCGGAATGCTCCAGTCGTAGAGCGCGCCGAGCAGCCAGCTGCCGAAAAACCAGAACACGCCGAACACGCACTCGAAGATGCCGTAGCCCGTGGCGCGGCTCGCCTTTGGCACAATGCCCGCGACCGCCGCCTTAAGAATCGACTCCTGCGCGCCCATGCCGACACCCCACATCGCAACGCCGACCAGCAGCGCGCCGATGCTCTGGAACCCGAACACGAGAATTGCAAACGGCGCGGAGAGCGCGGTGGACAAAATCAGCACGCGCGCGCCTTTTTTGTCGTACAGCAGCCCAAAGACCATTGCCGCGGCGGCGTCGACCAGCATTGCCCCCGCGTAGAGCAGCGGAAGGGTTCCGCTGTTGACGAGCGAGGTTGTTTCGGAGAGGCTCGCAGAAACGGAGAGAAAGGTGCGTGAAACGTGCATCACGATCAGAGAATAGTCGATAAACCCAAACGCGAACAGGCTGATTCCGCCAAGATAGAGCAGAAATTTTCGATCCAGCTGGAAGGGAACGTAGGCGGTCGGCTCCGGCTCAAAGTGCTCCGGATGCGGAAACTTTCGTTTCGTAAAGAACAGCATGCCCAGCGTCGCGAGGGCGGGCACTAGCAAAATGGCGAAACAGAACGAGTAAATCTGAAACGTAGTTCCGTCCGTCTTGAACAGCATCACGACGTAGAGCATCACAGGGCCTAGGAACGCGCCGATTTGATCCAGCATTTCTTCGAGCGCAAAGCTCTTGCCTGCGCCTTCCTGCGAGGCGGCAAACGAAATCAGCGTGTTTTTCGCGGGCTTTTTAATCGCCTTGCCCATGCGTTCGACAATGATCAGCCCCGCGGCAAAGATCCAGCCGTGTTCGCCAACGAGCGCGAGCGCGGGTACGGCCAGCACGTCCACCGCGTAGCCAATGATCGTCAGCAGCCAATACCGTTTGGACTTGTCCGCGAGTTTGCCAAATAGAAACCGCAACGAGTAGCCAACCAGCTCGCCAAAGCCGGAGACGAACCCGATGGTTGCCGCGGACGCGCCGAGCAGCGAGAGGTACGCCCCGCGAATGCTCGCGGCGCCCTCGTGCGTCATGTCCGAAAGCAGGCTTACGACGCTGAAGAGCAGAATAAAGACCAGCGCGGGGGACAGGTTTCGCAGGTTTTTCTTCATACTGTGTACACTCCGTTGGAAATCAAACCGCGAACGTATTGATTTCGATGTGTAATCATCATACCATTCCCGCGCGGCAACGGCAATTCACAGAGAATTGCATGTGGGTGTTTTTTCGTGCAGGGCGTGTTAGAATAGGTGCAACAAAAC
>DAIRTE010000023.1:5731-27122 GCA_036804025.1 Clostridia bacterium | reverse complement strand
GGCTTCCTGCCGGACATCAAGTGGATTCTCGGCAACGTCACCGGTGAGCACCAGATGATGCTCTTCTCGGCGACGATGAGCAAGGAGATCAACGGCATTGCGCAGAGCTACCTGACCGACCCGAAGACCATTGAGGTCGGCGAGCGCAACGAACCGACAAAGACGGTTCAGCAGATGAGCATCCATACGCCGGAAGCGGGCAAAATCACCACCGTGAACTACCTGATGAAGGAAGCTTCCCCGCGCCTGACGCTGATCTTCTGCAACACGCGTCACCGCGTGAAGACCGTTACGCAAAAGCTCAACGCGGGCGGCCTCACGAGCGCCTGCCTGCATGGCGACCTGAGCCAGAGCCAGCGCAACAACATTATGCGTGACTTCCGCGCGGGCAAAACGCCCGTGCTGGTCGCAACGGACGTTGCGGCGCGCGGCATCGACGTGGACAACATTGACCTCGTCATCAACTACGACGTGCCGGACAAGCCGGAGTACTACGTCCACCGCATCGGTCGCACCGGCCGCGCGGGGCACAGCGGACTTGCCTGCACGCTCGTGAGCGAGCAGGACATCCCGCGGTTACGCATTATCAAGCGGCAGTACAACGTGCTGTCCAACTAAACAGTCAATTTCACAAAAACGCTCGAAGAAATTCGGGTGTTTCTTCTTTTTTGTGATTTCAGTTCCAGAATGTTACATCTCAGTTGCATCTTGATTATTCATTATTGAATTGATGCGTTATGGTTGGCTCTTTTGCTGTAAGCGGCTCGCAAATCGCGCAAGCTCGGCGTCGGATGCCTCTTCCGTCGCATCCCTTTTCAGAAGTTGCACACGCATCCCGGCGTATCCACCGCCGATTCTGTCACATGCCACCGTTGCATAACAGTCGAATGCATACATTTCTGGCCATATCCATCAAAACATTGTATCTCGAAAAAATTCTTTTAATTCTTTCTTGGAATCGCTCCATTTGTAACGGTTATGTAATTTTTTCCGAGTATTCTGAGCGTGTAAGAACAAACAAGGGGAAACAAACATGCATCGCAAGAAGCTCTGGATCGTCCTCCTCCCGCTTTTTCTGCTGATCGTCGCCGCCGTGCTGGTCGGCACCGGCGCTTTCTCGGGCAACCACATGGTCGCCTCCACGCCCGTATACGACGAACCCGCCGCAGAGAATCCCACCATAGAAACCATTACGGACGAGACCACGCCGCTCGCCGGCGCGCAGCCGGTGGAACCGCTTGACATTGAATCGGTCGTCGTTCGCGTTTACGCCCCGGCACAAGCGGAGCCCGCGCCGGAACCGCTCCCGCTCGAATCGGAAATCGTACCGGAACCCGCACCGGAAGAACCTGCGCCCGAATCGCCCGCGCCGGAAGAGCCAGCACCGGAAGAACCGACGCCGGAAGAGCCCGCGCCGCAGTCCACCACCGCAACCCGCATGCTGGATCGCGCCTATACTCTGATTGCGCAGTTCAATGCTTGCACCAACAGCGAGGAAAAGCGCACGCTGCTCGGAATCACGAACAACAACTTCAGCAACGACTCCTTCCGCAAAAAGATTCTCTCCGACATGGGCGGCAGTTTTGAGCAGCTGGAGGCAGAAGTAGTCGCTTCCACCGAATATCAGCAGGGCAAGACGCTCTATGTGCAGGTTTATATCGCCGGTAAATCCACCGCCTACGAGCCCGTCGTCTACTCCACGCAGAATTCCGACCTCTCGGGCAACCAATGGTCGACCAACCTCGTTTACGACGACGACACCTCGACCTGGATGGAATACACCAAGAAACACCCCTCCAACGACAGCCGCGTCGGCTATTCCCTCGCCGGATTGAACGGCAAAGAGGACGGTTACGACGAGCTGAAGGACACCATGGAGTCCAGCGACCTCTGGCAGCCCGTGGACGAAACGCCGGATGCGGAAGCGCCCGCCGAAGCCCCCGCCCCCGTGGCCGAGGGATAAGAACGAAACGCTTGAGCAAACTTGCTTTTCGGATATCTTTCCTCCTGATTCCCCTGATTTTTCCGGACTTCCTCCTGATTTTCTTTCCTCCTGTTTCCTCCTTTCGAAAGCGGCTTCGTGTGAGCAGACGAGGCCGTTTTTGTTTGCCCATTGTTCTTTTACGCACCAAAACCGGTTGTGCTATAATGAAATTATAGTCAAGTAACTTGCCGAACAGCGGCATGCTGAAACGGAGAAATCAATATGGATAAATCCGAATCCCTCGAAACCATCGCCGTGCTCATTGACGCGGACAACGCGCAGCTGAGCAAGCTCTCGCTCGTGCTGGAGGAGCTCTCCACCTACGGGCGGATTGTCGTGCGCCGCGCCTACGGAAACTGGAGCAGCCGCGCACTGAAAAACTGGGAAGAACAGCTCAAAAAGCTCGCCATCAAGCCGGAGCAGCAGTTTGCCTACACCACCGGCAAGAACGCAACGGATATCTCGCTCGCCATCAGCGCGATGGACCTGTTGCACACGAATCTCTACGACGCGTTTGCGCTCGTTTCGAGCGACAGCGACTACACACCGCTCGCGATTCGCCTGCGCGAAGCAGGCATCTACGTCTTTGGCGTTGGCGAAGAAAAAACGCCCATGTCGTTTCGCAATGCCTGCGACAACTTCATTCTTACGCAGAACCTCGGCGACGCGGAAAAACCGAAACCCGCGCCTGCAGGAGAAGCGAAGACCGCGGCGGCTCCCGCAAAGGCCGAGCCCAAGGCGGACATCGCGGCCATTCACAACCTGCTCAAGATCGCGAGCGAACGGTATTCCGACGCGGAGGGCTATGTCAACATCGCCTCCGCGGGCGGCTACCTCAAGCGCGTTATGCCGGACTTCGACTCCAAGACGTACGGCTTTTCCAAGCTGACCGACCTGATCAAGGCGTTTCCCGCCAAGTACGAAACCAAGAACTATCCCGGAAAGGGCACGGTGACGATCTTCGCGTACCGCTGCCTGTAACGGCAGAAAGGAGTAGCATTTGTCTAACTCCTCGGCCAAGCCCCGCAAACGCGTGGGCAAAACCGTTCTCCTTTCGCTTTGTGCGCTGCTACTGGCGCTGCTGCTGGCATTTTTCGCGTACACGCAGGACTATTATCGTGCGGATGCGGACGCCGTCGCGCTTCTAGACAGCTCCCCCGCCATTTGGCAGGACGGCAACCTCACCATTCTCTCGCCGGACGCAGCAAGCGACACCGGCGCGGGGCTGATCTTTTACCCCGGCGGCAAAGTCGAGGAAACGGCGTATCTGCCGTTGCTGGAGCAGCTGCGTGAAACCGGACTGACCTGCGTGCTGGTAAGAATGCCGTTTCGGCTGGCGGTGTTCAACATCCGCGCGGCGGACGCCGTCTACGGGCGGCTCCCTTCGATTTCGCGCTGGTACTTAGCCGGGCATTCGCTCGGCGGAGCCATGGCCAGCAGCTATGTTCCAGGCAACGAAGGGAAACTCGCGGGGCTGATTCTGCTCGGCGCCTACCCCGTGAACGACAGCCCGATTCCAACGCTCGCGATCTACGGCAGCGAGGATGTGCAGTTGGATCGTTCGAAGCTGACGACGGTTGCAAACAAGCTCGAAATTCAGGGCGGCAACCACGCTTACTTCGGAAACTACGGTGAGCAGGCGGGCGACGGCACCGCCACAATCTCCCGCGAAGCGCAGCAGGCGCAGGCCGTAACCGCCATACTGGCGTTCGTGCAGAGCACGCCTCTCACTCGGTGATCGAGTCACGCAGGCCGCTTGAAGCGCAGCCGCCCGTTCGGTAAGATGAGCACAAGGGAGCAAGAAAACGAATCGACCTTCCAAAGGAGGAACTTTCGCATGGAGCAGCAAAAAACGTATTCCCTCAAGACGGCGATCGCCCTGTTGTTTGTGTTTGCGTTTGCCCTGGTCGCGGCAACGCGGCTCGTGACCCCCTTGCTCGCCCGCTTTCAGGCGACGCTGCTGCCAGACACGGGCGCGGCCTGGTATTACTGGAAACTGCCGCACCCCGAGCTCTGGGCAACGGTGAGCATGTGGGTGCTCTACCTCGCGCACCAGTTTGCCGTTTGGGCGCTGATCGTCCGGCTCAAGACGCAGCCGCGCCTGCCCGAGGGACGAATCGGGCGGTATAACCTGCTGCTGCTTGTCGTCAACGCGGTGTTCGTTGTGCTGCACCTCGCGCAGACCGCGCTGTTCTACGATGGTCTCGCGCAGTACGTGCCCGTTTGGAGCTCGCAGTTCTCGGTCATCGTGATGCTCGTGTTCATGCTGATTCTGCTCAACAATCGCCGCGGGCTGTTCTTTGGCAAGAAGGTCTCCCTGCCCCTGCTCGGCGTGAGCACGACGCAAAAGGTGCACGGCTTCTACATCGCCTGGGCGGTGGTCTACACGTTCTGGTTCCATCCCATGGAGGGAACGCTGGGGCACCTGCTCGGATTCTTCTACCTGATTCTGCTGTTGGGGCAGCTTTCCCTCGCGCGGACAAGCTGGCACACGAAGATCGGCTGGCTGACGTTCCTGGAAGCGTTCGTCGCGCTCCACGGCGCGGTGGTTGCGATTCTCGCGGAAAACGGCATGTGGCCGATGTTCTTCTTCGGGTTCTTGATGATGTTCATCGTGACGCAGGTGTACGGCATCCTCAAAAACCGCATCGCGATTGCGGGCATTACGGCAAGCTATATTGCGCTCGTGCTGGTCACCTACAGCGGCGCGCTCGGCAACCTCTTCACCGGAACGCCGGTCGGCTGGGCGGACATCCACCAGATCACCTGGATTCCCATCATCCTCTACGCGCTGGTCTTCGCGCTTTGCTGGCTGCTCGCCGGGGTCGGCGCGCTGGTCCAGCGCAAGCAGAAGACGGAATAGTCCTTTTCGCTTCCAATCAGCCGCAGGGTTGCCTGCGGTTTTCTTTTGGACTTGACAGGAGCCCAATTCGCAGTATAATTGAATTCGCAACTGTTGAATATTCAACTATATAGGAGCACGCATGAATTACAAACAGCTGAACACGCTCATCAAGCTGGGGCGGGACTTTGGGCACGAGCAGATTCGCGGCGCGGGGTTTACGGACACCGAGCACGCAATCTGCACGTTTCTGTGCTTTCACGACCGCGTTTCGCAGGACACCATCGCCACCGCGCTGATGATGGACAAAACCACCGTCGCCAAGGCGCTCTCCGGCATGGAAAGTAAGGGGCTGATTGCGCGCGAGCAGAACCCCGCCAACCGACGCGAAAACCGCATTCGCCTGTCGGACGCGGGGCGCTCAAGCGTCAGCGGCAGCGTCGACCTCTACGATACTTGGCTGAGTCGCGCCTGTGACTGCCTCTCCGCCGAGGAGCAGCAACAGCTCGACGGGTATTTTGAGCGAATCGTTCAGCACGCCATACAGCTGCACGAAGCCGATACGAAGTCAAACACCGGAAAGGATCGATGAATTAATGGAATCACCAAACACCAACCAACCGACCATATTTCAGCGCATCTGGCGCGGTCTGAAGGCCTACCTGACCGACTGGCGCAACCTGCTTGGTCACGCGCTGCTCGGCGCGTTCTTCGTGGTCATCGCCGTTTGGGCGCCGATCAACATTTGGCACAAGCTCGCGATCATCGCCTGCCTGATTACGCTGAACATCCTAAGGATGCGGCTGAAATCCAAAAAAGCAAATGAGCAGAAAGAGAGCGCAGCAGAATGAGTTCGTTTCGTGATCTCCGCATTGTCGATAATTTTTACCAGACGTCGGCGTTCTTCCCGATGCCGACCGTCCTCGTCTCCTCGCTGAGCGAATCGGGTGAAACGTCCATCGGTTCCTACTCGCTCTGTTTTCCGTACTACGTCGCGGGCAAGGACTCTTACGCGATGATTCTGGAGTGCCGCAACAGCTCCAACACCGCGCAGAACATCCTCCGCAGCGGAACGTGTGCGCTGAACTTTATTGAGGACAGCCGCGCGAACTTCAAGGAAGCGGTTCGGCTCGGTTTTCCCGGGGAAACCTGCGAAGAGAAGATGAAGAACTGTCGTTTTGCGCTCGAAGAGGGTCAGGCGGGCGGCGAACAACAGCGTCCGCTCGTGGTCAAGGACGCGTATCAGGTGTTTGAATGCACCTGGTGGAGCGAGCTGGAAAACGCGTTTGAGGACAGCGCGAAGGTCGGTCAGCTCGAGGGCGTTGAGCCGCCGTATCGCGACTTCAACGGCATTACAAGCAAGTTTGGCGTACACTTTATCCTCAAGATCGACAAGATTCTGATGAAGGAGCGCTACTACAACGCGATCATCGGCGGGGTCAAGGCTGGCAGTTTCCCGCGCGTTCCGGTGGACTACGGCTACCGCGACAACACGCACTTTTGGTATACGCGCTTTACGCGGCCCATTGCCGAGCGAATTGCCGCGGGCAAGGCGGCGGAACTGAGCACCGTGGTCTACGCCGCGAGCCGCATGGACCCGGAGGTAAAGTTTACGGAGGAAGCCTGCGCAACGCTCGTGAAGGTGCCGCGCGTGTTCCTGAAAGCGGCGCTGCAAGGCTGCGTGGACTGGGCGAAGGCGAACAACGTAACTTTAATAGAAGAGCAGCACATGGCAACCATCCGCGACAAACGCAACGCGGAGAAGAAATAGAAACGCAAGCAACAAAAAACCGCCGAAAGGCGGTTTTGTTTGTTTGCTTCAAACATATGTAGCTTTTGAAGATTCAATCTCTAAATTGGAAGAATCATAACCATAGCTATCTAGAAGCATATATATATCTCTTCGACTTAGCTTACACTTGGGGCCAATAACTATCCTCGGGATCAAAACACCACCTTCGGGTATCGATAAGTGTTTAAATGATAGATCACTATAGAAAACCGCCTTGCTGTTTTTTATAAGCACTTTAGGTGCGGATAAAACATCTGTCAATCTAGCCCTAATATATCGCTGAGAAACCGAAGCATAATCTGCAATATTACCCAAAGAAGCAGCCAATCTCCACTCTGCCTCTTCAGAAAATGCAGGATTCTTATTAAAAGTCGATTCGAATAAGCAAACCAAATGTATTGCAGTTAGCGAGCTCTCAAGCATTCCGCTTCGGGGAGCCTCTAGAAACTGACGGACATACTCTTCTACCTGCGCGCTAATTACCTTCTCTTGCTTCGATTCGTTGTATTCTACTTTTTTAAGCTGCATTACACTAAAAAGTCCTAAATTCAGATATTTTCCAAAAGCCTTCGTATTGAACCCAATAGCAACACCATAGCCATCATTACCATATCCCCGCCACTGGCTTAAAAGATCGTCATTTCTAGAAAAACATATTGCTAATGTCATTTTCTGAACTATTGAATCATGTAGAGAATCCCAGTACCCCTTGTATATGCTAATTGATTCCTTTATCATGCTTTCGACGTATTCGTTACTTGAAGTTTCAGATAGTTGCTCGACAATTCTTTTCCTTATTAGGCTTGGCACAATTCTTTGTTCAAGCCACTGGCACTCCAGAGAATCATTGCTCTTTTCTATTTCACTAAGTCTAAGTGTTTTATTCTTGATGATTTCGTGAAAAGCATCAACCGAGCAGTAATGATAGAGAATTTTAGGGATCTGTTTTCCCATGTTTCTTCTCCTTACAATTTCATCCGTATTATTGAACGCTTATTACAAGTAATCTATCACGAATTCAAGCAAAATCATAGCACGAAAAAACCGCCGAAAGGCGGTTTTTGTTAACTACGATTCCGTGTTACGGCTGCATTGCCCCAAAGAGCACGAGCCACGCGAGAAACGATTTTGCCACGAGGCTGAGCACGATATACACCCGCTCGCCGTAGACATAGTCCTTCCATTTGCCAACGCGCTTGTACTGGAGAATCATGTTGATCGGGAACGTGTTGAAGGCCACAAAGTACGTGCCCACAATCGCCCAGACGAACCACGGCACCATGTCGAAGTTGCCCGTGCCGAACATGTAGAGTAAAATCGCAACCCAGGGCGCGATGCCCGCGATGGAACCCCAAACGAACGGGCCCCACTTGACGTTTTGCTTCTCCGCTCCGCTGTTGAGCTGCTCCATCACGAGCCCGAAGAGGTTCATGCTCGCGTTGACCGCAAAGATCAGCACCAGCGAAGCAATGTCGTAAATGCCAAACAGTGTGCTGATGAGCACGATCATGATCGACGAGCTCAGCGCATACTCAAACCAACGGAATTTGTTGATGCCCGCGCGAATGCCGTTGAGATACGTTTCTCCGCTTAGATAGATAATCAGGTGCGCCAGCGCGGAGATAAAGAGAAACGAAGCCACAAGAATGCCAAAGGGCAGCGTAAAGATCGCCTTCCCGGCGGGTTCGAGGGACTTGGTCGCTAAGTTGAAGGTGAGATAGTTCTGCGTAATGGTCGGCTGGAACTCGGCGATTTTCTGAATCACGTTCGTCGCAAGAAACAGCATGGCCACCGCTTGGATGAAATGGACCGCTCCCATAATCAGATTGAAGCGTCTTAACTTTTGGAGTTTCACTTCCATATGTGTTACACCATCCTTCTGAACTGATTGTACACTATTTCAACAATTTATAGAAGTGATTTTATCACGAGAAAAGTGCCGTTTCCGGCGCCTTCTATATATCAGAACATCTAATTCTAGTGTCGATACTGTGTTTCCCTTTAGTTGCCCATCTCGATGCTGATGTCGGTGAACACCTTTAATAGGTCGTCCACGGCGAGCGCACGCTTGTCCTCCCCCGCCTTGTCGAGCACGACCCCACCCTGATGCAGCATCACGAGCCGGTCGCCATACGTCGCGGCATAGCGCAGGTTGTGCGTGACCATTACGGTGGCAATGCCGCGCTTAGCGATCAGGTCGTTTGTGAGCGTCATGATCGTCTCCGAGGACTTGGGGTCGAGCGCGGCGGTGTGCTCGTCCAGAATCAGCAGGCGGATGTCGCTCATGGTGGCGATCACCAGCGCGAGCGCCTGCCGCTGCCCGCCGGAGAGCGTGCCGACCGGCGCGTCCAGCCGGTTCTCCAGCCCCATGCCACACTGGCTTAGCAGCGCGCGGAAATGCTCCTTGCGGTGCTTGGGGATTCCGCTGCCGAGGCCGTAGACGCCGCCCTTGTGATCCGCGAGCGCGAGGTTTTCCAGAATCGTCAGGTGCGCGCAGGTGCCCGCCTTGGGGTCCTGAAACACGCGCCCGATCCAGGCCGCCCGCTTGACCGCGGAATCGCTTGTAATGTTGCGTCCGTCGAACAGAACGTTCCCCGCGTCGGGACGCGCCGTGCCGCAGATCAGGTTGAGCAGCGTGCTCTTGCCGCTGCCGTTGCTGCCGATGATGCTGACAAACTGCCCTTCCGGCACGGCAAACGAAAAGTCTGAAAAGAGGGTCAGTTCGTCCGGCGAGTTCGCGTTGAAGCGAAGGTGAATGTTGTTGAGTTCAAGCAGCATGGCGCGTTACCCTCCGAACCGACGGTTGTTCCCCAACGAGCAGCGCGAGCACGAACAGCACCGCCATCAGGAGCTTGAGGTACTCCGTTGGCAGGCCCAGCGCGAGCGCAACGGTCAGGCAGGCCTTGTACGCAATGCTGCCGAGCACGACCGCCGTGGTGGCGCGCATGCGCCGGAGCCCGCGAAACAGGCTCAGCCCGATGATCACGGACGCAAGCCCGAGCACAACCATGCCGACGCCCATCTGCTGATCCGCCGAGCCCTTCGCCTGCGCAATCACCGAGCCCGCAAGCGCGGCAAAGCCGTTGCCCAGCGCAAGGCCGATGATCTTGCTCCTCCCCGGGTCGCGCGCCAGCATCGTCACAAACCCCGCATTGTCGCCCGTTGCGCGAAGGAGCAGCCCGCACTTTGTACGCAGAAACGCGTCCAGCAGCAGCTTGCAGACGACGACCAGCACCAGCCCGACCACGAGCTGGCGAATGTAGAGCCCGCCGACCGTCTCCGGCAGGATTGACGCGGGGAACGAGGAGAAGATCGTCGGCTTGCGGAAGAACGAGGCCACGCTGTTTCCGTCGTTGAACAGAAACAGAATCACGAGGTTCACCGATAAGAGCGCGGTGTACACGAGAATGCCGCTGAGCAGCGGACGAATCTTGAGCTTTACGTGCAGCACGCCCGTGAGCGAGCCGAACGCCGCCCCCGCGAGAAACGACGCAAGCAGGCAAACCCACGGGTTCACGCCCTTGAGAATCAGCACGCCGGAAAGGATTGCCCCGAGCGGCATGGTGCCGTCCACCGATAGATCGGGAAAGTCGAGAATGCTGTAGGTCAGGTACACGCCGAGCGCGAGCAGCGCATACAGCAGTCCCTCTTCCAGCGTTACTTTGAGAATCTTAAGCACAATTTGCATGACAAGTCCGCCTTTTTACCGCTCTATTTACTGTGCGGCGAGTCGAGAAGATGGAATGCGTCGGCGGAAGACAGTCCCAACCGTCTTCCGCCAACGCCAGAAGGAGGATACCGGGTCTTCGATTATTGTTCCATGGTGAGCATGGTTGCGTTCTGGTACGCCGCCGGCAGCGTGTAGCCGAAGGCCGCGAGGACGTCCGTATTCACGACGGGCACCGCGTCCGTAATCGTCTTGACCGCCATCGTCGCAGCGGAAGCGCCATTCAGCACGTCCAGCGCCATCTGTCCGGTCACGCGGCCCAGCGCGATGTAGTCGAGGCTCATGGACGCGAGGCATCCGGCGGACACCTGCGTGTTCTCGGAGCCGTAGACGGGCACGCCGTTTGCGCTTGCCTGCTCGAGCAGAATGCCGAGGTTGTTGACCACGTTGTTATCGGTAAAGTTCGTAATCGCGTCCACCTGCGCGCAGAGGGATGCCGCCGCCTGCGGAATGTCCGCCGCGCTCTGGACGCCCTGCGAAACAACCGTAAAGCCGTAGTTCGGCGCGAGCTCGTTGAGCTGCTTGAGCTGGGAAACGCTGTTGGCTTCGCTCGTGGTGTACAGCACGCCGAGGTTCACCGCGTCCGGCTGGAGCGCGCGGATGAGTTCGAGCTGCGCGGAGAGGTCGAGGATGTCGCTCGTACCGGTGCAGTTGCTGCCCGGCGCTTCGAGGGAGTCCACGAGGCCCGCCGCAACGGGGTCCGACACGGCGGAGAAGACGACGGGAATCTGCGTGTTTGCCGCCGCCGCGAGCGCGGAGGTTGCCGCGGGCGTTGCGATGGCAATGATCATGTCGTAGCCCTTGGCGACGAAGTTCTTGGCGATGGTGTCGCAGGTTGGGGTGTCAAAGTTGCCAAGCTGGAGGTCGATGGTCACGCGCGGGTCGGCGCCGAGCGCCTCGGCAATGCCCGCGTAGCAGTTGTCCAGCGAAGGATGGCTGCCGAACTGCAGCACGCCGACGGTGAAGGTCTTGTCTGCGGCAGGGGCTTCGGTCGCTTCCGGTGCGGCGGCTGGCGCGGCGGTGCAGGCAAACATGGACAGCGCCAGTAAGGCGGCAACGATCAGGGTGGCGATGGTTTTGATGGTGCGTTTCATGATAAAAATCTCCTTATTGCTTCGTTTTTTTGTTGGTTTGATTCGGATGTCTTTCTCAAGAAACACCGCGCCATCGTCTGCCGGGCTGCTTACACATTGTTCGCTTTCTCCTTTTCGTCGTCTGGGCAAATAAAAAAATCCTGCCCTATCGTTCTTTCGATAGGACAGGATGAAAAAACTTCCTGCGGTGCCACCTACGTTCGACCGTGCAACAAGCACGTTCGCTCTTAGCCGCGTACCAACATACGCGCGCCGCTGTAACGCTCGGCCTGCGTTTCGTATCGTCCCTTGCGGGAGTTAGCGAACCCTCCTGAGCCCATTCGTCCATCGTTTCGCGGTCGGATTCCCACCATTGCCGACTCTCTTCACACGAACCCTGACTGGACTACTCTTCTCAATCACTGGTGTACGGTCGTTATCCTAACACCAAAGCGGGAAGCGTGTCAACCCCCTATTTTTCATTCATCTCCCCTTACCTGCGCCCGCCCAAGCTTCCCCCATAGACGAAAAAGTGCTATGATGGGGGAAACACAACTCTATATGCGCAAGAAATAAAACGATCAAAGGAGAACCCAATGCTCGAATTCAAATACGACACCCAGCTTCTGCTCGCGGGCGAGCAGCTCAACGAGGACGAGGTGTTTGACTACATCACCGCAAACTTCGAGGGCGACAGCCTGCTCGCCGTTGGCGACGAGTCGCTGATTAAAATCCACTTCCACACGAACAAGCCCTGGGAGATTCTCGCATACTGCGCGTCGCTCGGGGACATCTTCGATATTGTAGTGGAAAATATGGAGCGGCAGGCCGCCGGTCTGCAGGGCTAAACCGCAAAAACCACGACTCCGGCATTTGACTGCCGGAGTTTTTCTTCGGTTCATGTTCCGGTTTATACTAAGTTTATCAGCGCAGTCTCTGCGCGATGGCACTCTACTTGAACCGGCGGCAAAACCGCCGCCTGCCAATACCGATTTTTTTGAGGGAACGATATGTTTCATATTCTGGTCGTCGAGGACGATGGTAACGCCCGAAAACTCATGAAAGCCGTGCTGGAGCGCGCGGAGTACTCCGTATCCACCGCGGAACACGGGGAGGCCGCGCTCGCGCTCCTGGACACGCAGCACATCGACCTGATCGTGCTGGACGTAATGATGCCCGGCATGGACGGCTATGCGCTGACCACCGAATTACGGCAAAGCGGCAGCGTGATTCCGATTCTCATGGTCACGGCCAAGCAGCTGCCCGCCGACAAAAAGAAGGGATTCCTTGTCGGCACGGACGACTACATGACCAAGCCCGTGGACACCGAAGAAATGCTGTTGCGCATCAAGGCGCTGCTCCGGCGTTCGCGCATCGTGAACGAGCGAAAGCTCCAAATCGGCAGTGTGGAGCTCGACTACGACGCGCTGACCGTTTCGCGCGGGGAGGACAAGCAAACACTGCCGCAGAAGGAATTTTACCTGCTCTACAAGCTGCTCTCCTATCCGGATAAGATTTTCACCCGCATCCAGCTCATGGACGAAATCTGGGGCATGGAATCTGAGAGCGGCGATACCACGATCAATGTGCACATCAACCGTCTGCGCCGAAGGTTTGAAAACTATCCGGAGTTTGAACTCATCTCCGTGCGCGGGCTGGGCTATAAGGCGGTGAAAAAGCAATGAACGAGAAAAAGGAATCCTTCCAGCAGCGCTTAGGCTTGCCGCTGCTGTTTTCGGCGATTGTATTCGCGATTTTGATCATCTCCTCCGTCATCATCTTTTTAATTGGCGTGCTGCTGATTCGAGTCAACGCGGTCAATCTGCTGAAGGTAACGAAGAATGAGCCCATCTTCTCCGTGATTCTGCTGCTCATCATCAGCGTGTTCGTCGGAACCGTCGTCTCGTTCATGATGAGCCGGTTTCCGCTCAAGCCAGTGCGGCGCGTCATTGACGCAACCAACCGTCTCGCCGCGGGCGACTTTTCCACGCGGCTGGATCTACCGGGGCCAAGCGCCTTTTCGGAGCTCGCGAACAGCTTCAACCGCATGGCGGAGGAGCTCGGCGGAATTGAGATGCTTCGTTCCGATTTTGTCGATAATTTTTCCCACGAGTTCAAAACGCCGATCGTCTCCATCAAGGGGTTTGCCGAGGAGCTTAAGCACGACGATCTCTCACCGGAACAGCGAAGCGAATACCTCGACATCATCATCAGCGAGTCCTCGCGGCTGGCAACGCTGGCCACAAACGTGTTGAACTTTTCACGCGTGGAAAAGCAGACCATTCTGGCAAACCGCGAAAAGTTTGACCTGACGGAGCAGATTCGCCGCTGCATTCTGCTGTTTGAAACCAAGTGGGATCAGCGCCGCCTGAACCTGACCGTGGAGCTGGACGAGATTTCGCTCTTCGGGGACGAGGAATTGCTCAGTCAAATCTGGCTGAACCTCATCGACAACGCGGTCAAGTTTACGCCGGAGGGCGGCTGCGTGGAAATTCGGCTCGAGAAGCGCTGGAACAAGGCGTTGTTTCGCATCCGCGACGACGGCTACGGCATCGCGGAGGAGGCGCAGAAGCACGTATTCGATAAATTTTATCAAGGCGACGCGTCACACAGCGCGCAGGGCAACGGCCTCGGCCTTTCCATTGCCAAGCGGATTGTCACGCTGCATGGCGGATCGATTGCCTGCCAAAGTCAGGAAGGCGTCGGCACGGAATTTTCCGTCGAGCTACCGCTGGAATAGCGGCTTCGCAAAAAGTTCAAATTCCGGGTTCGTCAGTTTTTCCTCAGTTCATAAACCCTCGGTACCATAAGCCCGCAACACAAAAGAAGGCATTACGCTCCGGATATGGAGCATTATAGGAAGGAAATTGAAACCATGCAGACCAAGAAGAAAAAGCGCATCTGGCCCTGGATTCTCCTCGGCGTCGTCGTCCTCGCAGTCGTGGGACTGGCGCTTTTGAACCAAGCCGCTAAGAGCGCCGCGCAGACGGTTTACGCCCCGTATACGGTTGAAACCGGAACGGTGGAGCGCACGATTACCGGCAGCGGCAAACTTACCTCGTCGGACAGCGAAACCCTTCGACTGCCCGGCGGCGTCCATGTGGACACCGTCATCGCCAAGTCCGGCAACGCGGTCAAGGCCGGCGATCCGCTCGCTACGCTGGACCTCGACTCCCTGAAGGCCCAGGCCGCGCAGGTCAATTCGGATCTCACCTCGCTGGATCGCTCGGTTGCGAATCGCAGCGAGATCACCTCGGTGAAGTCTCCCGTTCGCGGCCGCGTGAAGTACCTGCCCGCCAAGAGCGGCGACGACGTGCTTGCCGACATCGGCGCCTACGGCGCGCTTGCGCTGATCTCAACCGACGAGAAGATGGCGCTGGAAATCAAGTCCACCGCCGACCTCGCGCTCTATTCCGAAGTTAAGGTCACTTGGGAAAAAGGCCATAAAACAGGCACCGTGGTCGCAAAAACTGCGGACGGCTATCGCATTACCATGAGCGACGACGGCACGCCGTATCAGGCACAAGCCAAGGTGTACGATGGCGAAACGCTGCTCGGCGAAGGAACAATTATGATCAACGCGCCGGTTACGGTGCTCGCCAACGGCGGACAGATCAAGAGTGTTCGCGTTTCCGAAAACACGCAGGTCAGTGCGGGCGGCGGGCTCTTCTCGCTCGAATACGCGCCGGACAGCGCCAGCTACATTACCGCGCTTTCCGATCGCAACGAGAAGGCGGCGCTCTACCAGACCCTGCTTGGATACATCTCCGACCCGCGCGTTCTCGCGCCCGTTGACGGCTACATTGACGAAGTACAGCTCAAGGACGATACGGACATTGCCGAAGCAACCGCTTCCGACGGGCTAAGCGACGCGTTCTCGATTCACACCGGCGGCGCGGTCAAGATGAGCATCGACGTGGACGAGCTGGACATTGACGACGTCGCGTTGAACCAGAGCGTTTCCGTTACGCTGGACGCTTACCCCGGAGAGACGTTTACAGCCAGCGTCACGCATATCTCCCGCATCGGCGAGTCGGACGCGAGCATTACGACCTACCCCGTCGAAGTCACGCTCCAGTATGACGAACGCCTGCTCGAAGGCATGAACGGCAGCGCCGTGATTCTGACGGCGACGCGCGACAACGTTGTCCTGCTGCCGATTTCGATGATCAAGGAAGACGCAAACGGCGAGTATGTGTTCGTTCAGGCGGCGGATGGCAAGAGCTACACGCGCCTCGATATCACCACGGGACTCTCGGACGGAACGAACGCCGAAATCACGAGCGGTCTCACGGCCGGCGATATCGTCTGGTCCCCGGTGGAAGCCGTCAATCCGTACGCCTCCATGCCCGGCATGCGCAGAATCGACAACGCGGCCAGCTCCTCGAACGGTGGTGAGTAAGCATGCCCGCTAGCAGTCGCCCCATCATCTCCATGACCGGTATCACGAAGGTCTACAACGTCGGCGGCGAGGAGGTGCGCGCGCTGGACAACGCGAACCTGACGATTCACGAAGGCGAATACGTCAGCATCATCGGCCCGTCCGGCAGCGGAAAGAGCACGCTGATGAACATCATCGGCTGCCTCGATGTGGCGGACAGCGGCGAGTACATTCTCGACGGGCAGTCCATCGAGCAGTATTCCGAGGAGGAGCTCGCGCGCATTCGCAACCGCAAGATCGGGTTCATCTTTCAGAACTTCAACCTGCTCTCGCGCATGACCGCGCAGGGCAACGTGGAACTCCCGCTGATCTATCAGCACGTGACCCACAGCGAACGCAAGGAGCGCGCGAGCCGCGCGCTGGAGCGCGTCGGCCTAAGCGAACGCAGCTCGCACAAGCCCGCAGAGCTCTCCGGCGGACAACAGCAGCGCGTCGCCATTGCGCGGGCGCTCGCCACAAACCCCGCCATTCTGCTCGCGGACGAGCCGACCGGCAACCTCGACAGCAAGACCGGCGAGGACATCATCTCCCTGTTTCGCGAGCTGCACGAGGCAGGCGATACGATTGTGCTGATTACGCACAACGAGGACATCGCCAAGCTGGCGCAGCGCCGCATCCGCATTATGGACGGGCACGTTTCGGAGGTGGAAGCATGATTCTGCAATCCGTTAAGATGGCCTGGGAGGCCATTGCCTCCAACAAGCTCCGTTCGTTTCTCACGATGCTTGGCATCATCATCGGCGTGGTTGCGCTCGTCGTACTCGTTTCGCTGGTCAACGGCGCAACCGGCGCGGTTACGAGCGAAATCACCGCGCTGGGCAACGATATGGTCACCGTGAACATCAAGGACGACAAGGGCTCGCCCATTCGTCTGGAGGATCTCGACGAA
This sequence comes from Clostridia bacterium, assembly GCA_036804025.1. Classification (GTDB taxonomy): domain Bacteria; phylum Bacillota; class Clostridia; order Christensenellales; family CAG-138; genus UBA7703. Next base: position 10,374 of record DAIRTE010000023.1, on the reverse strand, counting down.
ATCGCCGCGTTGGACGCAGTGAAAGACGCCGTACCTTCCGGCTCCATGAACGCCGTTGCGCGAAACGGATATTCCGACACGGACGTCAGCCTCTACGGCGTTACTCCTTCGTACTACGACGTTCAGGGCCTCAAGCTCAAATATGGCCGCTTCCTGATGTCAACGGACCTGACGAACGCTTCCTACGTCGCCGTTCTCTCCTATAGCACCGCGGACGAGCTCTTTGGCAAGCCCGAGGTCGTCGGCGAGTCGCTGACCATCAACGGCCGCAGCTTCCTGATCGTCGGCGTGCTAGACGAGGACGATTCGCTGCTCGCCAGCATGATTGGCGGCTACAGTATCTACGCGCCGTTCACCGTAGAATCCCGCATGGCGGACGCGCCGTATGTCACTTCGCTCTCCGTTTCGCCCAATGGGGACACGGATGATACGGAGACCGAAATCACGAACTACATGCTCGCGCGGCTGCATCAGGACGAGGATGCCTTCAACATTATGAACATGAGCAGCATCTCGGACGCTATGAGCACCGTAACGGGCACGCTTTCGCTGCTGCTCGGCGGAATCGCCGCGATCTCGCTGTTGGTCGGCGGAATCGGCATTATGAACATCATGCTGGTCTCCGTCACCGAGCGCACGAAGGAAATCGGCATCCGCAAGGCGATTGGCGCGGGCAAGAAGAGCATTATGCTCCAGTTCCTCATTGAGGCGCTGATGGTCAGCCTCATGGGCTGCCTCCTCGGTCTCGCGCTGTCCTGGGGCATCCTGCAGATCGTCTCCGTGATTGCCAAGACGATTTCGTTCTCCATGTCGATTGGCGTCGTGGTGCTGGCGGTTGGGTTCGCCTCCGCCATCGGCCTGATCTTCGGGCTCTACCCCGCGAACAAGGCGGCCAACAAGCACCCGATCGAGGCGCTGCGTTACGAAGGCTAACGCACGCGTGGCCTGAAACGGCCAAATTCCACTCAATAGTTCCGGCGCCCCCGGGAATCCCCCCCTCTTTCCTCCCCCGGGCGCAGATTCGAAACCCGCCGCGCGATTCCCCCATTTCGCGCGGCGGGTATTTTATTTTTGGCTACTCTCAAACAAAAAAGCGCCCCGTCTATAGCGGAGCGTTGTGTCGTATCATTCCATCAGGAGAACGTTTCGTAAAGCGCTTCAAACTCCTTGTCGTGCGCCAGAAACAAGTCCAGCAATTCGGGATCAAACTGCGTTCCGCGCCCCTCGCCAAGGATCGCGATGCTCTTCTCGTGCGAATAAGGTTCCTTATACACGCGGCGGGAGCGCAGCGCGTCGTAGACGTCCGCAAGCGTCATAATCCGCGCAGAGAGCGGAATCTGCGTTCCCTTGTGGCCGGAGAGATACCCGCTGCCGTCCCACTTTTCGTGATGATACCGGGTGATGTCGAGGCCCATACGGATAAACGCGTTGTTCTGGTGCCGCTTTTCCACGTTTTTGAGCGTTTGGTAGCCAATCTCCACGTGCGTTTTCATGATGTTGAATTCCTCCGGCGTGAGCTTGCCGGGTTTGAGCAGAATACTGTCCGAAATGCCCACCTTGCCAATGTCGTGCAGTGGGCTGGCACGGTAGATGGTTGCGATAAACTCGTCGTCAATCTGGTCTGCAAAGGTGGAGTGTTCCCGCGCCTTCTGCGCCAGCAAGCGGCAGTAGCCCGCCGTGCGCTCAATGTGCGCGCCGGTGTCGTCGTCCCGCGACTCGGCGAGTTTCACGAGCGCATAGATGGTTGCCATCTGCGCGTCGGTGGTCTGTCGCACCTGTTCGGCAACCATCTCCTCGAGGTGCTTGCCGTATTGCTCGAGCTTATCCTCCGCTTCCTTCATGGCGGTGATGTCCTGAATGGTGCCGTAACTATGGACGATATTACCGTTTCCATCAAACTCGGAGTTCACGCGAAAGAACACCCACTTCACCCGCCCGTCGGGCATCAGCAGGCGATAGCGCACCGTCCAGTTTTCCCGCTTCTCCGTTAACACCTGATACAGCGAGGCGGCAAACGAGGTGTCGTCCGGATGGACGCGCGAGAGAAAGAGTTCCGCGGTCGGCGGCGTAGACGGATCAATCTCCAGAATGCGATAAAGCGACTCCGTCCATTTGCGCTTCTTCGTACGGTGATCAATGTCCCAGCGCCCCATCATGGCAATCTGCTGCGCTTCGTTGAGCCGGGCTTCACTTTCCTGAATTCGTTCAAACGCGAGCTCGAGCTCCCGCGCAATCTCCGCGTGGCTTAGAACGAGCTCGCGCAGCAGTTCGTTTTGAATCTGATTGTCGACGATAATCGCGTAGCTCTCCAGCGCATAGATGGAGAGCGTATCGTCCTGCAGATGGAGAATATCCTCGTAGATTGAGCCGTCGCGTGCGGCATCCCAGCGTTTCATAACAGATTCTCCGCAATCAGATAGTCAATGCCGACGTGCTCCACCTGCCGCAGGTAACGAATGACAAACTCCGCTTCCTCCCGCGTACGTAGAATGCTGCCGTGCTGCGGCGCAATCCGCTGAAAATCCAGCGATTCAATCACGTCCAGCGCGTGATCCAGCGCAACCTTGGACGTCATGATTCGCTTGTGAAACTGGTCGATTCCATAGATCGGGCACTTTTCTCCCGTATACGGGCAGATTCGCTGCGACAGGCACTGGTCGCAATGCGGGTTCAGCTTGATATATAGGTGCCAGTTTGCGTCGTAGCTGCCAAACAGGTCGCTGGAAAACAGCGTCTTCGTCTGTTCGTCAAACGTAATAAAGCTTCCCGGAGAGTGGCAAAAAGGCGTTGCGTGAAAGGTCAACCGCCGCCCGCTGGAAAACACAAATTCGCTGTTCAGGGTGCGATAGTCGAGCTTTTTAATCTTCGACGAATAGTATTGAATGAAGACGTTGTTCTCCATGTGTGAGATGATTCGCAGGTCTTCGGAGTTGATGATTGCCTGCAGCTGCGGAATGTTGCCGCAGAGATCCGGGTCATAGTGGTGATAGATCAGCCGCTTGATCTGTCCGGGGCGAAGTCCCGTTCGCAGAATCTTGAGCATCACGTGGCTAAAGTCGTCCCGACTGCCGCCGTCAATCAGCACCGCCTCTTCCCCGTCGCGAATCATGTACGGGTTGCAATGCAGCCCAACATTGGCGCTGGAATATCCCAGCCAATAGATACCGTCCGCAATTTCGATTGGGTTCAGGTTCAGATTTTCGTTCTGCTCCATCGCGATTCCTCCAACGCCACGCTGTATTTTGGCGGCCTATCTTTGCGTACGATCATGAAATTCCATTCATTACAATGTAACATACGATTCGTGTATGATGGCGGCCTTCATGCGTAGCTTTGGTAGAAATGCCGCCCTGTGAAATCGAATAGAATTGCTGCTTTCTTTCATTTTATCGCGGAAACACACGCCACGCAAGTTGAACAATTGAAAATGGATATGCATTCTGTATATGGAAGAATATTACATGTGGAATTGGTCTGTCGCGGAACGCAGCAACTGAACTTGGTTTCATCCGTTTGCTGCGCGCAAGCGAACCAGCAAATCCCGCGCCGTGTCCAATAGATATGCGCGATCCATCGCGCCGCGAATGCCCGCCTCCTCCAACGCGCGGTCGGTCGCCGCAGAGAGAAGTGCACTTGCAGCCGAATCGTCCGCCTGCGCGAGCTTCTCCGAAACGGCGCGCAGTTCCGCGCTCTCCAGCGCCAGCGGGCGAATGGAGCGCCCCGCCAGCGCGCAGAGCACCGCCATCTCCGCCACCGGCAGATACAGATTCACGAGCAGTTCGTTGTAGTCGCCATAGTATTGTTCGTAGAGCCGAACGAGCGCATTCTCGGGAAACGCGCGAAGAAACCGGCTCTCAACAAGCCAGCGCGACAGATAGTCCTGCACAAACTCAACGCCGAGCAGCGCGTCCGAAACCGGATGGCAGAGCGGATAATCGATGGAGCCCGGAATCTCCTGCGCAAAAAACTCCGCGTCGTACCAGCGAAAGAACGCGGGCAACGCGGAAAGCGTATCCAAAAATCCAATGTTGACCACCGGCGGTTTCCCGCGCTGCGCCTGATGCAACAGCAGCTTCGCGCGCTTGACCCGCCGCTTCGCCTCCGCTACCCCCGCCCAGTATCGCTCCGATAACGGCGCGTTGATTGGCACACTGGAATCCGCGCTGGCGCGATGCAGCGAAACGCAGAACGCAATCCCCTCCAGCAGGCGCTGCGCTGTATCGATGGGAACGGACGTACTGTCCCCCATTGTATAGCGCGCAATTCGGTCGCTGAGCAGCGCGAGCAGCGCTTCGGGCAGCTCCGCCGAGTCGGTTTCGATGTGGATGCTTGCGAGTGAACGTTCACTCATCCTCTTCCTCCTCGTCCTCCTGCCAGCCGTCGTCGTAGTCCTGCCCGAGCCGGCGCGCACGGCAGAGCGCCTCCAGCGAGGTGCCAATCACCGCGTCCACCGACCCGTCGTAGGCATCGTAGCGCTCTCGCATGGCGGCGATCAGCTCGTCGTCCGTCAGTTGCTCCCCGCACTCGTTCTTAAAGTAGTAGAACGCGTCCAGCAGCTCCAGCAGCGTCGCCGCGTACTCCTCCTGCAACAGATATGGCGAGTCGCAGAACCCGTCGACCAGCGCGGGCAGCACGCTCGCGCC
>DAIRTE010000023.1:2730-5631 GCA_036804025.1 Clostridia bacterium | reverse complement strand
GTTCAGGCAGGGCAGCGCGTCCAAAATGCGCTGTGCCACGCCGGAGGCTTCCTCTTTTGCAAGCCGCGGCAAAATAATGAGAAACTCGTCCCCGCCGTATCGGCCAATATAGTCGCTCTCGCGTAGTTTACCCGCCATCAGCGAGGCGACGCCGGAAAGCACCTTGTCTCCAAAATCGTGACCGTATTGATCGTTAAAATACTTGAAGTTGTCGACGTCGATTAGAATCGCGCTGACCGGATACTGCTCTTTTTTCGCGTTCTTCGACTCAAAATCGATTAGAATCTCCAGATAGTTTCGGTTGAACACACCGGTGAGCGTATCGTAATGCGCCAGATCGATCAGTTTTCGCCCTTCAATCTTCTCCGTAACGTCCATGCAGCTTCCAATATACCCGGTGAATCGGCGCCCCGCGTCGAACATCGGCACGCCCCGGTCGTTGATCCAACGCCAGAGCCCGTCGTGCCGCTTGAGCCGGTACTCCATTTCAAAGCTCTCGTGCCGTTCAAACGCCGCGAGGTAGGTATCCATGCAGCAGTCCTTGTCCTCCGGATGCACGCCCTCGAGCCAGCCCGCGCCGACCTCCTGCTCCATCGTCTTTCCGGTGAACCTCAGCCAGGTTTCGTTGAAGTAGTTGCAGTTTGCATCCAGCCCGGCGCGCCAGATCATATTGGGAGACGCTTCCACAATCGCTTCGTATTCCGATCCAGTCAGTTTCATTGTCATTCAACCTTTCGTTCAAAGATTGTGTGCCAACAAAGCGCATTCTAGTTTTCGATCCTGCGCAGCCTATCTGTTACCTCAAAACCATTATAACACACCGGCTTACAAATGAACACAATGATTCATCTTTGTTGACTTTTCCTGCATGCATCCTTCCGGCGTTGTCTCCTTGTCGGTTGTACGCACACCGCCGGATGTGCTATACTCCGTGGTGTTATGAAGATTCATCCGCCACAACCGCAATATACGACCTGCGCCGATCCGGAGGCGCTGTTTTTGCAGGCCTCCGAGGAAGAAGCCGACATCGAATTCGTCCTGTTTGAAAACCTTACGCTCACGGAGGGCGACTTCCCCGGGCTGACGTTTCGAACCTGCCGTTTCGTCGGCTGCCGCATCAGCGGCTGCTCGCTGGAGCGCGCCGCGTTCGTCGACTGTGTGTTTGAGCACTGCGACTGCTCCAATCTGAATCTCAACAAGGCTTCGCTGGAGCGAACCAGCCTGTCGGACTGCAAGCTCGTTGGCGCATCACTGCCGGAGGCGTTTCTGCTTGACGTGTCGCTGACGGACTGCATTGCGCGATACAGCAACTTCAGCTCCTCGAAAATGCGGCACACGCGCTTTGCCGACTGCGACCTGTCGCACGCCGCACTTGGCGGCTGCAAGCTGGCAAAGACCGCATTCGAACGTTGCCTGCTCGTTCGAGCGGAATTGTTTCAAACGTCGCTCTCCGGCATGGACCTCTCCGACTGCGACATTTCCGGCGTCGCAATCAGCGGCGGGGAGCTCAGAAATGCGCGCGTGAATCTGGAGCAGGCGGCGCAGCTCGGCGTGCTGCTCGCGGGCGTTGTGCTCGCGGAGGCGGCGCTGCCGCGTGAAAGGCGCTGATGCGAATTCTGTTCTACACAAGCCAGTCTCCTTCTTTTATAGCTTAATCACGTTTGAATGCTGTTGCATGATTGAAGTTCGAGTTTCCGAACAAGCCAACTCCCAGCTTTTGTAGCTTAATCACGTTTGAATGCTGTTGTATGATTGAATTTCGAGTTTCCTATGATACAATAAGCATAATCGCATACGTTTCACGTGTGTGAAATGAACTTGGAGGAATCCATAATGAAACGTTCGATCGCGATCGTTCTATCCATTCTGATGTTGGCATTTGCGCTGACCGGCTGCGCCAAAGCCAAGGACGCAGCGGCTGACACCGCAGAGCAGGCGGCAGACGCCGCACAGGACGTGGTCAATGATGCCGCAGGCAACGCGCCCAGCGCCGCTTCCGGGGACACCGCTTCCGCGTTTTACACCGCCTATAGCGAGGGCAAATCCGCCGTGATCACAAAGCTGATGGACGGCCTTGGCAACAATCCGGATACCACGATGAGCGCGCTGTCATTCCTGGGCGCGTCGTTCATTGACCTCTATCTGCTCCCCGCGCTGTATTTCGGATTGGGCGAAACCGGCGTGGCAACCGCGCTTTCCATGATGGGCGCCAAGGACGTGACCTATCAGGAGAACGGAAACCAGTACACCGTTACCTACCAGAGCGCAGAAGGCAAAACCGCCGAGCTCAAGGGAACCTACGACGCCGGCAAGTCGCTCATCTGCGTTGGTTCCACCGACGGGGTGGAAAACGTATTTTCGGACGTCTACCGCACTTCGTTTGGCTACGTCGGGCAGTTCTACTCCGTCTCGGAGGACGGAACGGGCACGCTCTATCTATTCTCGGTCAGCGGGGAGGATGGTTCCATCGGCATCGTCAACGGCAGCGACCGTCCCGCGGGGCTGACCGGCGGCGAGAGCGCGGACTTCACGAACTCCGCCAAGGAATGGTACGCCATCAACGGCAGCACGATTACCGGCATGAGTGCCGAGGGCAAGTCGATTTCGTTCGAGTATGTCCCCTCGGAGAACAACTAACCGCAAGACAGTTCCTGCGCGCTAGCGGCGCAACCATGGGTCGAAACACCGGTGCCCTCCCGTTTCTGCGGGAGGGTATTTCTTTGTGCCCGATTTCGTCCAAACATCGACAAAAAACCGTTGCAGAAACGTAACCGCGCGTTGATGTTTTGTTCATGATTCCGTGGTAGTATATACAGCGTAGGGTTTGGACGGTGCAGTCGTCATTCATAGACTATATTCTTCCTTCCTCGTGACAGTTTCCTTCCCCCGAAGGATTCTCCC
>DAIRTE010000023.1:0-2630 GCA_036804025.1 Clostridia bacterium | reverse complement strand
ATAGACTATATTCTTCCTTCCTCGTGACAGTTTCCTTCCCCCGAAGGATTCTCCCCAAAAAAGAACAACCGTTCAAACCTTGTTAAGGACGCTCTGAGAAGAGCGTCCTGTCTATTTTTTTCTTACTTTTTTTTATAAAAAGTAAGATGGCTCTGAGAAGAGCGTCCTGCCTATTTTTTACTATGTATTCTATAGAAAATATAGGCTCGAAAAGGGTTTCCTGTCTATTTTTTAGTTTTTCTCAAAAAAAGCTTGACATTCTGTTTGTTTCGAGTAAAATGTGAATGAATCGTATTGTAATTCATTCATTTGAGGTGTGAGCATGAACGACAAGAAACAGCAGCTCTATCAGAGTGCGAAGGCAATGTTCTCGGAGCGCGGGTTTAAGGACACCAACATTTCCGCCATCACCAAGGCGGCGAACATGGCCGTTGGCACGTTCTACCTCTACTACTCCTCCAAAGAGCAGCTGTTTATGGAGATCTTTAAGGACGAGAACACGCGGCTCAAACGCGAGCTGCTCGACAAACTCGACCTGAACGAAAGCCCGAAAGCAATCATCCTGCGCATGCTGCAAATCAATCAGGAAGGGATTCAAACGAACCCCATCCTCCGCGAGTGGTACACCAGTGACGAATTCCGCAAGATCGAGCAGGCATACCGCGAAGCGCACGCAATCGACTCGCTCAACTTTCTCTACGACACGTTCCTCTCGCTCGTCGAGCGCTGGCAGGCGGAAGGCAAGATGCGTTCCGACATCGACAGCAAAATGATCATGAAGGTGTTTGAGGCGGTCATCAACGTCGATACGCATAAGGACGAGCTCGGCATGGAGTACTTCCCCCGCCTGCTCGACATCATGACCGATTTGATTCTCAAAGGCCTGACGGAATGCTCCGCCTGACGGCAGCGTTTTTTTCATCGGCAATAATGAATGAATTCTTTTATTATTCATTCACAATAGAAAGGAGTCATACAACATGACAAAAACAGCAAAGCCCCGCAAGGTTCATATCGACGTAACCGAGAGCGGAAAGAAGACCGCGGATGTCCGCCTGCCCTACGGTATGTTCCGGCTGGGCATGAAATACGGCAAGGACGCCGCCGCAAACGAAACGGACGCCTGCGCGCGCGCCATGGCCCGCCTCAAGGACTTCGACTGCGTGGCGTTTGAGCACTCGGTTGCAATCGGCGAAATCCTTCTTCCGTATGTTCTGTTTCAAATGGACGAAACGGAGAGCAACACGCAGGTCATCCTGACCGCCGAGTAAACCGATAACGCTATTGAGGAATCCAAACATGAAGAAAGCCGGAAAAGAAAAAAAGAAACGCCGCCTTTGGCTGATTCCCGTCATACTGCTGCTCGTGATAGCCGTTCCGGTCGTCGCGATGTACTTTGTCGATGCGCCGTCGCGCGCGGAGCTGCAGGCCCTCACCTTTGCGTCGATTGACTTCGACCGGCTGCAGGACGGGCGCTACGTCGGCTCCTTTGCCGGAACCAAGGGAAGCCTGCGCGACGCAACGGTGGAAGTCGAAATTGTTAACGGCAGCATATCGGACATTCGCATTCTCAAAGGCGTGGTGGACGACGCGGGCGCAGCGCAGGAGATTGGTTCGGGCAAAACCGCCAACGACCTGTTTGATGCCGTCGTCGCCCAGAGAACCCTACAGGTGGACACCATCAGCGGTGCCACTCTCACCTGCAATGCGCATCTAAAAGCGTTGGAGCAGGCGCTGCTGCAGGCACAGCACGAAGAATAAAGGAGATATCATGAACATCGCAGTCGTATCCTATAGTTTCACCAACAACAACGAGAGGTTTGCGGCCTCCCTCGCCGCTGGTCTTTCCGCAAAACACATTCGCATTCAGCCGACCAAGACCGTTACCTACGGTACCCTCACCTGCGACCTGCTGCTCAATCGCAAGCCGGATGCTTCACCAAATCCGGACTCCCTCGCGCACTACGACCTGCTCGTGTTTGTCGCGCCGATTTGGATGGGGCAGGTGGCGTTTCCGCTGCGCGCGTATCTGGCGGCGCTCAAGCGCCGAACCCAGCCGTATTGCTTTCTTTCCATCAGTGGCGGCGCGGACAGCGTGAATCCGAAGGTGCCGGAGGAGCTGAAAAAGCGCGCGGGGCAGGCGCCCGTGTTCGTGCTGGATCAGCACATTCGCGAGTTGCTGCCCGCCGAGCCCGCCCCAACGCGGGACGATACCTCAAAGTATCAGCTCACGGACGAAGACCTGACGCAAATCACCAGAAAAGCGTTGGAACAGCTCAAGTTGGCCGTTCCCTCCGCCTGTTAAGTGCGAGCAACGTAAAAAGCGGCAACCCGAACGGGTTGCCGCTTTTGCGTGATACGCGTTTCTTCTTAGAAGATGTGCAGCGTCAGGAACAGCGTGCTCATCAGAGAAGCGACGAGCGACACAACCGTGATCTGCGTGTTGATGGAAGGTCCCGCGGTATCTTTGAACGGATCGCCAACGGTGTCCCCAACGACCGCCGCTTTGTGCGCGTCGCTGCCCTTGCCGCCTTCGTGGCCGCTCTCAACATACTTCTTGCCGTTGTCCCAGAGACCGCCGGAGTTGCTCATAAAGAGCGCGAACAGCAGACCGCTGATGATGTTGCCGC
>DAIRTE010000022.1:0-28106 GCA_036804025.1 Clostridia bacterium | reverse complement strand
TGATATCCCTTTCCGGCGACGATGCCGGTGCCGGTTTCGACCAGCAGGGCTTTCGTTCCCGTCGTTCCGATGTCCAGTCCGATGACATACATAACGAATTCTCCCTTATGCGTTGGTAGAAACGAGCGCCTGCGCCGCCGCACCTTCGGAAACGCCGAGCGTGACTTGATAGGTAACGCTCTCGTATGCGCCAAGCAGGAACGCGTTTTGTTCCGTAAGGTCGGTTACGCGGTCGTGGGCGGGGCAGTTGGCGGGCTCAATTGCGAGCACGTAGTCGTGCGACTTGAGGCACTTCCACTCCAGCAGATAGGGCAGCGACGTGGTGTCGTACCGTATATACGCCGAAAGATGCATCTTTGGCTGATACAGACCGGCGGTAACGATTCCCTTCGTGTGCGGAACATGGCAGAAGGTCTGCTGCGACAGCCCGTCCACAGGCGCGTGCATATGATGGTGGTCGGTGTCGCCGCTTTTGCTATAGTCGATCGTGTCCGCGTTTGGCCCAAAGTAGAGCGCGTCCTCGTCCAGCAGCGGATAGCCAAAGTTGAAGTGATACAGCAGAAAGACGGGTTCCGGCGCGTCGGTCAAGTTGGTGATTGTATCCGTGATCGTGACTTCGGTGGCGTACAGCGAGGTTTCGATCTGGCGGCGAAGCTCGAGCGAGCGACCGTACAACCGGCTTTCGCGTACCACGCCGGAGAGGCGAAGGATATAATCGTCGCCTTCCCAGCGCGCATCTGAACCAAACTGTTCCGCCGCGCGGCTGCCAATTCTGCCGTGAATCGGAAAATCGTTCAGTTCGTCGGCCTGTGCCGCGCCGCCGACGTTGTCCAGCCCGCAGGTGGCGAGCATGCCGCCGCGCCAGTCGCTGAAGAACTCGCCGGCCAGCGGCAGAAACGCGCTCGCGCCAAGCCCGTTCTTCGAATGAAACGCAAGATTGATTCCTTTATAGGAAAAATCGTACAGGTCGAGGCAGCGATCCGGGGTTACGGAAAAGTTCAGCCCCGCCGCGTTCCAGACGCGGGCGATACGCATGCCCGCGCCGTTACCTTCCTCCAGCCGTTCCAGACGAACGCCCGCCAGTTGGTCGATGTTGCCGAGGTGCTTGAAAAGCGCTTTGTTCATAGGCGGACACCGCCTCGTTGCGTATCAAAATAGACTTCCTTCGCATTTTCAAAGAAGATTGCGTTCTTTTTTGCCTCGTCGTTGCCGATGAGGTCGAGCATGTTTTTGAGCTGCTCGTAGACAAAGAAGGTATAGCCGCTCTCGTCTTCGGGGTAACGGTGCTTGTTCCAGCTGAAGTTCTCTCGGCAGAGATTGATATAGGTGCCGTTCTTCCATTCGCGCGTGCCGTGCCAGAGCAGAATCGGAAAATCCGTTCCAAACAGAATCTTATGATAGTCCAGCTCGGCGAGCGCGAGCCGATGTACCGCAGGATTGAGCACCGCCGCGGTATCGAACCACACTCGATGGATGTCCTCGCCGAGCGCAACAAGCGCCTGCTCGAAATACTCCACGTTAAAGCAGCGGCCAAAGTGCGCGATGACGAGCTTGACGTTCGGATAGCGATCCAGAATCGTCCGAATTTCGGAGACGTTCTCCGGCGCGGGCAGGCGTCCCGCGCGGGGGAGGTGCATGAGAACCGGAACGTGGAGCTTGTTTGCCAGCGCGAACTGCTCGTGCGTCATAAAATCGAATATACTGACCTCTGCGCCCTTGACCGCGCTCGCCATATACGGATACGGCTTAAAGCCGGAGAATCCGCCCTCGACGAAGGCCTTTTCAATCGTCGCCGCGTCATATTCCGGCCGTATGGTCATGAGCCCGCAGACGTGCGGAAACTTCGAAATGCGCGCGACATAGTCGTTGTTGGCGACGGTATCCGCCTCGCGCAGCGGCCAGGGCAGCGCGACGTGATGCACAACGGTGTCCGGAAACAGCGTTTTGTCATACGCGCAGGCGTCCTCATAACTCATTAGGAGGCCGCATTCCAGCGCCCAGTCGCCCGCGATCGTCTCTTTTGTGATGCGGCTGACGTGTTCGGGCAGGTTGAAATGCGCGTGCGCGTCAATCATAACGCGCGGCAGGCGCGGCAGCAGGTGCTCGGCGTAGAATGCCTCGTCCAGCTCGGTTCGATGAAAATACTCGTACATCATACACGGGGCCTTTCTGTGCACTTTACTGCTAATAAAAGTGCACGAGGTGCATATTTGATTGATCAGTCTTGCCTGTTTCTTATTGTACGTGCCCGAAAATGAGATGTCAACCCGCAAATAATCTGAAAAATTCTGTTGACAGTGCAGATTCGGGTGCATATAATAGGGCCATCAAGGCAAATTCAAAGGGTTTCCCGCATACAAGTCTAAATAGTGCATGAGGTGCACGTTACGAAACAAAGCGCACACTTATCTGCTTTCCCGTAATCCGAAACAGCAAAGTAAAATCATCAGCGAAACTTCCAATGCAAACAGCGAAGCATCTGCTTACTAGATAGTCACAAGAGTACAGCAAGAGCACAGATAGAAACAAACAGACGTTAAGGAAACATGCAACGAATGGATAAAGCAAAGCGTGTCACGTTAATGGACGTTGCGGAGAAATCCGGCTATGCGCTGCGCACCGTAAAAAAGGTGATGGCGGGCGAACCGGTGTACGAACGCACCCGCAGCGCGGTGCTGCACGCGGCGCGTGAGCTGGATTATCAGAAGAACCACGTTGCCAGCGTATTGGCAAAGGCAAAGGACAGCAAGGTCGTCGTCATCTATTCGGAAACGACAAAGGCATACTTTCCAGAGGTTGAGCGCGGATTTCGCCGGTTTGCGGACGACTACCGCGCTTATGGGCTCCAGCTTGAGATCCGCAAATGCTACACCAAGCATGTTGCGGAGCAGGAGGAAGCCATTCGCGGGGTCATTGCGGACGGTTCGGTCAGCGGGCTGATCATTCAGCCGCAGAGCGCAACCAAGCTCAACACCCTGCTCGAGGAGTTCGCCTGCAGCGGAAGGCCATTTGTCACCTTTGGCGCGGACGCGGTCACGGAGAAAAAACTCTGCTACGTCGGCCCGAACGCTTATAAGGCGGGACGCATCGGCAGCCAGATTCTGGCGAACTACATCGGTAAAAAGGGAAATGTGTTCACGATCAATCAGGGCAACGAGCACATGCAGACCAAGGAACGCAAGCGCGGTTTTCTTGACATGATCAAGGAGTTCTATCCGGACATTCACCCGTTTGAGCTGAACATTCCCGACAACTCCAACCTTTATTACGAAATGGTCAAGGCCGCGATTGCGGACGACGATCTACGAGGGCTGTTCTGCACGGACGCGGATAGCTACATTGCCGGAGAAGTGCTTCGGGATCTGGGACGAAAGGACATCGTCGTCGTCGGGTTCGACCTGTCGGAGATGGGCGTTCGGCTGATGAAGGACGGGTACCTGAAGGTGATGATTGAACAGCGGCCGGAGCTGTTCTCCTACCAGGCGGCAAGGGTTATGTTCAACTACCTCTATTATAACGAGATTCCGGAAAAGATGCAGTATTCGGAGCTCGCGATCATCACGAGCGAGTGCCTGCAGGATTAATCAAGAACGATAACTCCTCGATAAACCGGTAACGGTTTGGACGGAGTTGAATAGTGAGAGAGGATACTACGGTGGAAAAAACAGCTATGCAACCCAAGAACTCGGTCTCCAGTGTGCTTCGGAAGATTCTTCAGACACGCGAACTGTCCCTCGTCGTTCTACTGGTGATCATCATCATCGCCTTGATGTCTTCGACGTCCACCTTCGCAACAACGGGCAATATCCGCGTGCTGCTGCAGGGCATGAGCGTGGATATGATGATTGCGATCCCAATGGCGATTTCGCTGATCGCGGGCAACATCGACTTCTCGGTCGGTTCCAACCTTTGCCTGTCCAGCGCGATTGTAGGCCTTTCGCTCAACGCGGGCATTCCGGCGTGGCTGGCGATTCTGATTGGCCTTGCGTCCGGCGCCGCGTTTGGCGGGCTCAACGGCGTGATCATCAACAAGCTTGGCGTGACTCCCTTGGTTGCGACGCTCGGCACCTGGATGGCTTACCGGGGCATCGCACTCGTCATCATTGGCGGGCAGACGCTCGGCAACTTCGGCGAAAGCTTCACCATCGTGGGCCGCGCAACCTGGCTCGGCGTTCCGTCGACCATCGTCTACATGTTTGCAATCATCCTCATCGGCATTTTCATCGTCAAATACACGAGCTTCTTCCACAATGCCTATCTGATTGGTTCCAACAAGCTTTCCGCAAAGCTGGCGGGCATCAACATTGAGAAGTTTGTTTATATCTCCTATATGATCACCGGCGCGGTCGCCGCGTTCGCCGGAATTGTGCTCGCCGCCCGTCTCGGCAGCAGCAGCCAGAACGCGGGCACGCAGCTGGAGTTTCGAAACGTCGTTGGCCTGCTCGTCGGCGGCATCTCGATGGACGGCGGCGAAGGCAAGCTCATTGGCGCGGTGCTCGGCGTCACGCTGATGCAGCTGATCAACAACGCAATCGTACTGTTGTACCTCAACCCCAGCTATACGCAGGTGATTACCGGAACCATCCTCGTGCTCGCGGTTGCGATTGACCAGCTGAGCAAGCGGCGCAAAGTAGCCGCGAAGTAGGCGAGACACTCAACCGACAAAGCGGAGGAATGGAAAGATGAGTACAGCAATACGCCTATCGGGCATCACCAAGCGGTTCCCGGGCGTGGTCGCGTTAAAAAACGTCGGATTCGAAATTCAAACCGGCGAAGTGCATTGCCTGGTCGGCGAGAACGGAGCGGGAAAATCCACGCTCATCAAGTTACTCGCCGGCGTGGAACAGGCGGACGAAGGAACGATTGAACTCTTCGGCAAGCAAGTCTGCTTCCGTTCGCCGGAGGAAGCGCTCCGCGCGGGCGTTGGCGTTGTGTATCAGGAGCTCTCGAATTTCGTGCATCTGGACGTAGCGACCAACCTCAACGCGAACGACTTTCCCGAAAAGGGCGGCATGATCGACTACCGTGCGCTCTATCGCAGAACGCGCGAACAGCTCGACGACTGCGGGCTGAAGTACATCCACGAAAAGAGCATCATGCGCGAGCTCAGCCTCGGCACCCAGCAGATGGTGGAGATTGCGTCGCTGATTGGCCAGAAGGCGCGCGTCGTGATTCTGGACGAACCGACCTCCGCACTCACGGAGGTGGAGGTGGACAAACTCTACGAACTGATTGCGCGCATGAAGCAGCAGGGTGTTACGATTATCTACATTTCGCACCGGCTCGACGAGGTGCTGCACCTTGCGGACACCATCACCGTGCTCAAGGACGGCGAACACGTGATTACCTTCCCGCGCGACGAACACACCACAAAGCCGATGCTGGTCCGCTACATGGTCGGGCGCGATGTGGAGTTTGACTATCGCACCAGCCAGACGATGCAGAGCGAGGTGCTGCTCGACGTCAAGGGCGTTTGCAGCGGCGAAGCGCTGAAGAACATCGACTTCTCCCTGCACAAGGGCGAGATACTCGGCATTGCGGGGCTGGAAGGCTCCGGCCGCACGGAACTGCTGGAAACGCTCTTTGGCTGGCGGCCCGCAACGGGTGGCGAGGTCTATCTGGAAGGCAAAAGGATTCGCGTCCACAACACCATCCGCGCCAAGAAGTACGGCTTTGCCTATATCACCAAGGATCGCAAGTCGCTGGGGCTGTTCCTCAAACAGGACGTCAAGACGAATATCGCCGCGGCGTCTGAGGAGAACTACAAGCGCTTCGGGCTGATCAGCTACGGCAGGATCGTTGAAAACGCAAAGCATTACGTGGAAGCCATCCGCATCAAGTGCGCGTCTCTCACCCAGAAGGTGATGAACCTCTCCGGCGGCAACCAGCAGAAGGTGCTCATCTCCATGTGGCTCTCGGAGAACCCCAAAGTCATGCTCATCGACGAACCGACGCGCGGCGTGGACGTTGGCGCAAAGGCGGAAATCCACGCGCTGCTTCGCAAAATTGCCTCGGAGGGAAAGGGCATCCTCATGGTCTCCTCCGAACTGCCGGAAATCATGGCCTCGTGCGACCGCGTGATCGTCATGTTTGAAGGCCGCATCTTCGGCGTACTGCAGAACGACAAGTCGCTCACGGAAGAGCGGATGATCTCGCTGGCCTCCGGCATGGCGGACTGCGGCTGAAGCGGGAAGGGGCGCGGCTGCGTCGGGCGGTCTGCCTGATTCATCCGGCCGAACGGACGAAACGAACGTAAAGACAACAAAATCCCCAAAAACGCGGGAAAAACGCCCCGCCTGGTATTCTGTTTCCAAAAATTCGCCCATACGGTTGATTCCACAAAAGGGCGAAGAAAAATCGGATTTGGTTTCCCTTTAAGTCAGGAGGAAGAACCCCCTAACACCGGGAGAAAGGTTTCCTTTTGAATAAGGAGGAAATACAAAATAAGGAGGTAAGAAGAATGAAAAAGGCTTCGATTCTACTTGTGGCACTCATGGTGGTTGCCATCCTGTTTACAGGGTGCGCAGCGAAAGCGCCCGCCGCGGCGGCAACGGAAACCGCATCGGCACTCCCCGGCGAGGGAGAAACCTACGTGGTCATCGGTTCCCTGTTCCAGCTCGAGTTCTTTGACGCGCTGAAAGCGGGCGTGTGCGACGCGGCCAACTCCATTGGCGCCAAGTGGTACTACGCGGGTCCGCAGGAATTCGTTCCGGATCAGATCTCCCAGGCCATCGACCAGGCTGTTGCCAACAAGGTCACCGGCATCGTTCTCCACGGCCAGTCGCCGGAAACCGCAGCGGCGGTTGACAACGCGATTGCCGCGGGCGTCCCGGTCATCATCGTCAACACCGACATCCCCAGCAACCGCCTCTCCTTCCTCGGCTGCAACCCGTATCAGGCCGGTTACGACATGGGCGAACAGATGGGCAAGCTCCTCGCGGGCAAAACCGGCACCGTCCTGATCTCGACCGCTATCAGCGCAGGACAGCCGTCCGCTCTGGAGAACCTCCGCGGCGCGAAGGAAGCGCTGGCAACCTACACCGGCGTGAACGTCGTAGAGGTGGATGACACCGCGGACGCGAACGTTGCCGCAACCAACATCGGCGCGGCGCTGCAGGCAAATGCGGACGTCGTCGGCATCATCGGCCAGCAGGCCTACACCGCGGTTGGCGCTTGCACCGCCGTGCGTGAAGCGGGCTTAACCGGCAAGGTCATCATCATCGGCCGCGACCGCGACACCGCGACGCTCGAGCTCATTGAAAACGGCGAACTCGCCGCTTCCTATGCGCAGAACTCCTACGTGGAAGGTTTCATCGCCCTCCAGTGGCTGCATGACTACGTCAACGGCGACCTGAAGGTCATCGGCGACTACATTGGCGGCGGCGTCAACCCGCTGCCGAAGACAGTCGACTCCGGCTCCATCGTTATCACGAAGGACAACGCCGCCCAGTTCAAAGAAAAGTACGTCTGGGAAGTCACCGCAGGCAAATAAGCAAACCGACACATGCGGAGGGGGCGTTCGCGTCCCCTCCGATCCTTCCAAGCAGAATCCAGCCATAAAGATGCTTGCGGAACGTCCGCAAAAGTAACACGAACATGAGGTTTAACATGAACGAGGAAAAGATCGGCCTGCTGCCGCTCTATTTAAAACTCTACGACGACACCGTTCCCTCCATGCGTCCGCGGGTCGAGCGCTTTCGTGATTCGATTCAGCATGCGCTGGAGCAAGAAGGGCTGTCGATTGTCTCCGCGCCGATCTGCCGTGTAGAATCAGAATTTCGCGCAGCGGTGAATCAGCTCGAAGCAAGCGGCGTTGCCGCAATCGTAACGCTGCATCTGGCATATTCGCCTTCGCTGGAAAGCGCGGAGGTGCTCGCCGGAACCAAGCTGCCCGTCATCGTGCTCGATACGACGGAGAACTACGCGTTTGACAGCAGCGTGGACGCGGACGAGATACTCTATAACCACGGGATTCACGGCGTGCAGGACCTTTGCAACCTGCTGCGCCGCTATCATAAAACGTTTAGCGTGTTTGCCGGGCACTATCTGGAGTCGGATGTGCTCAAACGCACCGCGCGCGCCTGCCGCGGGGCGATTCTCGCCAAGCGGATGCGCAATTCGCGCGTTGGCCTCGTTGGCGGCCCGTTTGCCGGAATGGGTGACTTCTGCGTGCCGTTTGACGAGCTCCAACGCGACATCGGGCTGGAGATCGTTTCCTACGACGAGCAGCGCGGCATGCAAGCCGTCCAAGGCGTGACGCAGCAGCAAATTGACGACGAGTGGAAGCTCGATCGGGCTCTGTTCGAGGTCGAACCCTGCGTCACCAGAGAGTTGTATGACCGCACCGCGCGGGTGAGCCTCGCGCTTCGCCATTGGCGCGAGGAGGAACGCCTCAGCGCGCTGACGGTGAATTTTCTCGCGACGGAGGACAGCAACCCAGCCCTGCCGGTTATGCCGTTTACCGAATGCTCCAAGAGCATGATGAACGGAGTCGGCTATGCGGGCGAGGGGGACGTGCTGACGGCGGCGCTCGTCGGCGCGCTGCTGGGCGTGTTTCCGGAGACGTCGTTTTCGGAGATGTTCTGCCCGGACTGGAAGGGCAACAGCATCTTTCTAAGCCACATGGGTGAGTTCAACTATCGCGTTTGCGACGGAAAACCGCGCTTGACCGAAAAGGACTTTCCGTTTACAAACGCGGAGAATCCGACCGTTGCCTATGGAACCTTCAAACCGGGCAAGGCTTCCTATGTGAACCTCGCGCCCGGCGGCAACGGAACCTATACCCTGCTTTGCACGCATGGCGAGGTGCTGCCGGTTTCGGGCGAAAACTGCATGCGCGAGAGCGTCAACGGCTGGTTCCGTCCAAACGGAACGGTCGCGGACTTCCTCGAACGCTTCTCGCGTCTTGGAGGCACGCACCACTCCGCGCTGGTCTATGGGGACACGCAGGAAGAGCTGGAGATGTTCGCCCGCTGCATGGGCTTTCGATTTGTGTCGCTCTAACGAACTCTAGCAAACGGAGAGGAAGGGAACACGCATGAACGCACGTCAGTTGCTATTGGACACCCTCGACGGCAAACGAACCGAACGTGTTCCCGTTGCGCCGTTTCTCTACAACAACCTCGCAAACGAGTATCATGGCGGTTTGTCCGCCGACCCGATTGCGGATACGGTTGCGCTCTATCGCCGGTTCGGGTTTGATATTTTGCTGCGCAACTACATCATGATGGACTATCTCGACGAGAGCTTCGTCAGCTGCGAGAAATGGCGCGTGGAAAAGCAGCGCGTAGAGCACGTGCTGGGCTGGAACGAAATCTGCACGATCACCACACCGGAGCGCGTGCTGCGGCAGGTGAAGTCCTATCGCAAGGTGTCCGCAAACGAGACGGTCGAGGCCACGACGGAGTATTTCATTAAGGAAGAGGAAGATTTTCGCCAGTTTGAGCGGTATCAGCCGCCGCTTCCGCAGTACGACTGTTCCAAGATCGGCTACGCGCGTTCGCTCGTTGGAAACGACGGCCTCGTCGGCACCTGGATTCACGGCGCGTTTAACATGGTCGGCCTGCATCGAAAGCTGGACGATCTGCTCATGGACCCCTACGAGGAGGAAGACCTCTACCGCGACATGATTGAGTATTTCGGCGGTCGCATTGCGTCGCTCGTGCCGCAGTTGATCGCGGCGGGATGCGACTTTCTCTCCGTCAGCGGAAACATGGCCAGCGGCAGCATGGCGGGGCCGAGGCTGTTTGAACAGAGCATTATGCCCTACGAAATGCGCCTGATCGATGCCATTCACCAAGCGGGCGGAAAGATGATTTACCACAACTGCGGGGACGCGAAGCTGCTGTTGCCGCTGTACGCGAAGATGGGCATCGACGTCTACGAGTCGCTGACCGCCGCGCCATACGGGGACACCGTGCTATCCGACGCATTGGTGCAGATTCCGCTGCCGACGATTTTGAGCGGGGGCATCGACCAGATTCAGTTTCTCGTGACGGCCACGCCGGAGCAGGTTCGCCAGCGCGTTCGGGAAGTCTTGGAGCAGGTGAAACCGCGCAGAGGCTTTATTCTCGCGGCGAGCGATTATTTTTCGGAAGGAACTCCGCCGGAGAACCTGCAGGCGTTTTCGGACGCCGCGCACGAATTCGGCAGATACGAGTAAGAGCGCGTTTTTTCATGGATTCCTTTTTCTTTCTCCGAAACAAGGGAGGCTTACGCCTCCCTTGTTTTTTGAATTGCCTGAATTTGTATGCGAAAGATTAACTAGGGCTTTGCGCTGCCTGCGCCGGAGCAGGCGTCGCGATTGCATACCGCGAGGTATCGACCGGATGGAGCTTTCGCGGCAGTACATGATGAAACAACGCGAAGACATTCAGCGCAATGGCAAACAGAATCACGTCACGCAGGATGATCCGGATTGCGCGGTGCTTCTTTTGTCCTTTATGGGGTGAAGAGTGGGATTCGTAGTCCATGCCAACCTCCAACGATTCTTATGCAGGGTACCACGCGAAGATGAGAAACGAAGAGGAGCATCATGAGAAGTGCATGAGAATCAATACTCGCAAAAACAAGGCTCTCGTCGGAGAGCCTTACGCAGTAAGTCACTATTGTATATTACTGGATCGGTAAAATGACCGATACGCTTGTTCCGGCGCTGGGTTCGCTCGTAGCAGAAACCGAGCCGTTGTGCGCCTGCGCAATGGCGGACACGATGGAAAGCCCAAGCCCCATTCCGCCCGTTGCGCGCGCGCGTGCCGGATCGATTCGATAGAACCGCTCAAAGATATGGTCGCAGTGCGCGGCATCCATGCCGATTCCGTCGTCGGAAACACAAAGCACAGCTTGCATGGCCTCGCGTGTAAAACCGAGCCGGATGGTTCCGCCGGGCTGGGTGTATTTTACGCTGTTGTCGATCAGCGCGCGCAGCAACTGCTTGATCATCGTCCGATCGGCGGTGAGCATGTCGCTTTCGCCGACGAGGGAAACCTCGTATTGGTGCTCGGCGTCGATCAGCGTCTGTTCTTCCAGCAGCTCGCCAAAGAGTTCTCGCACGGAGAAGGCCGAGACGTTCAGCTGCGCCTGCATGTTGTCGAACCGCGCGAGAAACAGCAGGTTCTCCACGAGCTGATTCATATAAGCCGTCTGTTTTTGAAGATCTTGTATGCTCTCCCGCAGAACGACCTTGTCCTCACTTCCCCAGCGCGCGAGTAAGTCGATGTTGCCCTGCAGCACGGCAAGCGGGGTGCGCAGTTCGTGGGACACGTCCGCAACGAACCGCCCCTGTTGCCGGTAGGCGGTGGAAACGCGCTCCAACATGTTGTTGATGGTCAGCGCGAGACTTTTGAGCTCGTCGTCCGGCTCGGGCACCTCCAGCCGCGCGTCAAGATTGCCGCCGTCAATTTGATTTGTGGATGCAATCATTTGCGTAATCGGCGAAAGCATCTTCCGTCCGGTGAAGCGCCCGACCCAGAGTGCCGCAAGGGCACCGAGCAGATTGGCGCCGAGCAGAAGAATGCCAAGCAACCGCAGAAAGGCGGTTTCACTCTGGAGCTTTTGCACGATGTAGAGCGTTCCATAGACCGTGCCGTGTTCCTGAATGGGGCGCGAGACGCACAACAGCATATGCCCCGAGCGGAAGACCAGCGCAGGTGCAGACGGGTTCGCGGGAAGAGAGGCCGCATCGACCGGAAAATTCAGCAAGCGATTGACCATTGTTCCGGCGGAATCGTAAATAAAGATCGAGAGATACTGGTCGTTGTTCTGCTCGGTCAGAATCTCCGGATTGGAAAGCGTTTCCTGCTCTTCCATCTCTTCCACCAGATGATCGCTGATCAACTCCGCGGTAATCGCGAGATTGCTCGATTGCTTCTGAATTAGAAACTGAAACGCGACAAAGAACACGCCAACCGAAAGCGCGAACAGAATGCCGGTAAAGAGCAGCGTATATACGCCGGTCAGCCGGTCGGAGAGTCTACTCTTTGCGCGTTTTGTCCCGTAACACATAGCCAATCCCCCGTACGGTTTCAATCATTCGATTCTCGTCTGAGTCGTGAATGCGATTGCGCACATAGCGCACGTAAACATCCACGACGTTGCTGTTGCCCGCGTACTCATACCCCCAGACATGGCTGAGAATCTGATCCCGCGTCAGAACGATGTCCCGGTTTCGAAGCAGATATTCCAATAGATCATACTGCGTCTTCGTCAGCTCAATGATTTCGCCCGCTCGCATCACCTGATGCGAGGACGAGGTCAGCACAAGATCGCCTACGCAGAGGCTTCCCTCCGGCGAGGACGGCGCGGCGGGGTCGGTGGAGCGCAGTACCATTCGGATGCGCGCGAGCAGTTCTTCAATATGAAACGGCTTCGTAATATAGTCGTTCGCTCCCATATCGAGGCCGTTGACCTTCTCCATCACCGCGTCACGCGCGGTCACGAGGATGACGGGAACGGCGCTCTCCTTGCGCAAACGGCGGAGGACTTCGATTCCGTTCAGCTCGGGCAGCATCACGTCCAGCAGCACCAAATTGTACCGTTCGCTCAGCGCCTGCTCCAGACCGGCGCGGCCGTCCGCGCAGCTGCTCACCGCATATCCCTCGTGCTGCAACTCCAGCGTGAGAAACCGGGTAATCTCCAGCTCGTCTTCAATGATCAATATCCGCACGCCCGCGCCTCCTTTGCTGAACACACCGTTTGGCACAACATATTTGCAGAGCAACTTATGATAATAGCCTAATTCATTATAATCACAAACGAATGCGCGTACATGAGGATTTCATGAGAATTTCCGAAGAGTTTTCGTTCAGACGGTTTTCATGAGATTCTAATCTTTGCTTCGCCATATTCTCATATCTGCCGTGTAAGATGCACACGAGGTTTGAATATGGAACACAGGCAATCGGAAAACAGCAGTTTGCGGCTGTCCGCCGCCATGATCATCGCGAGAGACGCGTTGATCTTTGTCGCGTGCGTGCTGACGGTTCTGCTGGCGTACGTTATCTCGTTGCCGTCGCGGAGTTCTGCGTCCGCGAATCCGGCAGTCGCCGCGTCAAACGCGAGCATCGAGCCGCAGCAAACCGCCTCTTCGGATTTGCAGCCAACAGACGTGCCCGAAGCAACCGATAATCTATCCGCAAATGCGCCCGCGACGGGGACGCCTTCTCCCTCGCCGGAGCCAACGCCGTCGCCAACGCCGGACACCCCCGCCGCACACGGCGATTTTTCCGCGACGTTTCCGGCGGAGGACACGGGAGCAAACGCACTCTATAGCTATCAGGGCGATACGACCAAGATCGCGATCAACAAGGTGCAATCGGACGGCGTCACGTATTTTGTTGCGGACGTTTGGATCAAAAACATCGACGCGTTTCAAACGGCGCTCGCGAAGGACAGCTACGGACGCGGCATCCACGAAATGCCGCTGACCATCGCAAACGATCATCACGCGGTGTTCGCCGTATCGGGGGATTATTATGGCGCGCGCGAGCAGGGCGTTGTCGTGCGGGACGGCGTATTATACCGCGACGTCATGGGCGACGACGTTTGCATGCTGAAACGGGACGGAACGATTGCGATCTATCCCAAGAGCGAATTCTCCGCGCTGAGCATGCTGGACAGCACGGTCTGGCAGGCGTGGGCGTTTGGCCCGGCGCTGGTGGAGAACGGCACGGCTTGCGATACGTCGAACAGCAAGATCAAGGTCAAGAACCCGCGCTGCGCAATTGGATACTACGAGCCGGGGCACTACTGCTTCGTTGTCGTGGACGGGCGGCAGAGCGACTATTCCGACGGGATGACGCTCGCGGAACTGGCGGACACGTTCGTTTCCCTCGGCTGCCAGAGCGCATACAACCTGGACGGCGGCGCAACCGCCATGATGGTCTTTCAGGGCGCGGTGATCAGCCATCCAACCAATGGCGGGCGTTCCTCCAGCGATATTATTTACTTTTGATTGAACGGCAGATAGGGAGAAAACAACGATATGCGGGACAAACAACACATATGGGGCTTTTTTGCGCACACAAGCATCATCGTCGGCATGATGTTTGTCGTGTTTTTCGGCATCGACCAGTTTAATCCGGAGATGGAGTTTCTCACTAGCACCATCAGCAAATGGCTGATGCTGGTTCTGTCGCTTTGCGCAATCGCGACCGGCTTATTCTCCGCGATCTATCTGTATCAGAGCCAAAAACGCCGCGACGAGAAGCGCAGCCATGCGCCGTCAAGGCCGACGCATGAGCCGGAGGAGTATGCGCAGCCGCGCTTTGCACATCCATACTGCGAACCGCGTCAACATCCAAAAGCGCAGCAGGCAACCGGCTATGCCGCCCCGCGCGAGTACCCGGCAAATCAAATGCGGCAAAGCGGCGGCTACCCGCGTGAATATGCGCAGGCAGATTACGAGCGAAGAAACTCCTATCAAGGGTAGCCTCATTTGTCAAAAATGTTCTAGGAAAGGTAAGAGATATGCGTCAAGAAAACTCGATTCACAGAGCACACTCCGGGATCAAAGCGATCCAATTGCAACCGGACTCCATTCTTCAGAACAAGGTTCCGGAAGTCACGATTTTTTTCTGGATCATCAAGGTGCTGTGCACCACCGTTGGGGAGACCGCGTCCGACTTCCTGAACGTGAACCTGGGCTTCGGCCTGACGGGAACCGCGATTGCCGCGGGAATTCTGCTGGCGATTACGCTTGTGTTCCAGTTCCGGGCGAAGAAATATATCCCTGCGGTGTATTGGCTGACGGTCGTT
Organism: Clostridia bacterium; assembly: GCA_036804025.1. Classification (GTDB taxonomy): domain Bacteria; phylum Bacillota; class Clostridia; order Christensenellales; family CAG-138; genus UBA7703. Next base: position 13,352 of record DAIRTE010000022.1, on the reverse strand, counting down.
CTCATCAGCATCTTCGGGACGCTGGTGACGGATATCATGACGGACGGCATTGGCGTACCGCTGGAAATCAGCACGATTGGATTCTCGATTGCACTGCTGATCACCTTCGTCATTTGGTATGCCAACGAGAAAACGCTCTCGATGCATTCCATCAACACGACCAAACGGGAAGCGTTCTACTGGCTGGCCATTCTCTTTACGTTTGCGCTCGGCACGGCTTCCGGCGATCTGATGGCGGAGAGTCTGGGGCTCGGGTACCTCGTGACGGGTTTGATCGTGCTCGCTATTGTGGCCGTCACGGCCGTTGCGTGGCGCCTGGGGTTGGATTCCGTTCTTGGGTTCTGGATTGTATACATCATGACGCGTCCGCTCGGTGCTTCTCTTGGCGATTATCTGACGCAGCCGCCGAAGTACAGCGGACTTGGTCTGGGTGCAACCCTGACCACCGCCATCTTTCTGGGGGCCATTCTGCTTACGGTGCTCTTCCTGTCGGTGTCGAAAATCGACACCCGCGTTGCCAAACCAATAGACCGGAAGAACAAGCCGTCGAAATTTCGCTACGCGGTGCTGCTGCAGACCGTGATTGCGTTTTCCGTGCTCGCGTTGGCCGGCGGCATTGGATACCATTTTCGCCATGCGCAGCTCGATCGCTCCGCGGCGTCTTCCGGCGCAGTGGCTGCCGCAAGCGGCGGGGGAGACTATCAACCCTTCATCCAGCTGGAGCAGGATGCCTTGGCCTACGTGAAGGCGGGCGATGTTGCGAGCGCGAAAACGAGCGCCGATGATTTGGAATACACCTGGGATCAATCGGAGGCGGTGCTTCGGGCAAAGGACCCGGAGCAATGGGGAGCCATCGATCAAACGATTGATGCGGTATTGCGTCAACTGCGCGCTGCCAAGCCGGACGAAGCGGCAAGCGTCGCTTCCATTGAAGATTCGATTGCGGCAATGCAGCCGTAATGAAGTGTTTGCTGGAAGGAACTGCTCGCAGGATATTTACGAGTAACCGGCTTGAGAAGAGATCGAATAAAACAAAAGAACAGGCGCTATGTACGCAATAGCGCCTGTTCTTATTTTACTTTAACTGTCTATTCGACCGCGATCAACTGGATTCCGCGGTGTTCGAACGCGGCGCGGTATTCCTCCGAAAGATTTGCATCCGTAATGATGGTGTGAATTCGCCGGAGCGGAACGGCCTGCGCAAAGGCGCTGGTGCCGATGCTGTCGCTGTCCATCAGGATGACGGTGTGTTTGGAGTTGTCCGCAACGGTGGCTTTCAGGTGCGCGTCCGTTTCGTCCTCCACGGTCAGGCCAAACGTAACGTCCAGATTCTTGCCGCCGATAAACGCAAAATCGAAGCTGTATTGACGAAGGAACGTAATCGTTACACTGCTGACAATTCCGCCAAGATCGGAGGAATACGTGCCGGGCGCAACGATCAGTTTAATCTTGGAATAGGTTCTCAATACGTTTGCAACATCCAGCGAGGTGGTCACCACCGTGAGCCGCAGATTGCCAAGCCCCATGACCACGCTATAGGGCAGGATGTTGGAGTCGATGAAGATGGAGTTTCCGTTTGCCAACAAACTGCAGGCGGCCTCGCCAATCTTACGCGAGGAAAGATCGAGCCGGCTCTGCACGAGGGGCAGCGCGTCCGGAACAACCGCTTCCTGATTCAGGTAGGCGCCACCATAGGCCGTCTTTAAAATACCCTGTTTTTCATACAGAGCAAGGTCACGCCGAATCGTCATTGGAGTAACATCGAACAGCTGAGCGAGTTCGTTTACATCCAAATACTCTTCTTCCAGCAGCTTGCGATAGATTTCCAATCGTCTTTCGTATGAATTCATATACCATCCGAGCGCAATAATATAAGGTTATTATATATCGTTCTCCAAATGGATTTCAATGGGAAATATCACATTTCCACCCAAAAAGAACAAAAAAGATCATAGAATATATAAAAATATAGTTGTACTGTGTTCTGTCGTGTGCTATTATTGGGTTACAAAACGACGAACGGAACACATTCTGTTAAAAATCTCGCGAAATCATACAAAAAGATCATAAAAGAACAAAATTGAATTTGAAAATCTGTTTGATCGGATCGTATCTCCTTCAATCAATTCCCAATATGAGCGAACAGATACCTCAATTACGAAGAACAATCCGTATCCTCCAAAGCACTTGATCGATTCCCGATTTGAGTTTATGGGTGTCTCAATTTACAAGAAAAACCCAAATTTTTTAAGGAGGCGTGTACAGGATCGTATCTGTACACAAAAGAGGCATGAAGAAAGTAATTTCCCTGGCACTCACCCTATTGATGGCCTTGTCCCTCGTGGCCTGCGCAGCCCCCGCGGCGGCCCCCGCCGAACCCGCAGCAGCAGCCGAGCCGGCGCAAGCCGCCGAACCCGCAGCAGCAGCCGAACCAGAGAAGGCTTTGACCTTCGCGTTCATCATTCCGTCCCTCGATGCGAACTGGTATGTTGAAATTGTAGACAGTTTCAAATATGCCGCGGAAGAGGTTGGCGCGGAAGTTCTGGTGCTGCCTTCGGATTACGACGTGGATAAGGAAGTGGCAAACATCGACCTGTGCGTCACCGAGAAGGTCGACGGCCTGTGCATGTTCTCCTTCAACGAGAACGGCGCCGCGCTTGCCGCCGAGAAGATGTCCGCCGCCGGTATCCCGATCGTCGTTCCGGACAGCGTCGGCCAGGCGCTGAACAAGGGCGCGGATCTGATGGCCTGCGTCGACTTCGACTGGTACAAGATGGGCCAGATGTACGCGGACTGGATGGCGGCGAACACCACGGGTGATTTCGTCATCATCACCGGCAACTTTGAGCACTATCCCTGCATCTATGTCAACAAAGGCATGGAAGACCGCGCAAACGAGCTGGGCAAGAACAAGCTGCTCGATATCCGCGACGCCGACTACAATCCGGATAAGGCAGCCGCCGCTGCCGAGGATTTGATCAATGGCGGTCTGGAGTTCGAAACCATTTTTGTCATGCAGGAAGAGATGGCTTCCGCCGTCGTCCGCGTGCTCAAGAATGCCGGCAAGCTCAACAACCCCTACAAGGTAATCACGCAGAACGGCCAGGAGATGGGCATTGAGCTCGTTAAGACCGGCGATCTGCAGATGACGATTTCGAGCTCCCCGGGACTTGAAGGCTATATCTGCTTCCGTATGCTCTATAGCCAGATCAACGGTAAGATCAACTACCTCAACGAGCAGAAGATGGTTCCGATCTCCGCGGTTCTTCAGGCGGATGCGCAGAATCCCGACCCGAAGGTCATCATTCCGTGGCATCGCGACCCGATCTTCAAGGAACTGACGCAGGAGTATTACCCCGAGCTCATGTGGTATTGAGCGTCTTCCTCTGGCTTAAGTGTGCCGTACAAGCGGCACACTTAAGCCCCTTTTGTTCACCACGAATCTATTGTATGATCAGAGTACGAAGTACGTGAAACACCACGGATTCGCGTCCGTCTTTTTTTGTATTAGGAGAGTAATATGCGCGGAAGAGATCTGATTTTAGACCTGACGAACATCACAAAGAGTTACTCCGGCGTCACCGTTCTTCGAAACGTTGACTTCTCGCTGTATGCGGGGGAAACGCATTGCATCGTCGGCGAAAACGGAGCCGGTAAATCAACCTTGATCAAAATCCTCTCCGGGGCGGTTACGCCGGATTACGGCGAAATCGAAATCTTCGGGGAGAAGTATAAATACAACAATCCCCATCTGCCGATTCGGCTGGGCATTTCGACGATCTACCAGGATTTCGATCTGGTGGAGACGCTGACCGTTTCGGACAACATCTTTCTCGGCAGTGAAATCAAGAAGACGGGGCTCGTGCGTAAGAAGGATCAGATTGCCGCGACGGCAAAGATCTTTGAAGACCTGAACGTACAGCTTTCGCCCGAGGCGATTGTGGAAACCCTTTCACCCGCGCAGAAGCAGGTGTTGCAGATTGCCAAGTCGCTCAAACGAAACGCAAAGGTGCTCGTTATGGACGAACCGACCGTTTCGCTTGGCGAAGAGGAATCCAAAATGCTGCTCAGCCTGGTCAAGAAGCTCGCGCGGGACGGCATGGGCATCATCTACATCTCCCATCATCTGGAGGATGTGTTTGAGATTGCGGATCGCATCACCGTCATCAAGGACGGCAGCGTCAGCGGCTGCTACGAGGCGAAGAAGGTCACGGAAACCGAAATCATCTCTGCGATGGTCGGCCGTGAGGCGTCGCTTTTTTATAACCGCGAACGGGTCGAGATCGGAGAGGAGTGCTTTCGCGTCGAAGGACTCACGCGATCCCCGAAGGTAAACGACATCAGCTTTTCGGTTCGCCGTGGAGAGGTCTTCGGCATCGGCGGGCTGGTCGGTTCCGGGCGCACCGAACTCGTTCGCTTGATCTTTGGCGCGGATAAGAAGCAAAAGGGCAAACTCTTTAAAAATGACAAGGAGATTCAGGTGCGCAATCCGCACGACGCGATTGCAAACGGAATCTGTATGCTTGGCGAGGACCGCAAGACGGAAGCCATGTTTCTGCAGCGCAGCATCCTCGAGAACGTTTGCATCGTTCGAAACGAGAGCCGCGTGTTCCTCAATCCGGCCGAGGATACCCGCGTGACGAATGAAATGATCAAAAAGCTCAACTTAAAGACGTCCGGCAAAGGGCAGGAGATCCAGCGGTTGTCCGGCGGAAACCAGCAGAAGAGCATTCTCGCGCGGTGGCTGCTCAGCTCCTGCGACATCTTTATCTTTGACGAGCCGACCAAGGGCGTGGACATCGGCGCCCGCGAGGAGATCTATAAGCTCATGGTGGAGATTGCGCGGCAGGGCAAGGCGGTGATCATGGTTTCTTCCGATATGCCGGAACTGCTGTCCATGAGCGACCGGATCGCCGTGCTGCGCGAGGGGAACCTCGTGGAAATCGTGCCTTCGCAAAACCTGAACGAAGGCAAACTGATCGAACTGTATTTAGGCATCGCCTAGGAGGGTACAAGAACAATGAGTTCCAACTTATCGTTGACCGAGCTTCGGAATAAGCCGTTTGTCCGCAAGCTCACGAGCTCCCAGTCGTTTTATCTGATTATCATCATTGTGCTGATCGGAATCTTCACCTCCCTGATCAATCCGAGGTTCACCTCGATTGACAACATCAAGGGGGTGCTGTCGCAGATTTCGACGCTTGGCCTTGTTTCCGCGGGCGTCACGATTTTGATCATCTCCGGCAACTTCGATATCTCGATTGGTGCGATCATCGGCTTTTCCGGAACGATGATGTGTCTCGCGCTGAAAAACGGCGCCTCGGATATCGTCGCAATGATCGTTGCCCTCGCGGTTGCGACGGCGTGCTCAACGCTCAACGGCGTGCTTTCGGTTATCTTTAAAGCGCCGTCGTTCATCATTACGCTGGCAACGACGAGCGTGTATACCGGACTGTGTCTGACCATTACGGGCGGCGGGAATGTGACGATCTTCAACCGCATGGAGTATTTCGCAGGAACCTATCTGTTCAACACCATTCCGCTCCTGTTCATCGTCAGCTTTTTGGGGTATATCGCCATAGCGTTTTTACTGAATTATACGCAGTTTGGGCGGCGTGTCTTCGCCATTGGCAACAATCCGAATGCGGCGTATCTGGCCGGCATCAACGTAAACTGGAACAAGATCAAGTTTTTCATGACAAGCGGCATTATGACGGGCATCGCGGTGATCATGCTGGTGTCGCGCCTCGGCGCGTCGCAGGCGTCCACCGGTTCCGGCATGGAGCTGCAGGCCATCGGCGCGGTCATCATTGGCGGCGCGCCGATCAACGGCGGCAAAGGAAACCTGCTCGGCACGTTCTCCGGCGTGCTGCTCACGGGCGTCATCTTCAACGCGCTGAACCTCTTGAAGGTCAGTCCCTATCTGCAGCAGATCTCCTTCGGCTTGCTGATCATCATGTCCATCGCCATCAGCTCCATGCGCCTTCGCGGATCAAAATAAGGAGGAAACAACTATGCAACGGCTCGATGAAATCAACGCAAAGATTCGCTACGAGTTTGACAAGCTCAAGGCGGAGCATCCCGAGCGGCTCAAGCGACGGATGAACCTCTCGTTCAGCACCTGGGTGTTTGGCTACGAGGAGCTGGAAGAGTCCATCGACCGGCTGGCGCGCTTTCAGGTTCCGTTCATTGAAATTGGCGGAAACTACGGCGGGCCGGACGTTGGCTACCAGGCCGATCCGGACGGCGTGAACAAACTGCTTGCCAAGTACGGCGTGCGTTGCTCCGGCATCTGCGGATTCTTTTCCGATTCAAACGCGCTGAACACAAACAACAACTTCGTTCGCCAGACCGCGCGGGAATACATCATTCAGGAGACACTGTTCTGCAAAAAGGTCGGTGGAACCTATCTGCTGGTCGTTCCTTCCGCCGTTGGAAATGCGAATTCCTATGATACGACGGACTATCAGCGCAGCGTGCAGACGCTCCGTTCGGTAGCGGATATCTTTGTCGAAACGGGTATCAAGTGCGCGGTCGAGCCGATCAACTCCGCCGAAGTGAGTATGTGCTTCACCGTGGACGCCGCGAAGCAGTACATCAAGGACGTGAACCATCCCGGCGTCGGGCACATCAACGGCGACATCTTCCATATGCTCTGCGGCGAAAGCCATATTTCGGAGGCGATCTTGCGCGCGGGAGACCAGTTGATCAACCTGCACGTGGAGGACACAAACCGCCTGCCGCTCGGCAACGGCATGATGGACGTCGACACGATCATCCGCGCGCTGTATGTGATGGGGTACAACACGGACGGTCGGTTCGTCACCGGCGAGCCGCTTGGCCCGGGGCGCAATTCGTATGCGATTATGTTTGGTCAGCACACCGGCGAAGCAAAGGACAAACTCGTGCGCGACACGCTGTATTTCCGCGAGCGCGAGGAAGAACTGCTCGCGTAATCGGCAACTATAGCACCGCTGGATAAATGGATGCTTGCGCAGGAGGCTGGCCAAAAGGCTGGCCTTCTTCTTTGTTATAGTGCGAAAGCAAATAAGAATTATTACTGATTTATTAACATTACGATTATATGTTGTCAAGTACTGGAATGTAAGATAATATTACTTTGTAATGCATATCGGTAAGAACAATACACTAAGGGAATTTATGAAGTGATGTGATTGACTTGGAGCACGATTTCGCGCAATCGATTCGCGGATTGGAACAGGTATACTCTGTAAACCTGTCCGTGTTTGACGATGAGTTTTTGCGGAAATCCTTCGTTCGATCCTCGGCCCTGACCGGCATCCAACAACCTTCTCTTTATCTGGAGCATCTCAAAACCGATGCAGAGGCGGCGGAGTCCTATTTTCGGTCTCTATATATCACCTATACCCAGTTTTTTCGCGATCCGCTCCTGTTTGCATATTTGGAACACCGAGTCATCCCAAACCTGATTCATCAAATGAAGAAAGACAGTGAAATCCGTGTTTGGTCGGCGGGCTGCGCAACGGGGCAGGAGGCGTATTCGCTGGCAATACTCTTTGACGAACAGCTCAAGGCGGCGAACAAAGGAATTCGGCTTCGAATTTTCGCAACAGACGTATCCGAACATGCTCTGGCGATTGCCAATAATGGAGCTTACGCCGCGTTTGACATGCAGAATGTCCGACTCAAGCACGTTCAGGCATACTTTGTTGAAAGCGGCGGGCAATACACCGTTACAAACGAAATCCGCAGTCCGATCAGCTTCTCGCGGTACGATTTGCTGGAAGCCGGTTCCGCAAACCCACCGGACAGCATCTTTGGCAACTTCGATCTTGTTTGCTGCAACAATCTATTGATGTACTACAAAAAAGAGATACGCATGTTCATTTTGCAGAAGATCGAGCGATCGCTATCCCCGACGGGGGTGCTGACCGTGAGCGAAGCGGAGCGTGCGTTTATCAAGAACAGCACGGACTTTCAACCCGTGAGTACACCGGTTGCCGTGTTTCACAAGCCGGGTTATCTGGTTTAATCGTCCAGAATAGAGAATATTTCTCTTGGTTGAACAGCTCTGTTGCCCATTGTTAAATCGTCTGTAAGAACGAGGGAGGAGTCGCTGTGAAAACGAGAACGCTGAGTGTACAAGCGCAGCTGATCATCGGTTTTCTACTGGTGCTTCTGTTTGTCGCCGGACTGGGTCTGGTTTCCTTTGTGGAGACGAGGCAGCTCTACGATCGAGAGAAAAAACTATATGAGCATCCGCTTCAGGTTAAGGAAGCGACGGATTGCATTACGAGCGATGTTCTGATGACGCGCGTCGCGATTCGAGACTTCGCCATTTTCCCCGATGAGACCACGAAGGACGAAGCGCAGAGCACGTTTGACCTGTCGATGAACGACATAGAGAAACAGTTCGAGCTGATCTATGCGCTCTATCTTGGGCCAAAGACCGATATCGATCTAGCATATCAGGCGTTTACCAAGTGGAGATCCGCCACGCAGGATCGCTTTGATTCGGCAAAACGGGGCGATGTTGGCCATTTGATTGAAAACCTTGGAGATCAAAGCGTTGTCGGCAAGCTTCGAACCGAGTTTACCAACGGCATCAAAACAATTGATGATTTTGCCAGCAACAAGGCGAACGAGCTGCACAAGGGATTTACGGATTACTATCTATCGCTGATCAAGAGCACGACCGTGTTGCTCGCGGTGATTCTGCTGCTCTCGTTTCTCATCAGCCTGCATCTGATTGGCTCGATTCGAAAGCCGTTAAGAGAATTGAATCAACAAATCGGGGATTTCCGGGAAGGAAACTTATCCGCCAGAAGCCAATACATGAAGGACAATGAATTTGGCGTGCTGTCCAACTCGTTTAACTCCATGGCTGATGCGATTCAATCCAATCTGGATTTGAGCGCGAGAACAGCGGCCATATCCAACACAATTCAGCGCCATGAAGATCAAAAAGCGTTCTTTCGTACCATGTTGGTGGAGCTCGCAAAGGAACTGCATGCCAACACCGCCGCGGTCTATCTGCTAAATCCGAACAAGAAAACATATGATTGCTATGACTCCATTGGATTAGACGGAAATGCAAGGGAGTCCTTCGACGCACTCACGCTGGAAGGCGAAATCGGCATGGCGCTTTCCACGCGGAAAACGCAGTATATCTGCGGGCCGTCGGAGCATACCGAACTCCGATTTCCGGTTTCGAGCGGCGAGCTGATTCCGAACGAGATTCTCACTATTCCCGTCCTCTCCGGCGACGAAGTGATCGCGGTGCTGTCGCTGACCAGCATGAATCATTTTGCCGAGCACACAGACCGCCTGATTGAGAATCTGATTGCCACGATCAGCGCGCGCATTGAGGGTACGCTGGCGTTCCAAACCATTCGGGATATCTTGGTCAAGCTGGAGCAGCAAAACCACGAATTGGATGCGCAGAAAAACGAGTTGACCGCGCAGGCGGACGAGCTGATGCAGCAAAACGCCGAGCTGGACGTGCAACGAAACCAGCTGGTGGAAGCGAGCAAACTCAAGACCACGTTTCTTTCGAATATGAGCCACGAGCTGCGAACCCCGCTGAACTCGATCATTGCCCTTTCCGGCGTGCTCACGAGAAGGCTGGGCAGCCAGATACCGGAAGAAGAACTGAGCTATCTGGAGATTGTCGAGCGCAACGGCAAGCATCTGCTGTCGCTGATCAACGACATACTGGACATCTCCCGAATTGAGGCGGGGCGGGAAGAGGTCGAACTGACCACGTTCGGCCTGTCGGCGCTGATGAGCGATATTCTGCAAATGCTGGAACCGCTGGCCGCGCAGAAGGGGATTCGGCTGGAATGGCGGGCGCCGGACGCCGATGTTCGTTTTGTAAACGACGAGCGAAAATGCAGGCATATTTTGCAGAACATCATCGGTAACGCCGTCAAATTCACCGAGACCGGCTCGGTCCGCGTCGCGGCGGTTGCGCAAGAGGACACGCTTCAGATTACGGTAACAGACACCGGAATTGGCATTGCCAAAGAACACCTGGCCGGTATTTTCAACGAGTTTCAGCAGGCGGACGGCAGCACCTCCCGCAAGTATGGCGGCAGCGGGCTGGGTCTTGCGATTGCCAGGAAATATGCGGAGCTGCTGGGTGGATCGATCCATGTTGCAAGCACGCTTGGCGTTGGGTCGGTCTTTACCATTACGCTCCCGATAGCCTATCGAAACGAGATATCCGTCGTTCCGGCGAGGAACCGCCCAAACGACACGGAACGCGACGCGGACCACGCAACGCAGGCGGAGCACACCTCCGTGACCGGCAAAACCTTGCTCATCATTGAGGACAGCGAGCCTGCGATCATTCAGATCAAAGATTTGTTCGAACGAGCCGGGCATCGGGTGCTGATTGCCCGCAGCGCGCGCGAAGCGTTTCAAATGGTAGAGAACACCGTTCCGGATGCGATCATTCTGGACTTGATGATGCCGGAAATCGACGGGTTTGAGACGCTGAACGAACTGCGCGCGTCGCAAAAAACGGCAAATGTGCCGGTGCTGATTCTAACCGCCAAGCAGATTACCAACGAGGAACTAGGGCGCTTGAACCGGAACCATGTTTCGCAAATCATACAAAAAGGCGGGATCAACAGCGAAGATTTTCTTGCGGCTGTCTCGCGCATGTTTCCGGATGGACGCGAACCGGCCAAGACCGAACCGACTAAGCCCGAACCGACCAAGGCTGAACCGGCGAAGAAACCGGATCGAATAGCCGACCCAACCGAGAAGAGGGAACAGCAGCCCGATCACAAACCGCTCGTGCTGGTGGTTGAGGACAACGAGGACAACCGCACAACGGTACGGGCGCTTTTATCGGACGATTTTCGCGTAATCGAAGCGGAGACCGGTGAACTGGGGGTGGAGCTTGCAAAAGCAAGGTTGCCGGATCTTGTGCTGATGGACATCGCGCTGCCCGGTATCAGCGGAATTGACGCGTTCCATGCGATTCGAAACGGGGCGACGACCTGCCGCATCCCGATTATTGCGCTGACGGCCAGCGCAATGGTACAGGAGCGTTCCAGCATTCTGGCGCATGGGTTCGACGCATTCGTCGCAAAGCCAATCCATCTGGAAGAACTGCTCAAAGCGATTGGAGTGGTGTTGTATGGCCGATAAAATGATCACGGTTCTGGCGGTCGACGACAATCCGGATAATCTGATTACGCTCCGGGCGTTGATTCGCGAGTCCTTTCCAGACGCGACGATCTTCACCGCGCAAGACGGTCAAGCGGCAATTGATCTGGCGACGGAGCACGATCCGGATGTGATTCTGCTGGACGTGATCATGCCGGGAATGAGCGGGTTTGAGGTCTGTCGCGCACTCAAAGCGGACGGTCAGCAGTGCGACACGCCGATTGTATTCGTCACCGCGTTGAAAGGCGACAAGGACAGCCGGATTCAGGCGCTGGAGTGCGGTGCGGAGGCGTTCCTCTCCAAGCCGATTGACGAGTGCGAACTGGTTGCGCAGATCCGCGCAATGGTGAAAATCAAAGAGGCAAATCTGGCAAAGCGGGACGAGAAGCAACGGCTTACGATGCTGGTGGACGAACGCACGCAGCAGCTGAAACTGGCGCATGAAAAGGCGCTACTGCTGGTGAAGGCGCTGGAGGAGGAGAACGCGGTTCTAAAACAGAGCGAGGAAGCGCTTCGGGAAGTGAAGGACTTTTTCGAGCTGGTGTTCAACACGAGTCCGGACGCGGCATATATCGCCCAAATCGAGCAGGGGACGATTCAGAACGCAAACGAAGGGTTTACGAAGCTCTTTGGCTACGAGAAGCGCGAGATTGTCGGCAAGGCGGGCAGAGAGTTGGCGCTCTTTCGAAATCCCTCCGACCGGGAAAAAATCGTGGAAGGGTTACACGAAACGGGCTTGATGGACGCCGTTGAGGTGGAGCTGGTGCGTAAGGGCGGCGGTGTGCTCACGGGGCTCTTGTCCGCGCGGTTGATTCTGTTGGAAGGCGCGGAACACATTTCAACCAACGTGCACAACATTACCGAGCGCAAAAAGATGGAGAACAACCTTGTTCACATCAGCCAGCATGACTTTCTCACGGGACTGTACAATCGTCGCTATTTTGAGCAGGCGCTGATCGCGATGGATCAAGAGAACACGCTGCCGCTCTCCATCCTGATTGGCGATATCAACGGCGTGAAGCTCATCAACGACGCTTTTGGGCACGAAAAAGGAGATACGCTCATCGTGGAAACGGCAAAAGCGATGCTCTCCTGCTGCCGCGAAAACGATCTGCTGGCCAGAATCGGCGGCGACGAGTTTGCTATGCTCCTGCCGAATATGGACGAGCAGACCGCGCTGGATACCGTGCTATTGATTCAGGAGACCTGCGATAAAATCAACCGAAGCATAGCAAGGGATTCCCTGCACATCAGCGTTGCGCTGGGCGCCGGAACCAGAACCAGCATGGAACAGCCGCTGGATGCGACGTTTCACGTCGCGGAAAAAAACATGTATCAGCGCAAGGTGCTGGAGAGTAAGAGCACGCACAGCGCGGTGCTTGCCTCCATCAAGGCGACGCTGCTTGAGAAGAATGAGGAAACGGAAGAACACTGCGAGCGGCTGGTGCAGCTCTCCGCCATGATTGGAAAACGGCTGTGCCTGTCGCAGAAGGAACTGGACGAGCTGGAGCTGCTCTCCAACCTGCATGACATCGGAAAAATCGGCATACCGGAGCAGATTTTGAACAAACCGGGAAAGCTGACCGAAGAGGAATGGATTGAGATGCGAAAGCATCCGCAGATTGGCTACCGAATTGCGAACGCCTCGCTGGAACTGGCCTCCATTGCGGAGTACATTCTCTGCCATCACGAACGCTGGGACGGCAAGGGATATCCCCAGCGGCTGAAGGGGGCGCAAATTCCGCTGCTCTCCAGAATCATCTCCATCGTTGACGCATACGACGCCATGACGCAAAACCGGGCATATCGAACGAAGATGGACCCCGAGGAAGCGCGAAATGAAATTCAATGCAACGCCGGTTCGCAGTTTGACCCGGACATCGCAATGCTGTTTCTGGACGTACTGGACGCGAGCCAGGCCTGAAGAAAAGTGTGTTTTAAAATCGCAACATGGGTCAATAAAGGCCTTCCCGCCGGGGAGGCTTTTGTGCGCTGCCAGATTTGCCCGGCTCAAGGCTTTTGATCGACAAAGAAGAGCATTCCGAATATTCTCAGAATCGATAGTTTACAAAGTGAGTAAAAAAAGTTACACTAAGACGGAGAAAACGAGGAGCCGTAGCATATGGGATACAACACCGGGGACAAACAACTCATCAAAGAGATCAACAAAGCTTCCATCTTTCAGGTGGTGC